>CAMAXR010000007.1 GCA_945862195.1 Hylemonella gracilis
CATGTTCATCTGGCTGACATCAAGCTCAATAGGCAGAGCACCCGCGTCTTCCATGGTGTTGTAAAAAATAGGCGCAATCTTGGAGCCCAAGCAGACACCACCAAATCGCTTGTTGGGCACAAAGGGGATGTCCTCGCCGGTGAACCACAACACACTGTTGGTAGCTGACTTGCGGGAAGAGCCTGTGCCGACCACATCGCCCACGTAGGCCACTAAGTTGCCACGGGCACGCAGGTCTTCAATGAACTTGATGGGACCGCGTTTGCCGTCTTCTTCTGGGGTGATGCCGTCGCGTTTGTTTTTGAGCATCGCCAGCGCATGCAAGGGAATATCGGGGCGGCTCCAGGCGTCAGGTGCAGGAGACAAGTCATCGGTGTTGGTTTCGCCAGTGACTTTGAACACCGAGAGTTTCAAGCTCTGGGGCACTTCAGGGCGCGAGGTAAACCACTCGGCATCGGCCCAGCTTTGAACCACCGCTTTGGCAAAGGCATTGCCTTTTTGCGATTTTTCTTGCACATCATGAAACTGATCAAACATGAGCAAAGTTTTCTTGAGACCTTCTGCTGCTACAGAAGCCACATCAGAATCGTCCAGCAAATCAATCAAGGGGGTCAGGTTGTACCCGCCCAGCATAGTACCCAGCAACTCGGTGGCTTTAGCGCGGCTGATCAGGGAGCAAACCTCGGTGCCGTGGGCAACAGCGGCCAAATAGCTGGCTTTAACCTTGGCTGCGTCGTCCACACCGGCTGGCACGCGGTGCGTGATCAGGTCGAGCAAAAAGGCAGCCTCACCTTGGGGCGGGTTTTTCAGCAATTCAATCAACTCAGAGGTTTGCTTGGCTGTTAAGGGCAAGGCAGGAATGCCCAACGCAGCGCGTTCAGCAACATGGGTACGGTAGGTTTGCAACATAAAAACTCCTGTGAATTACTTAATGAAAGCGGGGGTTAATTTGGCGAATCTTGTTGAGCAAATGAATTCTGCAAAATTTTGGGAGGCGATAGAGGCTCAAGCAATGAAGGAGGTGGATTTTTTTCCATGGCACGCGCCACTTGAGTTTGCGATGGACTCATGCACTCGTCCACCACCCGCTTGCCCAATTGGCTGTTCATCATCATCGATTTATTGGCAAGCTGAAGCCACACAGCACCCGTGCTGGGGTCTTCTAGCCTCAAAGCGCCTGTAGAGGTTTCTACCGGGGCCAGCACAAAACGCTGCTTGCCCAAATGGATTTGAAAATAACCAGCAGCCTGCGGCACAGCTTGCACCAACACCGAGGCGCCTAACTCGCAGGGCATTTGGCCAAGTAGTACCTGCTGGGCTAGCTCCAGCTGCTTACTAGAAAGCTCCGGAAGATTTGCAAAATGAGCCGCGTCATATACGCCAGCGGTTTTCTTAGCCTGTAGAGTTTTGGCGCCACTGCCCGTATTGCGTTTGGCAGCCTCAGCAGACTTACCCATTGATTTCGCTTTGGGTGGAGTGCTTGAGGTTTGAGCATGCGTCTGGAACGCCGCCAAGCCGATCATCAAGCCCAACGCCAAGCCAACCAGCGAGCTCACACTAAGAATATAGACATCACGGTAGCCAGTTAGGTCACCCAATGAACGGATAGAAAAAACACTTTGCATGCTGGCTCCTTTAGTGATTCGTATTGGGCTGCGTATTGAAGTAAGCCCACATAGAGTTGGGCAACACACGACCTGTTGAGTGTGCGCGTTCCAAAATGTGCCAAAAATAACGGTAACTGGCACGGTCATGCAATTGGTTTTGATAGTTCACGGGAGCCCAATGAGCCGTTGCAGCGGCCCCAATGATGGCAGCAGCTTGTTCGACATCTGCTTCCGTGGGGGCCATGGCCTCCAAAATAGGACGGATTTGGCTGGGGTGGATGCTCCACATGCGGGTGTAGCCAAACTCTCTGCAAGCCCGCTGGGCGGCCAACCGCATGGCCTGCACGTCGGCAAATTCAGTCACCACGCAATGAGAGGGCACCTTGCCGTGCGCATGACACGCTGCAGCAATTTCCAATTTGGCTCGAACCACCAAGGGATGACTGAATTGCCCCCTAAATTGCCCCAACTCTTTGGGTAAATTTTGGCTCTCTACCCTCATCGCCGAGTCAGGAATCGCACCACCATGGGATGACACAAAGTCCATCAACCCGAAACTGATGGACTGAACCCTGGGGTGCTGTGCAATCTCAAAAGCCCGATGCACCGCAGCCGAGGACTCCAGCAAGACATGCAAGGGCAACGCATCCTTGCGCAATTGATGGCCCCGAACCAAAGAGGCATCTATCGCCTGGACGGCCCGATCGACATCGACCACTGTCTCTACTTTGGGCACCATCACATGGCTGAGCAATGCTCCTGCAGTGCCCACTATGGTGTCCACATCTGACTCAAAAGCAGGATGATCCACAGGGTGAATTCGGACACCCGTTCTGCGCCAGCCATTGTCAACATGGACTGATTGATTTTGTCGATCTTGCTCGTGGATTTCTTGAAGGAGGCCCACCACCATTTGGGCGTGGTCTAACTCTCCGCCAACCGGAGAACCGTCTTCGCAATCTAAGGTGGCATCGAAAACACAAGCCCCGAACTCGGCCATGAGCTCGGCTTGCAACTGCAGGCTTTTGCGAATTCTGGGCTCAACGCCACTGTAGTGGTCACACACAGGCAAAACCCCAGTCGCAGCCTGAGCGCCCATCAACACTTGTCGCGGGTGGACGCCAGTCAAGTGGTGGTGCTCACCCATGTGGACAAGATCCGTTGGTGCTGATGTTTACAGCAAGTGGTTCACACCAGCTTGCTCGTCCAACAACTCTTTAAGGGTTTTATCAATGCAAGACTGGCTGAACTCGTCAATAGACAAACCCTCCACCACTTTGTATTCGCCGCCTTCGCAAACAACAGGGAAGCCAAACATAACGTCCTTGGGAATACCATACAAGCCGCTTGAAGGGATACCCATGGTGACCCACTTGCCGTTGGTTCCCAATGCCCAGTCGCGCATGTGGTCAATAGCGGCATTGGCAGCCGATGCGGCTGAAGACAAACCACGGGCTTCAATAATGGCCGCACCACGCTTGCCTACAGTAGGCAAAAAGGTATTGGCGTTCCAATCTTGGTCGTTGATCATGTCTTTCACGCTGGCACCGCCGATGGTTGCAAAACGATAGTCAGCGTACATGGTGGGCGAATGGTTGCCCCAAACGCACAATTTTTGAATGTCAGCCACTGCTTTGCCTGTTTTGGCCGCAATTTGGCTGGCCGCGCGGTTGTGGTCGAGACGCAGCATGGCTGTGAAGTTTTTGCTGGAAAGGTCTGGCGCGCTCTTCATGGCAATGTAGGCATTGGTATTGGCAGGGTTGCCCACTACCAACACACGCACGTCACGGCTGGCCACAGCGTTGAGGGCCTTGCCCTGACCAATGAAAATTTGTCCATTGATCGCGAGCAATTCAGCACGCTCCATACCTGCCTTGCGGGGCATGGAACCTACCAACAATGCGTAATCGGCATCTTTGAACGCGGTCATGGGGTCGCCATGGGCCTCCATACCTGCCAACAAAGGAAAAGCACAGTCTTCCAATTCCATCATCACGCCATTGAGCGCCTTTTGTGGGCCCTCTGCTGGCACCTCCAGCAACTGAAGAATGACGGGCTGATCTTTACCCAGCATTTCGCCGGATGCTATGCGAAACAACAGGGCATATCCAATTTGACCCGCGGCACCAGTAACTGCCACGCGAACAGGTTTCTTGCTCATGTAAAACTCCAGAAGGTGGGTAAAAAATCGAAATGAATAAGTTCAGTTTAACCTGAAAATATGGATACACGATTTTGTCTTATGTCTTATATAAGATAACATCCTGACACAAATTGTTCACATTTCGAGCCCACATCTTGAACATGCTCACACCGGCTTACAGCCCTCTTTATTCGCAAATTAAGAATTTGATTTTGCAAAGTCTGCAATCTGCGGAATGGAAGCCTGGGGAAATGATTCCAAGTGAAGTCGTATTGGCCAAACGCTACCAAGTGAGTCAAGGCACAGTGCGCAAAGCTTTAGATGCCTTGGCCAAAGACAACCACCTTACCCGCCGCCAAGGCATAGGCACTTTTGTAGCCACGCACGCGGAGCAGCAAGTTCAGTACCGTTTTTTAAAGCTGGTGGCCGATCCCGCCGAAAGCTCCGCTCCATCTAACATCGGCACCCAAAGGCAGATTTTGGCATGCAAAAAGCAGCGAGCACCTTCAGGAATAGCTAAGGTCCTTAATCTGAAATCTTCAGACCAAGTGTTTTACATACAGCGGGTCCTAAGCCTAGAGAGTTCATCTAACGAAAGCCCCCCCACCATTTTGGAGGACATCTGGCTACCCGCATTCGCTTTTAAGGGCTTGAGCTTGCAAACCTTGCAGCATTCAAATGCCCCCATGTATGCCATGTTTGAAACCGTATTCGGCGTGCATATGGTGCGCGCGGTTGAGCACATTCGAGCTGTATTGCCTAACCCTGCCCAAAGTGATCTGCTTAAAGTGGGGGCCAACACCCCGCTGCTGAGCGTGGAGCGCACCTCATTCAGCTATCAGGACTTCCCGATGGAATTCAGGCAAGGTTTCTACCTCACTCAAAACCACCACTACCGGAACGAATTGGGATGAAACCAGCCACAACCACCGTCAAATTGCCCGGCTATCGTTCACACCGACACAACAGTTGCTGCATTGCAATAGAATCCGCTGCGTTGTTGGGTTCAATTGTTTTAAGCACAGATGTTTGAGGCTTGGATCACACTCACATTCGGTTCATTCATGTCAGGTTTGCTAGTGGTTACCCCCTAAAGAAAGACCCTATTCATGTCAGAAGTTACCTCCCCTGTCCGGCCCACAAAGCCTGAATTTCGAAACATCAACGCCTTCACAGATCTCCCCACTTATCGCCTTCCTCCAGCGGGTTGGGTTTCGATTCTTCATCGCGTCAGCGGTGCCCTAATGTTTTTGCTGTTGCCCTTCATCATCTGGATGTTTGACACCTCCATCACATCTGAATATTCCTACGCCAAGTTCACCTATGTTTTCAACGCAGGCTTGGGCTGGATTCCAGGTTGGTTTTTTAAATTGGTGGCGCTGGCCCTCATTTGGGCCTATTTGCACCACATTACGGCGGGTTTGCGTCATTTGTGGATGGATGCAAGGCACGCCGTTAGCAAAGAGTTCGGTCGCAGTTCAGCCATTGCCACCTTGGTGGTGAGTTTGTTGCTCACTGCTGCTTTGGGCGCTAAGTTGTTTGGTTTTTACTAATTAGGAGCACATCATGTCGGTCAATTACGGCTCCAAACGTGTGGTTGTAGGCGCGCACTATGGTTTGCGCGACTGGCTCAGTCAACGCATCACTGCGGTGTTGATGGTCCTCTTCACGTTTTTGTTACTGGCTCAAGTTCTCTTGATTTCAGGGCCCATCACTTACGAAGCTTGGGCAGGCATTTTTGCCAAGCAGTGGATGAAGGTCATCACCTTTACCGTGATCATCGCTTTGGGCTACCACGTGTGGGTGGGCATGCGAGATATCTGGATGGACTACATCAAACCCATTTCCATTCGCCTGTCGCTGCAGGTTTTCACCATCGTCTGGTTGGTCGCATGCACCGGTTGGGCCATTCAAGTTCTCTGGAGGCTCTGATTTATGTCTTACCCCGTCACTACCCGTAAGTTTGACGTTGTCATCGTTGGCGCGGGAGGCTCCGGCATGCGTGCCAGCCTGCAGCTGGCTCGCGCAGGTCTTAATGTTGCGGTGCTTTCCAAAGTATTCCCCACGCGTTCACACACTGTGGCTGCCCAAGGGGGTATCGGTGCTTCTTTAGGCAATATGTCTGAAGACAACTGGCACTATCACTTTTACGACACCATCAAGGGCTCTGACTGGCTGGGCGATCAAGACGCCATTGAGTTCATGTGTCGGGAAGCCCCCAAGGTGGTTTACGACCTAGAGCACATGGGTATGCCTTTTGACCGCAACCCCGATGGCACCATTTATCAGCGTCCGTTCGGTGGCCACACCGCCAACTACGGCGAAAAACCTGTGCAACGCGCATGCGCTGCCGCTGACCGAACTGGCCACGCCATGCTGCACACCTTGTACCAACAAAATGTTCAGCATAAAACCAACTTCTTTGTAGAGTGGATGGCCTTAGACCTCATTCGCGACGCTGAAGGTGACGTGGTGGGTGTGACCGCCCTTGAAATGGAAACAGGTGATCTTCATGTGCTTCACGCCAAAACCGTGATGCTGGCCACTGGTGGTGCTGGCCGTATTTTTGCAGCCTCTACCAACGCCTTTATCAATACTGGCGACGGCATGGGCATGGCAGCGCGCGCGGGCATTCCATTAGAGGACATGGAGTTCTGGCAGTTCCACCCTACGGGCGTTGCAGGCGCGGGCGTGCTGCTCACCGAAGGCTGTCGTGGCGAAGGTGCCATCTTGCTCAATTCCAATGGCGAACGCTTCATGGAGCGTTATGCACCCACTTTGAAAGACTTGGCTCCGCGCGACTTTGTGTCCCGCTCGATGGATCAAGAAATCAAAGAGGGTCGGGGCTGCGGACCCAATAAAGACTATGTGCTTCTCAAGCTGGACCACTTAGGCGCCGAGACCATCCACAAGCGCTTGCCCTCTGTGTTTGAAATTGGCGTCAACTTCGCCAATGTAGACATCACTAAAGAGGCCATTCCTGTGGTGCCGACCATCCATTACCAAATGGGCGGAATTCCTACCAATGTGCATGGCCAAGTGGTCACCCAAACCGCTACCGACCACAATGCAGTGGTCAACGGCTTGTATGCCGTAGGAGAGTGCTCTTGCGTGAGCGTGCACGGCGCCAACCGTCTGGGCACCAACTCTTTGTTGGACTTGTTGGTGTTTGGCCGCGCTGCCGGTAACCACGTGGTGGAGTTTGCGAGCCGCACCAAAGCCCACAAACCACTTCCAAAAGATGCTGCAGATCAAACCTTGGCACGCTTAGCGCGTTTGGACTCCGCCGTATCGGGCGAATACTCGCAAGACGTGGCCAACGACATGCGTGCCGCCATGCAGTTTCATGCAGGCGTGTTCCGCACTCAAGCCAGCATGGATGAAGGCGTGAAGAAAATTGCCGATCTGCGCGAACGTGTGAATCACATTGGCCTCAAAGACAATTCCAAAATATTTAACACCGCAAGGATTGAGGCTTTGGAAGTGGACAACCTGATTGAATGTGCTCAATCCACGATGGAATCAGCCGCTGCACGTAAAGAGTGCCGTGGTGCGCACACCGTGAGCGACTACGAGCGCCCTGCTGATGATCCTCACACCCCCCTTGGCCGTAACGACGCAGAGTGGATGAAGCACTCGCTTTGGCACAGCAAAAACAACAGCTTGACCTACAAGCCCGTAAACCTCAAGCCGCTGACCGTGGACTCTATTCCGCCTAAAGTTCGCACTTTTTAAATTCGCACACTTAAATTTAAGCCTTCACGAGGTCACACCATGCAAAAACGCACCTTTCAGATCTACCGTTACGACCCTGAGAAAGACGCTAAGCCTTACATGCAAACCATCGAGCTCGAACTCGAAGGCAATGAGCGCATGTTGTTGGATGCCCTCATCAAGCTCAAAGCGGTCGATCCCAGCATCTCGTACCGCCGCTCTTGCCGTGAAGGTGTTTGCGGTTCGGACGCCATGAACATCAATGGCAAAAACGGTTTGGCTTGCCTGACCAATTTGCTCACGCTTCCCCAAACCATCGTATTGAAGCCGCTTCCTGGTCTGCCCGTGGTACGCGACCTGATTGTGGACATGACCCAGTTTTTCAAACAGTACCACTCTATCAAGCCCTACCTTGTCAACGACAACGTTCCTCCCGAGAAAGAGCGTTTGCAAAGTCCAGAAGAGCGAGAAGAGCTCAACGGGTTGTACGAGTGCATTCTTTGCGCCAGCTGCTCGACCAGCTGCCCCAGTTTTTGGTGGAACCCGGACAAATTTGTGGGCCCCGCTGGCCTGTTGCAGGCCTATCGGTTCATTGCAGATAGCCGTGACGAAGCCACTGGCGAGCGTTTGGACAACTTAGAAGACCCTTACCGTCTCTTCCGTTGCCACACCATCATGAATTGCGTGGACGTGTGCCCCAAGGGCCTCAATCCCACCAAGGCTATTGGAAAAATCAAAGAAATGATGGTCGCTCGCGCCGTTTAAGGCCACGGCATTAGCGGATGAACTTGTGAACTCTGACCCTCTGATAGACGCTGCGAGCTTTAGCAAGCTGAGATGGCGCTGTCGCCGCGGCCTGTTAGAAAACGACTTGTTCATTGAGCGTTTTTTTAAACGTCACGAAGCTTCTTTGACCGTTCGTCATTCAGAAGCTTTGCTGAATTTGATGGATTTGAGTGATAACGATTTGTTGGATCTCCATCTGGGTCGTAAATCGCTTGAAGAAATGGGAGCCGAAGGGCACCCTAGTCTTGGTGAAGATGCTGTGCATGAAGTGTTAAAAATGTTAAGAACCAAATGAAAGGGCAACCATGAAACTCGCAGACTACAAAGCCACCCTGTCGTTCAGCAACAACTCTCCCAGCATGGAGATGCCCGTTTATCAGGGCAGCGTCGGCCCCGATGTCATTGACATTCGCAAGCTGTACGGCCAAACTGGCATGTTCACCTACGACCCTGGTTTTTTGTCAACCGCATCTTGCCAGTCTGCCATCACCTATATTGACGGCGACAAAGGTGAATTGCTCTACCGTGGCTACCCTATTGAGCAATTGGCGACCCAATGCGACTTTATGGAAACCTGCCACCTGCTGTTGTACGGAGATTTGCCCAACGCGCAGAAAAAAACAGAATTCACCCGCTTGGTAACCACCCACACCATGGTGCACGAGCAAATGCAGTTCTTTTTGCGTGGTTTCCGTCGCGATGCGCATCCGATGGCCGTTTTGACTGGTTTGGTGGGCGGCATGTCGGCCTTCTATCACGACAGTACCGACATCACCAACCCGCAGCACCGCGAAATTGCGGCCATCAGGCTCATTGCCAAGCTGCCGACGTTGGTAGCCATGGCTTACAAATACGGCATTGGTCAGCCCTTCATGTACCCGCAAAACAACCTGAGCTACGCAGGCAACTTCCTGCGCATGATGTTTGGCAACCCATGCGAAGAGTATGTGGTCAACCCCGTTTTGGAGCGGGCTTTGGATCGCATCTTCATCTTGCACGCCGACCACGAACAAAACGCGTCCACCTCCACCGTGCGTTTGTGCGGATCTTCGGGCACCAACCCTTTTGCGGCCATTGCAGCTGGAGTGGCCTGCTTGTGGGGTCCTGCTCACGGTGGCGCCAACGAAGCTTGCCTGAACATGCTCGAAGAAATTCAAGCCAGCGGCGGCTTGAACAAAGTGGGCGAGTTCATGAATCAAGTGAAGGACAAAAACTCCGGCGTTCGCTTGATGGGCTTTGGACACCGCGTCTACAAAAATTACGATCCCCGCGCCAAACTTATGCAGGAAACCTGTAAAGAGGTGTTGGCTGAACTGGGCCTCGAAAACGATCCACTGTTCAAGCTCTCTATGGCCCTAGAAAAGATTGCCCTCGAAGACGATTACTTTGTACAGCGCAAGCTCTACCCCAATGTCGACTTTTATTCCGGCATCGTACAACGCGCTATTGGTATTCCAGTCAACTTGTTTACCGGCATTTTTGCCTTGGCCAGAACCGTAGGCTGGATTGCACAACTCAATGAAATGATTGGTGACCCAGAGTACAAAATTGGTCGCCCACGTCAGCTGTTCACGGGCTCTGCGCGTCGCGACGTGCCCCCCATCAACCAGCGTTGATCTTTTTTTATCCCTACACGCCCCGCCGGACGGCAACGTCGGCGGGGTTTTTTGATGCAACGTATTCAGACCGCAGCAGAACTCCAAGCACTGCTGGCCTCATCACCGTCATCCACCAACTGCACGTGTAGCCTTGGGGCTTGTGCTGGATGGGAAAGTTTCAGCGAATACCGCTGGCCTAAAGATACCCAACAGATCGCCACCCTGCGCGATCCAGAACTTTACGAACCCACTTTTGTGGAGCTTCACCCTCAAGGCACCCGATACGAATCTCCCGATGCACCTGTGGCCGTCAATTTTTTTCCTTACAACCGCTGTGACCTTTGGAAGTGCCACACCTGCAAGCGCCACTTGTTGCGTTACACCGAGTATGGGGGTTACAACGTGGACCCTAGGGTCAGAGCCTTAGACCCAAACCTCACCCTTCTGGATTGAACCCTCGCTTAGCGTGAACAACAGGCGCAATCAGGAGCCATCAGGCCCACAAGCCTGCGCATAAAATGCCCCATCGCTTAGGAACACATATGGGACGCACGCTTTACGACAAAATTTGGGACGAACACGTCGTCCATACCGAAGAAGACGGTACCTCCATTCTTTATATAGACCGCCATTTGGTGCATGAAGTCACCAGCCCTCAAGCTTTTGAAGGCTTGCGCCAATCTGGTCGCAAAGTGTGGCGCGTCAGCTCCATTGTGGCCACCGCCGACCACAACACGCCCACCACTGGCTGGGAGCTGGGGTATGACGGCATCACCGACTCCGTCAGCAAAGAACAAATCACCACCTTGGACGACAACATCAAAGCCTTTGGTGCGGCGGCTTACTTTCCGTTTATGTCGAAACGCCAAGGCATCGTGCATGTAATTGGCCCTGAAAACGGCGCCACTTTGCCAGGTATGACGGTGGTGTGCGGGGACTCTCACACCTCCACCCACGGGGCTTTTGGCGCCCTGGCGCATGGCATCGGCACCAGCGAAGTTGAGCATGTGATGGCCACCCAAACGCTGCTGGCCAAAAAAGCCAAAAACATGTTGGTCAAGGTGGAAGGCGTACTGCAAAGAGGCTGCAGCGCCAAAGATGTGGTGCTGGCCATTATTGGAAAAATCGGTACCGCTGGCGGCACGGGTTACACCATCGAATTTTCGGGTTCTGCCATCCGCGGCCTGACCATGGAAGGTCGTATGACCTTATGCAATATGGCCATCGAAGCAGGAGCCCGCGCGGGCTTGGTAGCAGTGGACGAGGCCACTATTGAATATGTCAAAGGTCGACCCATGGCCCCGGGCGTAGATGCCACCGGCCGTTTTGTGGGCGGCGTGGAGTGGGACCAGGCTGTGACCTATTGGCGCACCCTGCACTCTGATACCGATGCCCATTTTGACGCAGTCGTGGAGCTGGATGCCAGCCAAATCCTGCCGCAGGTGACTTGGGGCACGTCTCCTGAAATGGTGTTGGGTATAGACGGCAACGTCCCCGACCCTGACAAAGAAAAAGACGCCAACAAGCGCTCTGCCATTGAGCGGGCCCTGACGTATATGGGTCTCACCCCTGGCAAAGCCTTGAACGACCTTTTTGTAGACAAGGTGTTCATTGGGTCCTGCACCAACAGCCGCATTGAAGACCTGCGTGAAGCCGCGCAGTTGGTCAAAAAAATGGGGCGCAAAGTAGCTCCCAACATCAAGGCTGCTTTGGTGGTGCCTGGGTCTGGCCAAGTCAAATTACAAGCTGAAAAAGAAGGCTTAGACGAAATTTTCAAAGCCGCTGGTTTTGAATGGCGTGAGCCGGGTTGCTCCATGTGCTTGGCCATGAATGCCGACCGCCTAGAGCCCGGCGAACGTTGCGCGTCCACAAGCAACCGCAACTTTGAAGGTCGCCAAGGCGCGGGTGGCCGCACCCATCTGGTCAGCCCCGCCATGGCCGCGGCTGCGGCGGTGTACGGGCATTTTGTGGATGTGCGCAAGTTCATCTGAAACGCCAGCTTTAAATCTTTCCATACAACAACACATGAAACAATTCACAGTGCACAAGGGCTTGGTGGCCCCAATGGACCGGGAGAACGTTGACACCGACGCCATCATTCCCAAGCAATTTTTAAAGTCCATACGCAAAACCGGTTTCGGCCCCAACTTGTTTGACGAGTGGCGCTATCTAGACAAAGGGGAGCCTGGCCAAGACCCCGGTTCTCGCAAACCCAATCCAGACTTTGTGCTCAACCAATCGCGTTACGAAGGCGCGTCCATCTTGCTGGCCCGCAAAAACTTTGGCTGTGGCTCCTCGCGAGAGCACGCCCCTTGGGCCTTAGACCAGTACGGCTTTAGATGTGTGATTGCGCCCAGCTTTGCCGACATTTTTTTCAACAACTGTTTTAAAAATGGTCTGCTGCCACTGGTGCTTTCTGACTCCATCGTCGCTAGCCTATTTAATGAATGCTTGGCGTTCCCAGGATTTAGCCTCACGGTAGATCTTGATCGGCAAGTGGTGGTCAAACCCCAGAGCGAAGAATTTCCCTTTGAGGTCCAAGCCTTTCGCCGTTATTGCCTGCTCAATGGGCTCGATGACATAGGTCTCACATTGAGGCACAAAGACACCATTCAATCCTTTGAAGCCCAGCGCTTGGCTCAAAAGCCTTGGTTGGCCCGAACCTTGCTGGCAGGTTGAACATGAAAATTGCTGTACTACCTGGTGACGGTATCGGCACCGAAATCGTAGACCAAGCCGTTAGAGTCCTCAAAGCCTTGGACCTGAAGTTTGAGATGGAATTTGCGCCCGTAGGCGGCACGGCTTACGAATCTCATGGGCATCCGCTACCGGAATCCACCCTAAAGCTGGCCCAGAACTGCGACGCCATTTTGTTTGGGGCTGTGGGCGACTGGAAATACGATCAGCTCGAGCGTCAGTTCCGCCCTGAGCAAGCCATTTTGGGTTTGCGCAAACATTTAGGGCTGTTTGCAAACTTTCGCCCTGCCATTTGCTACGAAGAATTGGTGGGTGCCTCCAGCCTCAAGCCTGAGCTGATTTCGGGGCTGGACATTCTGATCATTCGCGAACTCACCGGCGATATTTACTTTGGTCAACCACGCGGCAGAAGAATTGCAGTGGACGGGCATTTTCCGGGTGCGGAAGAAGCTTTTGACACCATGCGCTATTCCAAGCCTGAAATTGAGCGCATTGCGCATGTGGCGTTTCAAGCGGCGCGCAAGCGCAGCAAGAAAGTAACCAGCGTGGATAAGGCCAACGTGTTGGAGACTTTTCAGTTCTGGAAAGATGTGGTCACTGAAGTGCACGCCCAATACCCCGACGTGGAGCTCGAGCACATGTACGTGGACAACGCGGCCATGCAGCTGGTGCGCGCGCCAAAAAAATTAGATGTGGTGGTTACCGGCAATATGTTTGGCGACATCTTGTCTGACGAAGCCGCCATGCTGACGGGCTCTATTGGCATGTTGCCGTCGGCCTCATTAAACGACAAGCAGGTGGGCCTCTACGAGCCCAGCCATGGCAGTGCACCCGACATTGCCGGAAAAGGGGTGGCCAATCCGCTGGCTACGATTTTGTCTGCTGCCATGATGCTGCGTTTTTCCCTCAACCAAGCCGAGGCAGCCCTGCGGATCGAATCGGCGGTTAAAAAAGTGTTGGTCTCAGGCTTGCGCACCCCCGACATTTGGTCAGCGGGCACGCACAGGGTTGGCACCAAGGAAATGGGCGACGCCGTCGTGGCGGCCCTTGCAGTTCAGTAATTCGATATTGATTCGATATCTAAAGGCAAAGCCATGAGAAAGTTGGTGGGTTTGGTAGGTTGGCGCGGTATGGTGGGTTCGGTTCTGATGGACCGAATGACCCAAGAGCAAGACTTTGACCTGATAGAGCCCCTGTTTTTTTCAACCTCCAACGCGGGAGGCGCCGCACCTGCACAAGCCAAAAATGAAACGCGCCTGCAAAACGCCTTCAATATTGAGGCCCTCAAGCGTTGCGACATCATCATCACCGCCCAAGGTGGCGACTACACCTCAGAGGTGTTTCCCAAACTGCGCCAATCGGGCTGGAAGGGTCACTGGATTGACGCGGCCTCCACCCTTCGCATGCAAGATGACGCGGTCATTATTCTGGACCCCGTCAACTTGCCCGTCATTCAAAAAGCCTTGATCCAGGGTGGCCATAACTGGGTGGGTGGCAACTGCACCGTCAGCTGCATGCTGATGGGGGTGGGAGCGCTCTTTAAGGCGGGCTTGGTGGAATGGATGAGTACGCAAACCTACCAAGCCGCATCTGGCGGTGGTGCGCAACACATGCGGGAGTTGCTCACTCAATACGGCACGCTGTACGCCGAGGTCAAAACCTTGCTGGATGACCCAAAGAGTGCCATTCTGGAAATTGACCGCCTCGTGATTGCCAAGCAGCGCAGCCTGCAAGGGCAAGAGATTGAGCATTTTGGCGTGCCCTTGGGGGGCTCCTTGATTCCATGGATCGACAAAGATTTAGGCCTAGACAAGCAGCGCGAAGAAGCGGGTTGGGGCATGTCGCGAGAAGAGTGGAAAGGCATGGCCGAAACCAACAAAATTTTGGGCCAAGGCCCAGGTTTTGGCACTGAGGCCATCCCCGTGGACGGCATTTGCGTTCGAGTTGGGGCCATGCGCTGCCACAGCCAAGCCCTCACGCTAAAGCTTAAAAAAGATGTGCCCGTGGCGGACCTGGAGTCCATGATTGCCGCAGACAACCCATGGGTGAAGTTGGTGCCCAACACTCGAGAAGCCACGGTGCAAGACTTAACCCCTGTCGCGACCACCGGCACCTTGCGCATTCCAGTGGGGCGTATCCGCAAAATGGCTATGGGCCCCCAGTACATCAGCGCTTTTACGGTGGGTGACCAACTGCTGTGGGGGGCTGCAGAGCCATTACGCCGTATGCTGCGCATCTTGCTTGGCACTTGAAACTCCACCACAATCCAGCAACTTAACCGCACATGGCCCACCACACGATGTTCTTTTGCTTGACACCGAAGCGCGCTTTGGCCCGTGTGGTTCCCAGCCTATTACTGGCGGCCTTAGGTCTGGGAGTCACCAGCCACTCGGCATGGGCTCTCATGCTGGGCCGCAGCAAAGTACTCTCTACTTTGGGCGAGCCCCTTCGCGTAGAAGTGGATGTATTGGACATCTCATCAGATGAGTCTGCCTCCCTGAGCGCAGGCATTGCCTCGGCTGAGGCATTTAAGTCAGCGGGCATCAACTTCAACCCAGTTTTGAATGGCTTGCAAGTCACTTTGCAGCGGCGCACAGATGGCTCGGCCTTTTTGAGCGTATCGGGCAGCACCCCGGTGAATGAATCCTTTGTGGATGTGATGCTGGAGTTGAGCTGGAACGGTGGCCGCCAAGTGCGCGATTACACCTTGCTCCTAGACCCACCGCAGATCACGCCGCCGCCTCCCGTTGAGCCGGTTCAAGCTCAAACACCCGTCACATCCACTGCGCCAACCGCATCTTCCACTTCAACACCACCCCAACCGGATACCCAATCCAACAAGCCAGCCGCCCCAACTGCCACAAGCAAAGCTTTAGTAAAGGCGGCAGCTAAGGCGGAGGTCAAGTCCCCAGCAAATGCTGCTGGAGAGACCCAAGTCAAGGTCATTGATGGTGACACCGCTGGAAAAATTGCCCGCGACCATCAGGTTTCTGGGTTTTCTTTGGACCAGATGTTGGTGGCCATGCAAAAAGCCAACCCTGAAGCATTTATCAACAAAAACATCAATCGCTTGCGCTCAGGCGTGATTCTCAACTTACCCACTGGGGGCCAAGTCTCGGAAAGCTCTGCTGAAGAAGCCCGCGACATTATTCAAGCGCAAAGCAAAGACTTCAACAGCTACCGCGAAAAACTGGCTGCATCTGCTCGAACCAGCAAGCAAGACGCTCCCAACCGAGGCGCTTCGGGAGGCATCCAAACCCAAGTTCAAGATAAAAAAACTGCAGATGCCACGCCCGACAAATTGACATTATCTAAAGGCGCCCTCGGTTCAAGCGTGGCTGACCAGGTTGCCGAAAAGCTGATTCAGCAAGAGCAAGCTCAAAAAGCACGGGAACTTTCTAAAAACCTGGCCGACTTAGAAAAACTCTCCAAAGAGGCGCAGGCCACCTTGCCCAATCAATTGGCAAATAGCCAAGCCAATAACGAGACCAAGACGTCCACCCCTATCACTGCCTCCACCACGGCCTCTTCCACTGCCCCTACCGCCTCTACCGCCCCTTCAGCCCCTTCGGATCAACTGACTGCGATTCCGGCTATTTCTGGTGCAGCTTCTTCACCTGTAACACCAAAGTCCAGCACCGATACCTCACCTGCATCTGCCTCAAATGAAGAGGCCTCTGAAGCCGAGGGCCTAGACCGTGTGCTGAACGACCCCATGACCCCATTAGTAGCGGGCGGTTTGATTTCCGCCCTATTTGGCTTGGGCGTGTACAAATTTATTCGAGCGCGCGCCCGGCGTAATGCTGACGACAACCCTTTGCTGAGCCCCCCATCAGGTGTTGGCGGCTCGGATTCAGGGGCGGATGACGCCAACAGCTCGGCGCTGAAAGAGGTTAAGAAATCCATCGCGCTGTCACAAGCCGACATCATGTTGACCTATGGGCGCGAGGCTCAAGCCATTTTGCTGCTCAAATCCGCCATTGAGCAGGAACCCGAACGTACGGAACTGCACCTCAAATTGGCAGGCATTTATGCCAAATCGGAACAAGTAGCCGAATTTGAGCAAGTGGCACTGCAAGTTCAGGCTGTCACCGGCGGGTCCGGCGCAGACTGGGTGGCCCTCTGCACTATGGGCCAAGCGCTGGATTCACAAAATCCGCTGTACTTCAATGGCGTCCCACCCATGGCTGAAGCTTCAGAAGCTCGTGATTCAGTCATAGAACCCGAACAGGATGACACGCCAGAGGACACTCCAGAAGTCGCCTCTGAAGTTGCCCGCACTGCGGGTGAAGAGGACAACGTTTTGCAGCCCCCCATGGACAACCAAAGCCTAGAGGACATGCTCAACTCTCTGCCCGATATGGACTTAAACACATCGGACTTAGATTCCGCAGACCTTGAAGCAGAAGTTGCCGAGCAAGCGGCCACGCCAATCGCGGAACCGCTGGAGTTTGATATGAGCGCCATTTCATTGGATTTGGCGGTCCCATCGTCCGGTGAAGCTGCAAACTCCGACCAACAGGCGTTTGAGACCAAGTTGGCATTGGCAGAGGAGTTCAACGCCATTGGTGACGTCGAAGGTGCCCGCAACATGATTGAAGACATCATTGCCCAAGCTTCGGGCGACATGAAAGCCAAGGCCGAAGAAGCCTTGAGCAAATTAGGCTGAACTTACAGCCTAAGGAAGGCGCCGTCACATGACCCTGAGGGTAGCCATGGGGGTGTCCTACAACGGGCAAGCTTATGAAGGTTGGCAAAGCCAGCTGTCGCAACGCACCATTCAAGACCAACTCGAGCTGGCCCTTGGCAAGTTTGCCGATGTGCCTAGGGTTTCAACGCTTTGCGCAGGCAGAACCGATGCGGGGGTGCACGGGCTGATGCAAGTGGTGCATTTTGATACCGATGCCGAACGCGCCATTCAAGGCTGGGTCAGGGGTACGAACAGTTTTTTGCCCCCGGACATTTCCGTGCAATGGGCCCAACTCGTGCCCCCCACATTTCATTGTCGCGCCAGTGCCGTGTCCAGGCGCTACGCCTACGTCTTGCTGGATTCACCCGTAAGGCCCAGTGTGGAGCAAGGCCGGGTGGGCTGGGTGTTTCAGCCCTTGAACCTATTGGCCATGCAGCAAGCTGCTGCAATACTCATAGGGGAACATGATTTTTCGTCGTTTCGGGCCTCAGCGTGTCAGGCGCTTTCGCCCGTTAAACAGCTTAAAGACCTCAACATCAGCCAACGGGGCGCTTACTGGCGTTTTGAATTTGAAGCCAATGCCTTTTTGCATCACATGATTCGCAACATCATGGGCTGCTTGGTGTTCATTGGACAAGGTCGCCATCCCCCCAAATGGATGGCTGAGGTTCTGGCTGCCCGCAATCGCGACGCCGCCGCCCCAACCTTCAGCCCAGACGGGCTGTATTTTTTGGGTCCTCGCTACGAAAGCCATTGGGGCCTGCCCGATCGCACCCCTGCGTATGATTGGTTGCCATGAGCAATTTCCTTTCGCCCAGCCGCACCCGGATCAAGATTTGTGGGCTCACCCGCGAAGCTGATGTGGACGCCGCCGTTCACGCTGGGGTGGACGCCATTGGCTTGGTACTCTACCCCCCCAGCCCCCGCGCCGTAAGTACAGAGCGTGCTGGCCAACTGGCTCGGCGCCTGCCCCCTTTTGTCACGCCCGTGCTGTTGTTTGTCAACCCAAGCTCGGAAGATGTGCAAGCCGCGTGTACTCAGGTTCCCGGCGCCACCTTGCAGTTTCATGGCGACGAAATGCCAGAGTTTTGCTCGAAGTTTCAGCAAACCCTGCACCTGCCCTTTTTAAAGGCGGCCAGAATCCCCCTAGGTGGCGCCGGTAAAGCATTTGACCTTCTAAAATACATTTCTTTATATTCAGCTGCCCAGGCCTTGCTACTTGACGCTCATGTTGAGGGCTTTGGCGGCGGCGGTCAGGCATTCGATTGGTCACTTCTTTCACAAAACGTCAACGCTCACCTCGTCTTGAGTGGTGGTCTCAACGCAGCCAATGTGACTGAAGGCATTCGCCAACTGCGACCCAAATGTCTTTCGCTCGGGGTGGATGTGAGCTCCGGAGTGGAGGCGGTGGGCGCTGATGGCCTGGTGCAAAAAGGCCTTAAAGACGCCGAAAAAATGGTTCAGTTTGTCGCTGCCGTAAGGGCAGCAGACCTTCACACTTGAAAATGAAACCCATGCTTGACTACCAACAACCCGATGCCTCTGGCCATTTTGGCATCTACGGGGGCAGCTTCGTCAGTGAAACCCTCACCCACGCCATTGAGCAATTGCGTGAGGCCTACGCCCGCTACCAGCACGACCCCGAATTTTTAGCCGAATTCAAATACGAACTGGCCCATTTTGTGGGCCGCCCCTCGCCCATCTACCATGCGGCACGTATGAGCCGCGAACAGGGCGGCGCACAAATTTTTCTCAAGCGCGAAGACCTTAACCACACGGGCGCGCACAAAATCAACAACACCATCGGGCAGGCCATGTTGGCGCGGCGCATGGGCAAAACCCGCATCATTGCCGAGACGGGCGCAGGGCAACACGGCGTGGCCACCGCCACCATCTGCGCCCGCTACGGCCTAGAGTGCGTGGTGTACATGGGCAGCGAGGACGTCAAACGACAAAGCCCCAATGTGTACCGCATGAAGCTGTTGGGTGCCACAGTGGTGCCGGTGGAAAGCGGCAGCAAAACCCTCAAAGACGCCCTTAACGAGGCCATGCGCGACTGGGTAGCCAATGTAGACAATACCTTCTACATCATTGGCACGGTAGCAGGCCCACACCCTTACCCCATGATCGTTCGGGATTTTCAGAGCGTGATCGGTGAGGAATGCGTGGTGCAAATGCCCGACATGCTCAAACGCACGGGCTGCACTGGCCCACAACCCGACGCCGTGCTGGCGTGCGTGGGTGGTGGCAGCAACGCCATGGGCATTTTTTACCCCTACATTCCTTTTGATCAAACCCGATTGATTGGTGTGGAAGCCGCTGGCGAAGGGCTAGAAAGTGGCCGCCATTCTGCTTCTCTGCAGCGCGGCAGCCCTGGCGTGTTGCATGGCAACCGCACTTATGTGCTGCAAAACGACAATGGCCAAGTCACCGAAACCCACAGCATCAGCGCAGGTTTGGACTACCCGGGGGTAGGGCCTGAACACGCTTTTCTCAAAGACATAGGGCGGGCCGAGTACGTGGGTATTACCGACGGGGAAGCGCTTAAGGCCTTCCATTATTTGTGCCTTACCGAGGGCATCATTCCGGCACTGGAGTCCAGCCACGCCATTGCCTACGCCATGAAACTGGCCAAAACTATGCGGCCCGATCAATCTATTTTGATCAACCTTTCAGGTCGTGGCGACAAAGACATCGGCACCGTGGCCGATTTGAGTCAAGCTGATTTTTACTGTCGCCCCAGCTGCCAGGGGCAAGCGGTTAAGGGTGGCGCGACCCATCCGGGCTCTGTCATCTCCATCAAACCCGTTTCCGCCTCATGAGTCGAATTTCCCAAACCTTTGCCAAGCTTCAGTCTGAAGGCCAAAAAGCCCTGATTCCGTTCGTAACGGCGGGCTTTCCCTACCCAGACATCACGCCCGAACTCATGCACGGCATGGTGCAGGCAGGGGCTGATGTGATTGAGTTGGGCGTGCCTTTTTCAGACCCCAGTGCCGATGGTCCGGTCATTCAAGCTGCTGGAGACCGCGCTTTGGCCGCAGGGGTGGGTTTGCGCCAAGTGCTCGATATGGTACGTGCGTTTCGTCAATCCAATCAGCATACGCCGGTGGTTCTGATGGGCTACGCCAACCCCATTGAACGCTACAACCAATTGCATGCGGACCGCTTCGTGCCCGATGCGGCGGCGGCTGGTGTAGATGGGGTATTGGTGGTGGACTACCCGCCAGAAGAATGCACCGAATTTGCCGCCTTGCTCAAACAGCATGGGCTGGATCTCATTTTTCTGCTGGCGCCCACCAGCACCGATACCCGCATGGCCCAGGTCGCCAAGGTGGCCAGCGGCTATGTGTATTACGTGTCGCTTAAAGGCGTGACCGGCTCAGGCGCTTTAGACACTGCTGCCGTAGAGGCCATGCTGCCGCGCATCAGGCAGCATGTGCACATTCCGGTGGGGGTGGGCTTTGGCATTCGCGATGCCCAAACCGCTCAAGCCATTGGTCGCGTGGCTGATGCGGTGGTCATTGGCAGCAAAATCATTCAGTTGATTTCAGATGTGCCGCGTGACCAGGTGGTGGCGGTTGCGCGTGACTTTCTACAAGACATTCGCTTGGCCTTATCCAACCCGAGGACCTGAACATGAGCTGGCTTGAAAAACTGCTGCCCCCCAAAATTCAGCACACCGATCCGGCTGACCGCCGCACGGTGCCCGAAGGTTTGTGGATCAAATGCCCCAGCTGTGAAAGCGTGTTGTACAAAACCGATTTAGAGCAAAACCAGAACGTTTGCCCCACCTGCAGCCACCACCACCGTATCAGCGCGCGCGAGCGTTTGAATGCCTTTTTGGATGGCGAAGGACGCTACGAAATAGGCCAAGAAGTGGTGCCGGTGGATGCCCTAAAGTTTAAAGACAGTCGCAAATATCCAGAACGCCTCAAAGAAGCTATGGACAACACCGGCGAAACGGATGCCCTGGTGGTCATGGGTGGTGCTGTGCACAGCATTTCTTTGGTGGTCGCTTGCTTTGAGTTTGGATTTATGGGCGGCAGCATGGGCTCAGTGGTGGGCGAGCGCTTTGTGCGGGGCGTAGAAACTGCCATTGAGCAGAAAGTGCCTTTCGTGTGCTTTACCGCCACTGGAGGCGCCCGCATGCAAGAAGGTTTGTTGTCGCTAATGCAAATGGCCAAAACCAACGCCGCCTTAACGCGCTTGGCCAAAAAGGGCTTGCCTTACATCAGCGTGTTAACCGATCCCACCATGGGTGGCGTGAGCGCAGGTTTTGCTTTTTTGGGTGATGTGGTGATGGCCGAGCCAAAAGCCTTGATTGGGTTTGCAGGCCCCAGGGTGATTGAGTCGACCGTGCGTGTGACGCTGCCCGAAGGCTTTCAGCGGGCGGAGTTTTTGCAGCAAAAAGGCGCCATTGATTTGATTTGCGACCGCCGCGAACTGCGTAAGACCATTGCACATGCCCTGGCCATGCTGTTGCGCCAACCCGCTGACGCAGTAAGCTGACGCCTTAACCTCAGCGGCTAAAACAAAACGCTGGCCTGCACGTGGCCCAGCACAATCGCGAGCACCTGCAACAGCAGCAAAAGCACCAAGGGCGACAAATCAAATCCGCCCATCAAAGGCAACCAGCGGCGAATAGGCGTTAACGGTGGAGTCACCAAACGCTCAATCACATGCGCCAGCAGGTTTTGACCCTGAATCCAAGACATCAGCGCGTAAACAATCACCAAGCCGGTTAAGGCTGAAATAGCCAAGCGCAACAAGCCAAACAAAGCCAACCAGAACACCGAGCCCCATGGTGCCAAAAATTCGGTTAGTGTCCAAAGCACCACAAACTGCAGCAGCTCCATCAAATAAGCGCCCAACAGGCTGGAGGTGTCCAGTGGCCCTAAGGAGGGCACCACACGCCTTAAAGGGAGCACCAACCAGTCAGTCAGCACAAAAACAAAACGGGCCAAAGGGTTACCCGATCGGGCCGACATGGGGATACTGAGGTACTGCATGTAGCAGCGCAGCAGGCAGGCACCCCCTATCAAACCGCAAACCACCTCAAGCAACAAAGACAAAATCTGAAAGAGCATGGCACGACCCATTGTGAAGCGCATCATCATACCGTCAGTAAAATGGCCTCATAACTGTTTAAACACAATGTCTGACCACTCCACATATTTAGCGGGTTCGCCCGAATCCCATGCTTCTGCCACTTTTGACGACAACCAGCTGATTGCAGAGCGGCGCGACAAACTGCAAACCCTGCGTGAGCAGGCCAAAGTACAGGGCACGCCTGTTTTTCCTAACGACTTCAAGCCCGCCCACCGTGCGGCAACCTTGTTGGCAGCCTATGACGAACAGCCTGCCGAAGAGCTCAAGGCCCAAGCCATTCCCGCAAAAGTGGCCGGTCGCATCATGCTCAAACGGGTCATGGGTAAGGCCAGCTTCATCACCTTGCAAGACAGCACTGGACGGATTCAGGTCTACGTCAAGCAAGAAGAAGTGGGCGAATCGGTTTACGAATCCTTTAAACACTGGGATTTGGGCGATATCGTGGCCGCCGAGGGGAGCTTGTTTAAAACCAAAACGGGAGAGTTGTCTGTGCACGCGCAAACTGTGCACCTGCTGACTAAAAGCCTGCGCCCCTTGCCCGACAAGTTTCATGGCGTACACGACCAAGAGCTCAAGTACCGCCAACGTTATGTGGACCTCATGACCGACGAACACACGCGTCAAAGGTTTGTGGCCCGCAGCAAAGCCGTGACCAGCATTCGCGAATACATGGTCTCGCACGACTTTCTGGAAGTTGAAACGCCCATGTTGCACCCCATTCCTGGGGGAGCCAACGCCCGCCCTTTTGAGACGCATCACAACGCTTTAGACCAGCAAATGTTTTTGCGTATTGCCCCCGAGCTCTACTTGAAACGCTTGGTGGTGGGCGGCTTTGAGCGGGTATTTGAAATCAACCGAAACTTTCGCAATGAAGGCATTTCGGTGCGACACAACCCCGAATTCACCATGATGGAGTTTTATGCAGCTTACTGGGACTATCAAGACCTGATGGCATTTACCGAAGGTCTGGTAAGACATGCTGCCATGCATTCGGTGAGCACCTTGCAGCTCAGCTACGCCGACCAGCCAGTCGATTTGGCTCAGCCTTTTGAACGCCTCACCATCCGCGAGGCCATTTTGAAATACACCGATGCAGGCCCCCATGTGGACAACTCTGATTGGCTGATTCAAGCCCTAACCCAACTGGGTATGAGCGATGCCAAACACCGCCTGAGCGACAAGAGCTTGGCAGCCTTGCAGGTGCTGTACTTCGAAGAATTGGTGGAAAGTCAGCTCTGGCAACCCACCTTTATTTGTGAACATCCGGTTGAAATTTCACCTTTGGCCCGAGAGAGCGACACCCGCCCTGGCGTGACCGAACGTTTTGAGCTTTACATCACCGGACGAGAATTTGGCAACGGCTTTTCAGAGCTGAACGACGCCGAAGAGCAAGCCCGCCGCTTTCATGCCCAGGTGGACGCGCAACACAGTGGCGACGACGAAGCCATGCACTTTGACCACGACTTTGTGCGCGCCTTGGAGTACGGCATGCCCCCCACAGGCGGCTGCGGTATCGGCATAGACCGCCTGATGATGCTGCTGACCGACAGCCCCAGTATTCGCGATGTGATTCTTTTTCCGGCGCTGCGCCGGGAAGTTTGAGCCGCTAAATCGCACCCTCAGCTTTAAGCTGTTCAATGCCTTGAGGGCTCCAGCCCAGCTCTCCCAAAATGGCTCGAGTGTGTTGCCCCAGATCAGGCACCGCATCCATCCGAACATGAGACACATCGGAAACGCCAGGCGGCAGCAAAGCGGGCAGCAAGCCCGATGGGGAGTTGACCTCAACCCACCGCTCTCTGGCCTGCAGTTGGGGGTGGGCCCACACATCGGCCAAAGCATTGACTTGGGCATTGGCAATTTGCGCCTGTTCCAGCCGCTCCACCACTTGCGTTGCGGTGAGTTTGGCAAATACGGCTTCAATAATGGCCTGTAGTTCAGTACGCTGCGAGGCCCGCAAGCCATTGGTAGTAAAGCGCGCGTCTTCGGCAAATTCAGGCTGTAGCAGTACCGTTTGGCAAAACACCTGCCACTCGCGCTCATTTTGCAAACCCAACATCACCGTTTTGCCGTCTCCGGTAGCGAAAGGACCGTAGGGAAAGATGGTGGCGTGCGATGCCCCTGCTCGCGGCGGGGGGGGTGCGCCATCTAAGGTGTAGTAAAGCGGGTAGCCCATCCATTCGGCCATGCATTCGAGCATGGACACGTCAATACGGCGACCCAGCCCGGTTTTGCCACGCTGAATCAACGCTGTGAGCACATTGCTATAGGCGTACATACCAGCAGAAATGTCGGCAATGGAGCAACCTGCTTTGGATGGGGTGTCAGGCGTGCCAGTGATGGACAAAAACCCTGCCTCGCTTTGAATCAGCAAGTCGTAGGCTTTTTTGTCTCGGTAGGGGCCGGAATCTCCATAACCCGAGATGTCGCACACGATCAACCGCGGAAACGCCTCATTCAAGGCCTCAAACGACAAACCCATACGGGCCGCTGCGCCAGGTGCTAAGTTTTGCACCAGTACGTCGGCCTGCCCCAGCAGTTGTTGCATGATGCCCGCAGCTTTGGGGTGCTTGAGGTCGAGCGACAAACTTTCTTTGGACCGGTTGGTCCACACAAAATGGGATGCCAAGCCCCGCACACGCGTGTCGTAACCGCGGGCAAAGTCGCCGGTTCCGGGGCGTTCAATTTTGATCACTCGGGCCCCTTGGTCGGCGAGTTGGCGGGAACAAAAAGGGGCTGCAATGGCGTGCTCCAACGCTACCACGGTAATGCCTTCTAGAGGTTTCATTCAATAAGACTTGGGCAGACCCAAGATGTGTTCGGCCACGTAAGAAAAAATAAGGTTGGTGGAAATAGGCGCCACTTGGTACAAGCGGGTTTCGCGAAATTTGCGTTCAATGTCGTATTCGCAGGCAAAGCCAAAACCACCATGCATTTGCAGGCACACATTGGCCGCCTCCCATGAGGCTTTGGCCGCTAAATACTTGGCCATATTGGCTTCTGCCCCGCAGGGTTGTTGGGCATCAAACAATTCGCAGGCTTTCCAGCGCATGAGATTGGCAGCTTCTACCTCAATATAGCTTTCAGCAATAGGAAACTGAACACCTTGGTTTTGACCCGTGGGACGACCAAACACCACGCGGTCTTTCACGTAACGGGTCACACGGTCAATAAACCAATAACCGTCGCCAATGCATTCGGCTGCAATAAGTACCCGCTCAGCGTTGAGGCCGTCCAAAATATATTTAAAGCCTTTACCTTCTTCGCCAATGAGGTTTTCTTCAGGGATTTCAAGGTTCTCAAAAAACAACTCATTGGTTTCGTGGTTGACCATGTTGGGAATAGGACGAACCGTAAGACCCGATTTTTCTGCCGCACGCAGGTCCACCATAAAAATGGACATGCCTTCGGACTTTTTGCTCACCTCGGCCAGCGGCGTGGTACGGGCCAACAAAATCATGAAGTCCGAGTGCTGCACCCGAGAAATCCAAACCTTTTGACCATTGACCACATAGCGGTCGCCTTTTTTGACGGCGGTGGTTTTGATTTTGGTGGTGTCGGTGCCGGTGGTCGGCTCGGTGACCCCCATGGACTGCAAACGCCATTCACCCGAGGCGATTTTGGGCAAATACAAATCTTTTTGTGCCTTGGACCCGTGCCGCAACAGAGTACCCATGTTGTACATCTGCCCATGGCACGCCCCCGAGTTGCCGCCATTGCGGTTGATTTCCTCCATGATCACAGAGGCTTCCGCCAACCCCAAGCCAGAGCCACCATATTCGGTAGGAATCAACGCCGCCAACCAACCCGCTTGGGTCAGGGCATCTACAAACGCCTCGGGGTAAGAGCGGTCATGGTCTACCTTGCGGTGGTATTCGTCAGGAAACTGAGCGCACAAATCTTTGATAGCGTCGCGAATGTCTTGGTACTGGTCTTGGTGGGTGTGTTGGGTATTCATAGTGTTGGTTTTTATAAGGTATTAAGGCAGGCATTCAAGTGCTTGCATGTAGGTGGCGCTGATCATCAGCTCATCCCAGTCTAGGGCAGGCATCATGGGGAGCAAAGCGGTTCGGCGCTGGTCGCTGACCTCGTTAGGTACCCAGAGGTCTTTAAGCAAAGCTTCGCTCATGCCGTCCAGAAGATCATCAATCGGTGCGCCCGAACCCACCGACTGGTTGCAAAGCAAGACCATGTCGCACCCCGCATTTAAAGCCGCCAAGGCAGCTTCGGTGTAGGTGACTTCGCGTCCATCCAGAACGCGCGCACCCACCATACTAAGGTCATCACTGAACACCGCCCCACCAAAGCCCAAGGTGCCCCGCAGAATTTCATTGAGCCATTTGGCTGAAAAACCTGCAGGACGTGCATCAACCTTGGGGTAAATGACATGAGCGGGCATAACGCTCTGCAAAGACTGGCCCAGCCAGCCAAAAGGCGCAGCATCTTCGGCCAACAGCGTTTTTAGCGGACGGCGGTCTACAGGAATGTCGTTGTGGGAATCTGCTTTGACAAAGCCATGCCCTGGAAAATGCTTACCGCAACTGGCCATACCGGCCTGCAGCAAGCCATGCATCAGGCTTTTGGCCAACAGGGTGACCACCCTGGGGTCGCGCGCAAAAGACCGATCGCCAATGACGCTGCTTTGGCCAAAGCCAAGGTCCAGCACCGGCGTGAAGCTGAAATCCACCCCGCACGCCCTGAGCTCAGAGGCCAGCACGTAGCCACAGGCTGTGGCAGATCGAGTGGCGGCCATGGGGTCATGCATCCACTGCTCACCCAGCTTTTGCATGGGCGGCACATGGGTAATGCCATCGGATTTAAAGCGCTGCACCCGCCCGCCTTCGTGGTCCACGCAAATGAGCAGGTCTTGCCTGACTTTTTTGATTTGCCGACACAGCTCGGTGAGCTGGGTGCGATCTTGCCAGTTGCGGGCAAACAAAATCATGCCGCCCACCAGCGGGTGCTTGAGGCGGTTGCGGTCGGTACGGGTGAGCGTGGTGCCCGCAATGTCAATGATCAGAGGGGAATGCATAGAGTTTTCGTGGTGTTCACGTTTTGTAAATTTAAGAGGATTGTTCAACCATCACATAGCTGATGGCGTAGTCGGTTTCATCGCTCACGCTGACCTGCGCGTTCAAGCGCAGGGATTCAAACCAAATTTTGAGGGCGCCGTGCAACACAATGACAGGCTGGCCAGAATCTAGCTTGCTGATTTCGCAATGACGCCACGTCATGGGCATGCGCATACCCAAACCAATGGCCTTAGAAAAAGCTTCTTTAGCCGAAAACCGTGTGGCCACGAAGCGCACGCCGCGCTCCGGCCAACGGCGGCCGCGCTCTTGCCAAGTGTCGATTTCAGCAGGGCTCAAAATTTTGTGCACAAAGCGCTCGCCGTGGCGTTCTATGCTGGCTCGGATGCGGCGAATGTCGCAAATATCGGTGCCAATGCCGTAAATCATGCGCGAATCGTGTTTTTGAGACATTCAAGGTATTGGGCTACCGTTTGGCTGTATCCATATTCCAGCGCATCAGAAATCAACGCATGGCCAATAGAGACTTCCAACACGCCCGGCACCTGTTGCAAAAAGGTCGGCAGGTTGTGTTGGTTCAAATCATGGCCCGCATTGACGCCTAATCCCAAAGCCTGAGCCGCTTGGGCAGAGGCGGCATATCTGCGCAACTCTTGAAGGGTCTGGTCTTGAGATAACTCGCAACCAGCGGCATAGGGTTCGGTGTACAACTCCACCCGGTCAGCGCTTAGGCGTTTTGCCAGCGCCATGGCGTGAGGATCAGGGTCTATAAACAGGCTGACCCTCACCCCGAGTTGATGGCACTCTTGAATAAGTGGAGTCAGTTGCTCAGCGTTTTGGGCCAAGTTCCAACCGTGGTCGCTGGTGAGTTGCCCTTGGGCATCGGGCACAAAGGTGGCCTGATGCGGGCGCACTTGACGAACAAAATCCATGAGGTTGTGAAACGGGTTGCCCTCAATGTTGAATTCACGCCCGGGCCAGCCTTTTAAAAGTTCAGCCAGTTCCAACACGTCGTTTGAGCGGATGTGCCGGGCATCAGGTCGGGGGTGCACGGTAATGCCATGTGCGCCTGCTGCCAAACACAGTTCAGCTGCACGCAACACACTGGGAATGCCCAAATGCCGGGAGTTGCGCACCAAGGCTACCTTGTTGAGGTTGACCGAGAGGGCTGTGGCTGGAAATGCTGAGGTCATGGGTACATGTTCGCAGGTTGTAACGGTCACAAGTTGTGAATGTCCACCATCAATTGGCGGGTACGCAACATGGGAACTCCGCAATGGTAATGGAGCAAGGCCCGCAGCTGCGGCTTAAGCTCTTGAATGTACACAGCGCACACCTTCAACAAATCGGCCAAAGATGCCTGTGGATGCAAAGCCTTTTGCAAACTCTGCCATTGCGCTGCCAACAAACTGTGTCGGTCTGCCTGACCCGCCACACGCAACCCACCCTCGGGCACCAGGCAGTAACGCTCGCCCTGATCAAGGGGGTACATGGTGAGGGTTTGACCATCCAGCGAGGGCAACAGCCCAATTTCCCTGAGCAATAACAACTCAAAGGCTCTTAATGCGGCTTGAAGCACCTCTTCTTGGCCGCTGGCCAAGACCTGCACCACTTGTCTGTAGACATCAAACAAAGCGGGGTGTGGGTCGTCTCGGGCCAATAACTGCAGCAGGAGTTCATTTAGGTAGTAGCCACTGAGCAAGGCCGCACCACTTGGCATCACATGCCCGCCTGACCATTCCGCACTTTTAAGGGTACGGATTTCGGCGTCACCCCCAAAGCTCAATTGCAAGGGCTGAAGCGGCAACAACACCGGGCGCAAACTTGAACTGGGGCGTTTAACGCCCTTGGCCACCAGAGCCAAACGGCCATGGTGTCGGGTCAGCACCTCCAAAATGAGGCTTGATTCGCTCCAGTCGTAACGGTGCAAGACAAACGCAGGTTCGTCCGCAATGCGTTTACTCGTAGCCAAAACTGCGCACCCGCGCTTCATCGTCCGCCCAACCGGAGCGCACCTTGACCCACATTTCCAAAAACACCTTGGCGTCCATGAGTTTTTCCAGCTCGACTCGGGCTTCCATGCCAATACGCTTGATGCGATCGCCTTGGTCGCCAATCACCATGGCTTTGTGCCCATCTCGCTCCACCACAATGGTGGCGGCAATTCGGACCATACGCCCGCCTGGCTTGGATTTGAGAGGTTCTTCTTCAAATTTCTCGATCACCACGGTGGAGGTGTAAGGCAGCTCTTCACCAGTGAGGCGAAACAACTTTTCACGAATGATTTCGCTGGCCAAAAATTTTTCGCTTCGGTCGGTAAGCTCTTCGGCGTCGTACCACCAGTCTTGCTGCGGCAAATAAGCTTTACAAATGCCCAGCAAGCGCTCGACGTCTTTGGTGTTTTTGGCCGACATGGGCACCAGTTCTTTAAACGGGTACCGCTTCTGCATGTCTTGCAGCCAAGGGGCAATTTCAGCACGCCGATGGATGGTGTCGAGCTTGTTAGCCAGCAGCAGCACCGGAATATCGGGCTTGAGCAACTGCAACACACGTTCATCCGCTTGGTTGAACTGCCCCGACTCCACCACAAACAAGACCAAATCCACATCACCCACGGCACCTAACACCGTTTTGTTGAGTGAACGGTTCAGTGCATTGGCGTGGCGGGTTTGAAACCCGGGGGTGTCTACAAACACAAATTGGTCATCACCCACGGTTCGCATGCCGGTGATGCGGTGGCGGGTGGTTTGGGCCTTGCGAGAGGTGATGCTGATTTTTTGCCCAACCAGCGCGTTAAGCAAGGTGGATTTACCCACATTGGGCTTGCCCACAATGGCCAACAAGCCGCAACGCTTAAGGGATTCGGTCATCAGAGCTTTCCGTGAGTTTTTAGGGTTTGGAGCATGGCCAAGGCTGCAGCCTGCTCGCCCGCCCTGCGGGAGGAGCCAATCCCTCGCTCCGTTAAGCGCAGCTCCGTCACTTCGCATTCCACATCGAAGGTTTGCTTGTGCGCTACGCCCGTGGTGCCCACAATTCGGTACATGGGGAGCCGCATTTTTCGGGCCTGCAACCATTCTTGGAGCTCAGTTTTAGGGTCTTTGGCACTGGCCTGCATTTCAGGCTCAATTTGGACTTTGGCAAAAAGCTGTTGAACAGCAGCTTGCGCAGCGTCATACCCACCCTCAAGGTAAACCGCACCTATTAAGGCTTCCAGCGCATCGGCCAGGATCGAGGGGCGCTTTTGTCCACCGGACTTCAACTCGCCCTCGCCCAGCTTGATGTGATCGGGCACGCCAAGCTCCACTGCAATTTGATGCAAAGTGTCTTGTTTGACCAAGTTGGCGCGGATTCTCGACAAGCCGCCCTCGGGCAAATCGCTCAAATGCTTGAACAAGAGGTCGGAAATGGCCAGATTCAAGACCGCATCGCCCAGAAACTCGAGGCGCTCGTTGTGATCGGCTGAAAAACTCCGGTGGGTGAGCGCCTTTTCAAGAAGGGCCCGGTCCACAAATTCGTGTTGGAGACGGGCCTGAAGCACGGAAAGGTCGGTGCTCATGGGCAAAGGCGATTACTCAAAAGGTCCAATGCGTTTGAAATTGCTGAAGTTCATCCAAACAAAAAACGCCCTGCCCACAATGTTTTCTTCGGGCACGAAGCCCCAGTAGCGCGAATCTAGAGAGTTGTCGCGGTTGTCACCCATCATGAAGTAATAACCTTGTGGCACTTTGCACACTACGCCTTCGATGCTGAAGCGGCATTGGTCTTTGAATGGAAAGTCTTCATTGCCTGGGATAAAGGCGGGGCGGTCGTCTTCATTCAACACACGGTGCTTGACGTTACCCAGTTGCTCTTCCAATTGTTTGAAGTACCGCATGGTGCCTTCGTCAAAAAATTCGGGTACCGCTTGCGTCGCCACATCTCTGCCATTGATGGTCAGGCGTTTGTTCAGGTAAGCCACTTCATCACCGGGCAGGCCCACCACGCGTTTGATGTAGTCCAAGCTGGGCTTGGGCGGATACCTAAACACCATGACGTCGCCGCGCTGCACCGGGTTGCCCTCGGTTACTTTGTGGTTGAGCACCGGCAACCTTACGCCATAGTGGTATTTGTTGACCAAAATCAAGTCGCCAATGTGCAGGGTGGGAATCATGGAGCCCGAGGGAATTTTGAAGGGCTCGAACAAAAATGAACGTAGCACAAACACCACCAAGATGACCGGAAACAATCCGGCCGTCCAATCCAGCCACCAGGGCTGAGCCAGCACTTTGGTTTTGGCTTGGTCTAACGCCGCAACAGAAGCAGGGTCTTTAGGTATTCCCAGTTTGGCCAAGTCGGCCTCGCGCTTCCACGTGTCAGCCTCTAATTGAATAGCAGCTTTTTTGCGCTGGGGCCAAAAATAAAGGCGCTCGGCAATCCAGTACACGCCCGTTACAGACGTGGCCATCAACAGCATGAGGGCAAAGTTGCCCTCCACCACGCCCACATACCAAGAACCGGCATAAGCTACAAAGGCCGCCAGCACAAATGCGGTCACAACTTGCATCAGTCATCCACCTGCAAAATGGCCAAGAACGCTTCTTGGGGCACCTCGACCGCACCGATTTGTTTCATGCGCTTCTTACCTGCTTTCTGCTTCTCTAAAAGCTTGCGTTTACGGGATATATCACCACCATAGCATTTTGCCAGTACGTTTTTGCGCAGGGCTTTGATGTTTTCGCGGGCGATGATATTGGCGCCAATAGCGGCTTGAATGGCCACGTCAAACTGCTGCCTAGAAATGATTTCTCGCATCTTGGCAGCCACACCACGACCCCGGTAGGCCGACTGGCTGCGGTGCACAATGATGGACAAGGCGTCGACCTTCTCGCCATTGAGCATGATGTCCACCTTCACCACATCGCTGGGTCGGTATTCTTTGAACTCGTAGTCCATGCTGGCGTAACCTCGGCTGACGCTTTTGAGCTTGTCAAAGAAATCCAGCACGATTTCGCCTAGCGGCATGTCGTAAGTCAGCATGACTTGCCTGCCGTGGTACGCCATGTTGAGCTGCATACCCCGCTTTTGGTTGGCTAGCGTCATCACAGGGCCCACATAGTCTTGCGGCATGTACAAATGCACCGTGACAATGGGCTCGCGAATTTCCTGAATTTTGCTTTGCTCGGGCATTTTGGAGGGGTTTTCCACCATGATCACCTCACCATCGCCCCTGAGCACTTGGTACACCACGCTGGGTGCGGTGGTGATGAGGTCTTGGTAAAACTCGCGCTCCAGCCGCTCCTGCACAATTTCCATGTGCAACAAGCCTAAAAAGCCGCACCGAAATCCAAAACCCAAAGCCTGGGACACCTCGGGCTCGTATTGCAATGATGCATCGTTGAGCTTGAGTTTTTCTAGGCTGTCTCGCAAAGCGTCGTATTGGTTGGCCTCTGTGGGGTACAGGCCTGCAAATACCTGCGGCTGAATTTCTTTAAAACCTGGCAGCGCCTCGTGCGCAGGCCCTAAATTATTTGGCAGCTTTTTTTCCAGCGTGATGGTGTCGCCCACTTTGGCGGCTTGCAGCTCTTTAATACCCGAGATGATGTAGCCCACCTCGCCCGCTTGCAAAGATTCGCGCGGCTCGTTAGCGGGTGTAAACACCCCCAAACTGCCCACGTCGTACACGGCGCCGGTGGCCATCATTTTGATGCGCTCACCTTTGATCAAGTGCCCATCCACCACCCGCACCAACATCACCACGCCCACATAGCTGTCAAACCAGCTGTCGACAATCATGGCCCTCAAAGGCGCATCAGCTTGGCCTTTGGGACAAGGAATGCGCGCCACCACGGCTTCCAATATGTCGTCCACGCCCATACCGGTTTTGGCTGAACACGGAATGGCATTTTGAGCGTCAATGCCAATGACGTCTTCAATTTCTTCTTTGGCGCGATCGGGATCTGCTTGCGGCAAATCCATCTTGTTCAACACGGGCACCACCTCCACTCCGAGGTC
>CAMAXR010000008.1 GCA_945862195.1 Hylemonella gracilis
AGGCGGGGCAACCCTGGTAATGGATGATGCGTTTTTGAACATAGGTTTCCTTGCAAGATGGGTGAAGGGGTTCACCATCTTCACTAGGCACCTGAAAAACTTATTGATCTAACGCAAAGAGGCTCAACTCAACCACTTTTTGAACGCCATTTGTGAAGGCGGCCCAATGAATCGTTGCAAGTGACCATTTTGGTCAATCAGAACAACATAAGGGGTCACGTTGGGCCAATTCGGATCCACGCTTTCACGTATCGCGGGTTCATAACCATCAAATGCGTACATCAAGCTCAAGCCTTTGAAGTGGTTGGCATGACGAAGGGCTTGCTTGCCCGAAACGTCCATCATGACCGCAGCCAATGGTATTTTTTTACCTGTCCGGGCAACTTCAGCTTGAATTTTAGAAAATGCATCTGGGCATGTACTGCAATAGGAAGTCGTAAAGAGATAGGCGGCAGGTCTGGGGCCCGTCTGCAAAAGCATCTTCCACGTGTTTTCGTCAAAAACCTGCACATTCAATTTGCTTTGCGGCGGGTGAACATGTTGTGCATAAGTGGACTGGAACCACAGCGCCCCTAGCGTTAGCGTCAGACCTACCCAGTGCTTAAAAGCGAATTTCATGAATTTGAGCCCCTTCTGTATTGCGCCAAACCACTACCATGCGTTGGCCGTTTGCCACCAATCTAGGGTGGTCGTTGTAACCTCTTAACTTACCTAATACCCGCATTGAAAAAGACTTTCCGCCGTCTCTGGAAATCCAAGCCATTAATGAGGTTTCTTGGTTTTGGTAACTCCGCCAAACAATAGCCACGTCTTGACCAATTGAGGCAACGTCTGCATGTTCGGCCTTGGGGTCAGGCAGCTCCCTCACAGTTGAAAGAATGGGTTTTCCAATCGAATCCAAGCGCCCATAACGAACATTTGAAACGTCTGTGGCTCTTTCTTGACGCAAACCAAACCAAACCACATGGAAATTGTCTCCGCTGTCAACTTTGGCCAGCGCAAGACCTGGCCCATGATGTGGGCAAGCATTGATTTGCCATTCATCAAAGGTGGATCTTTGTATCTGATTGGGTACCCTGCTTGCAAGGTTTGCGAATGCATGGTCACGCGTACTTTCGCCAAAAACATGTCGCCACATAGCCCGCAACTTACCGTCAGAACCTTGTGCCAGGGAGATTCGACAACATTCACATGAATGGTCTGCCACCTTGGTATCTGGACCAAAGGTTGCACCGCCATCTTTTGAGATCACTTGGTAAACAGCCGCACCTACGTAGGCTTTACCAGCGGTATGCAAGTCTCGTTTGTCTATCCAAACCACATGCAAATCACCGTAGGCATCAAACGCAATGGATTCAAAACGATGAGTGATGATTTGCCTGTCATGGTGCACGGTAAAAGGCACCGAAAAGCTGGCGCCCCCATCCGTACTCCGCACCATACGGATCCAGCCTGTATAAGGTTTCTCCAAAGGCCTTGTGTAACTGATGACCACTTGACCATTTGGACCAAATGCAATTTTGGGTCTGTTTTCGCCATCCGCAGAAATGGCGTCGCCCTGCGTATCAAGTTTGCGCGGCGCGGACCAGGTGGACAAATCTGTACTTTGGGCAACAAACAGGTTCGACTGGGCATCCAGACCCACCATCCAAAGAGAGCCATCAGGCGCAAAGCTTGCGCCCGTGGCAAGCTGTGGGCGGGCGGGGCGCTGAAGTCCCCCGCCAGATACGGGTTTTTCATGCACATGTTGTGCCATGAGGCACGTGGCTTCCACCAGCATCAAAAAAGAACAGATCAGCAATTTACATCGGCTCATGTCCGCCCCACTTTTAAACATCTTTTATTTCCAAACCACATCCACACCTGCATACAAGCTCAACGGCAAGGCCGGTGAATAAACAGGCGTATTAGAAGACACTGACGCACTGTCGGCATAGCGTTTGTCGGTCAAATTCATCACCCGCACGAACCCTTGAACGTCTTTAGAAAGGTCTTGGCTGAATCTCAAGTTAAAAATGTCATGCCCAGGGTATTTTCCGTAAGTGGCTGAGTTGGAGTCCTCAAGCCAATACTCACCCAAGCTGATCCACTCAAGCTGGGCCATGGTGCCGTTTTTAGGCTTCCATGTGAGCCGTGTGTTGCCGATAAACCTTGGTGCCGTGGCCATTTCGTTACCTGAGTAGGTGGCGTTTGTACTGCCCGAAACCACCCAATCGACATATTTGTGTACCGCATAGGCCATTGCAGTGTCCACCCGCCACTGACGGTTAAAGGCTTTGCCCAAGGCCAATTCAATACCGGAGTGTTCAGTTTGACCCGCATTGACCGTGGTGTTCACGTTGGTTGTAAGGTCTTTTTGACTTACCAAATCATCACGCTTGACCAATTGGTACATCGCCACGTCATAGGCCCACCCATTGCTCATGCCTCGCCATCCAAACTCCAGTTGTTGCGCCTTGATGGGTTTAAGAGCCAAGGCGAGCTGTGCTTTGGTCAAAGCAGTGCTAGATGATGTGACCGAACCTGCACGAAACAGTTGGCTTTCTGAGGGTGCCCTGAACCCATAATTGAATGAGGAATACAAGGTGTCAGTTGAGTTCAAAGCATAAGTGGCCGCCAGCTTGGGACTCAAACTGGTGTAGTTCATGTTGGCAGACTGAACTTGTCCGTAATATCGTGTGGACATTTGGGTGGTTGCTGACGCGTTGTTGGTCATGTCGAAAGTCATGCTGTCAAAACGTGCTCCTGCCGTTAAACGAAATTTGTCCGCTGGAGTCCACTCCCCTTGTGCGTAAGGAGAAATGCTTTGGTAGATCACGTTGTAGTCGTAAATTTTGGCCCCTGTTGCGTAACTCTTATATGAAGTTGCTCCGCTGGTGGTAGTGGTTGTGGTCAACGACAAGCCGTTTTCAGACCTTCTCCCTGGGCTACGGTCTATGTCAAGCCCCACTATCAGCCGTGGCTTGTAAGGACCTTCGTAGTCTTTTCTCCATTTGGCCATCACACCCAAAGAAAACACATTGGTGACTTCATTGCGCGGGTCACTTGATAGGTTGTAAGAACCGTTCAAATCCATATAGTTGCTGCGCAAGTAAGGGGTGATACTCAGCAAGGTGTTATCGGTCTCCTTTTCATATTGAGTAGACAGACGCAGCGCCTCTACCTTTCGCCAAGCCACAGAGAAGTAGTTGTATGTGGGGTTATTGATGTAGTCCTGATAGCGCAGAGCTGAATTGGCCCCCGTTTGTTGGTCAATTTTGGTGTAGCCCAAAATGGTTTTAATCAAAGCCCCTTGACCCAGATCTTTGTCTTGCCTGAAGTTCACACTTTGGCGGTCATAAGCAGTTTTATCTCTCCAGCCATCTGTGTGGGTCAAATTGGCGCCGATCCTGACAGCTCCGTTAGCCACACCAGTGGTCCCGTCTAACAAAACGCGTCTCCAGCCAAAAGTTCCAGCCTCGCCCGTTAAAGATACGCTTGGGGTTGAGAACGGCACTCTTGACAAGATATTCACAATACCTGCGATGGCATCCGAACCGTACAAAGCAGGGCCTGGGCCTTTGAGCACTTCAATACCCCCTGCTTGAGGAATGTTGGTTTCGTAAAGAGCGTTGTGGTTAAAGAACCCTGTGGCACGCGTCGGAACACCGTCTTCCAAAAACAAATAAACAGGGTTGGTATTGAAGGGTTGCCGTATGGCGGTGGAGTGACCTTCCCCATTGGTAACGGCAACTGCAGCCCCGGGCACTTGGCTGATGATCTGTTGAGGGTGCATAGGACCCGTGGTGCGAATGGCACTTTCAGTGATGATGCCTACAGAGGCGGAGGACTGCATCAGCTGTGTTTGCTCTCGGCTGCCCGTCACTGTCACAGCATCTAGAAAAGACGGCTCCTTGTCCGAGGGTGGCGAGATGTTTTGCGCCCATAGTGGAAAAACGAAAGGGGCGGCCAATGACATGGCCCTAATAAGTTTGGTGGTTTGCATATGCGCTCACAAAAAAATCCAAGAAAAGAATCGCCCACCCCCAAAGGCATGGCGATTAAATGGCTTTGAAGTTTTTAGGAGAACGCAGGGGGGCCGCGTGGCGGCAGGGGAGATAAAGTCCAACCTGCAATGGTTGCAGAGGGAATGCTTTTGAGGGCGTATGCCAACGGGCTGGGTGGCTCAGCTTTGAAAGCCAACTCACATGGCGGCGCGCTTGGTGTGGTGCACAGTGGGCAATCGAGTTTTTGGACTGTGGATTTACCGTCCGCATCGTCGCCGGTCTGAACCAGCTTCATCACCCCAGCGCCGGAACACACCAAATCCATAGATTGCGGTTTGAAAATAGGCGAAGCCACCGCAATGCCCACGCTCAGCACAAACCACACCAGCCACAAGCGGGGTAAAAGTTTTATGCTGCGAAGTTTGTGCATGGAGTCAATTATCCAAGATTAAGGGGTTGGCATCCCTTACCATTTCAATTACCTGTGTCAATTACCTTTGTGATAGCCCCAAGTTTTCTTCAACCTACTATTTGAATTTCAACATGACCACACCCAAATCACATGCCCTCAAAACCTACTGTTTCAGTCTGGTAGCGCTCACCACTTTGGCCCTTACAGCCTTCAGCCACGCCCAAACCACCAACATCGATGTCAAAGACGCATGGGTGCGCACCAGTGTTCAGGGGCAAAAAGCCACGGGTGCTTTTATGAACATCACCGCCAAAGACGACGCCAAGCTCGTGGGCGCGTCTTCTCCCGTCGCGGGCCTGGGTGAGGTTCACGAGATGAAGATGGAAGGCGACGTGATGAAAATGCGCGCCATACCCGCCCTAGACCTGCCCGCAGGCAAAACCGTGGCGCTCAAACCCGGCGGTTTTCATGTGATGCTGATGGACCTGAAAACCCCACTCAAAAAAGACAGCACCATTCCGCTCACCTTGCGGTTTAAAGATGCCCAGGGCAAAGAGTCCACCCTAAACTTGCAGGTGAATGTGAGCACTCAGGCCCCTGGCGCCTCTTCTTCAGGTAGCATGCCCGGCCATATGCAAAATGCCCCCATGGGACATAAACATTAAATTTGATTTTTTGATCTGGAGACCTCATGAAAATTGCACGCGTTGAAGCCGCCGGCCAAATTTCCCCCGCTTTGGTGGACGAAGCCCAACAAAAAGTGGCCCTGCTAGGCGGCTACTTGGCGGATCACCCCAACCCAGTGCTGCAGGTCATCCAGCACGGCATTACCGAGGCCCAACTGCTCGAGCAAGTGCGCGGCCATGCAGCCATGTCTGAGGTGAAGTTTTTGTCGCCCCTGTCGGCCTTTTTGCGCAACCCTTTTGCGGTGGGAAAAAACTACCATGAGCATGCGGTGGAGTTTGACAAAAGCGGCTTTAACGCCACTTCGGGCGCGGCATCGGCCATTCCCACCCACCCGCAAATTTTCACCAAAGCCACCACCACCCTCAATGGACCTACCGACCCCATTCGCTTCAACCCCAAGCACACCCAGTCTGTAGATTACGAGGGCGAAATTGGTGTGGTCATCGGCACCACCTGCCGCAACGTGAGCAAAGCCGACGCCATGAAACAGGTATGGGGATTTGTGGCCCTGAACGACGTGACCGCCCGCGACCTCCAAAAAAACCATGCTCAGTGGTTTTTGGGTAAATCGCTTGACGGCTTTTGCCCGCTTGGCCCTTGGATCACCACCTCCGACGAAGCCCCCACTGATATGCACATGCAAGTGTGGGTCAATGGCGAACAACGCCAAAAAGCTCATATTTCGCAGCTGATTTTTGATGTGCCTACCCTCATTGAAACCATGACCGCAGCCATGACGCTGCTGCCGGGCGACATCATTGCCACCGGCACCTCGGTGGGCGTGGGCGTGGGCTTTAACCCACCCAAGTTTTTGCGCCATGGCGACGTGGTTCGTGTGGCCATTTCGGGCTTGGGCGAGCTCCAAAACCCCATTGAGGAAATTTAAGATGACAAACCGTACCCTATTCCAAGCTGCGCTTTATGGTGCGGCCGTATTGGTGGGCGCCTTAAGCCCATGGCTGGCCACCCCCGCGCTGGCCGAAGACGATTACCCTGCACGCGCCATCACCATGGTGGTGCCGTTTCCGCCTGGTGGCGTAGCCGACACCGTGGGCCGCCCTGTGGCCGAAGCCATGGGTCGCGCCCTGAAGCAAACCCTGGTGGTGGAAAACAAAGGCGGCGCCGGTGGCGGCATTGGCATGGCGCAAGTGGCCAAAGCCCGTGGCGACGGCTACAACGTGCTGATGTCGCTTTCCTCGATTGTGGTGCTGCCCGAGGCCGACAAAGTGCTCAAGCGCTCGCCCTTGTTCACACTGGACCAGCTCAAGCCCATTGCCCGCTTTACCGCCGACCCCACCGCCTTGGTGGTGCGTGCCGACAGCCCTTGGAAAACCTACGCCGACTTCATTGCCTTGGCCAAAGCACGGCCCGGGGCCGTGACCTTTGGCTCCAGCGGCAACTACGGCACCATGCATGTGCCTATGGAACAGCTCAAGGCCGCCACCGGCACTTACATGCTGCACGTGCCCTACACCGGTGCGGGTCCAGCTGTGTTGGCCCTGCTGGCCGGTCAAATTGACGCCGTGGCCACCGGCCCTTCTAGCGTGATGCAACACGTGCGTGCTGGCAAGCTGCGCATCTTGGCGCACTGGGGCGATGCACGCTTGGCCGCCATTCCTGAAGTGCCCAGTTTTAAAGAGCTGGGCGTGCCGATTCAGTATTCGCAATGGTCGGGCCTGTTTGTACCGGCTTCCACCCCTGAACCTGTGGTGGCCAAGCTGCGCCAAGCCGCACGAGCCGCAGCTCAAGACGAGCGTGCCCGCAACGCCTTGGTGGCTGCAGGCACCAGCTTTCAGTACCTGGACGCTCCAGAATTTGAACGCTTTGTGCAAACCGATGCCCGCCAAATGATCGGCTTGGTGCAGCGCATTGGTCGTCTTGAATAACGCAATTTCATACCACCAGCACCTTATAACGACACCCAAGGAGACAACCCATGAAAACGCTTCAACTGCTTAAAACCAACTTTATACAAACTGGCTTGCTGTGCGCCAGTACCCTGTTGCTCAGTGGCGTGCTGCATACCGCCGCAGCTCAAACCGCAGCCAGCGCCCCTCAAGCCGGCGCGGCCCAAGGCTACCCCAACCGTCCGGTCAAAATTGTGGTGCCCTTTGCGGCCAGCGGCCCGGCCGACATTTATGCCCGCTTTATTGCCCAGCGTTTGGGCGACGAACTCAAGCAAACCTTTGTGGTGGAAAACAAGCCCGGTGCGGGCTCCATCATTGGCACCGACTTTGCCGCCAAATCGCCCGCCGATGGCTACACGCTGTTGATGATGTCCAACACCCAAACCATCAACGAGTCGCTCACGCCCAACAAGCCCTTTGCCCTCATGCGCGACTTTGTGGCGGTGTCGCCCATCAATTCTTCAGACTTGATGTTGGTGGTGCACCCCTCTGTGCCGGCCAAAACCGTGGGCGAGCTGATTGCCTTGGCCAAAACCAAACCCGGAAAAATCAACTACGCTTCTTCCGGTAACGGCACGCCCTACCACATGGCAGGCGAGTTGTTTAAATACTTGGCTGGTGTGGACATGACGCACATTCCCTACAAAGGCAGTGCTGCCGCCCGCACCGACGTGGTGGGCGGTCAGGTAGACGTGATGATTGACGCCGTGACCACCATGACCGAGTTTTCGCGCGATGGCCGCGTGCGTGGTTTGGCCACCACAGGTCGCAAGCGCTCCACGGTCATGCCCGACATGCCCACCGTGGCCGAGGCCGGTTTGCCCAAGTACGAAATGAGCATTTGGCTGGGCATCATGGCCCCCAAAGGCACCCCCGCCCCCATCGTGGCACGCCTGAATGAAGAAATTCGCAAAATTTTGAGCCGCCCCGAAGTGCGTGACGCTTGGGCCAAGCAAGGCGCGTTTCCCATGATCATGTCCACCAACGAGTTCACCCAGTTTTTGGATGCCGACATTGCCCAGTGGGCCACCGTGGTGAAAGTGTCTGGCGCCAAGCCCGACTGATGCAACTGCACCTTTTGAGCGGCGGCGCGGCAGCCGCAGTGGTTCGGGCGGTTCAGCCCGCCTTTGAGGCAGACACCGGCTGCCAAATTGTGGGCACCTACAGCGCTGTGGGCGATATGCGCGACCAACTGCTGGCCGGCCAACCCTGCGACCTCATCATCCTGACCCGAACCCTGGTGGATGCGCTGGTGGCCTCGGGCCATGTGGTGGCGGGCAGCACCCGCTCTTTGGGCTTGGTCAAAACGGGCATTGCCGTCAAAAGCGGCACGCCGTTTCCGCCCATTTCCACACGACAAGACGTGTTGGCCTTGCTTTCTAAGGCGCGCGGCATTTATTTTCCTGACGCAGCCAAAGCCACGGCGGGCATTCACTTTATAAAGGTGCTGCAAGCCCTGGGGCTGGACCAGACCCAGCGCGGCGCGCTGCGCCAGTACCCCAACGGGGCCACCGCCATGCGCGAAATGGCCGCCAACCCCGAGCCCGATTTGGTGGGCTGCACCCAGGCTACCGAAATCAACTACACCCCCGGGGTGGACTACGTAGGCAACCTGCCGCCCGAGTTTGAATTGGCCACCGACTACACGTTGGGCGTGTGCACCCAATCTGCCCGACCCCAGTTGGCGCATTTGCTGGCAGACTGGCTGACGGGCGAGCCCACACAAGCCGTGCGCCGCCAAGGCGGTTTTGAGTTTTAAGCACGCACACCCCTAGTCCTTTACTGGAGCATGCCTGATGGCCACACAAGACAATTCGGGTTTTGACCCCACTGGTTTCGCCAAATTTGTGCCGGGTTTTGACTTTTTGCAAAGCCTGAGCAAAGGGGCATCGGCCTCTATGCCGCAAGGCATGCAGTCCGCCTTCAACCAGTGGGTGGCCCCCACCATGGACCCTGAGGTTATAGAAAAGCGCCTTGAAGAACTGCGCACCGTGCTGTTTTGGCTGGAGCAAAACACCACCGCGCTCAAAGCTACCATTCAAGCGCTCGAAGTGCAAAAAATGACCCTCAGCGCGCTGCGCACCATGAACGTCGATGCACCCGACTGGTCGGCCATGTTCAAGGCCAAATCTGAAGTTCAACCCGACACTCAACCTGAAGTTGCACCTGAACCAGAGCTAAAACCAGAGCTAAAACCTGAACCTAAGCCTGAACCCAAGCCCAAAGCTTCGGCTCAGCCAGCAGCAGACCCTATGCAGATGTGGGGCGCCTTGACCCAGCAGTTTCAAAACATTGCCAACCAAGCCCTGCAAGACGTGTCCAACAAAGCGGCGCCTTTTCAAGCCCCTTTTCAGACGAGGCCTCAGCCCCCCGCTGCAGCGAAAGAGGCTGCATCAAATTCCGCCAATCCCCGGCACACTGAACCCAAGTCAGCCAAGTCCAAGCCGGGCGCAACAAAGACTTCCCCCGCGTCCAAAGCCACCTCTGCCGCTCGAAAAGGCTTCACGCCTGCCAAGCGGCCCCGCGGCTGAGGCCTGGCATCCATGATGCATTTGTTCGCGCATGCGCATGCCACGCATCCCCAGTGGCTTATGGCCGCGGGTTTGGTGCTGGCGCAATTGCGCGCGCAGTTGCAGCTGCCGGGATATGTACGCCACCCCACGCTGGCTTTGCTCTACATCACCGATGCTTATGCCGATGTGGCCCAAGACATCCTGAACCACCTGAGCGCCGAGCTGCCGCAAATTACCGACTGGTCAGGTACCGTAGGCGTGGGCATTGCCGCCAACAATGTGGAGTACTTTGACGAGCCCGCCATGGCTGTGATGTTGTGTGACCTGCCTGCCGACCAGTACCGCGTGTTTTCTGGGGTGGCGCCGCTGTCTCCAAGGTTTGAGGCGCACACCGCCTTGGTGCATGCCGATGGCCACACCCCCGACTTGGCCGATCTGATTGACGAAATGGCGGGCCGCACCGCTACCGGTTATTTGTTTGGGGGGCTGGCCTCCAGCCGCACCCAACACCTGCAGTTTTCGGTGGGAGGCGACGGCTATATGCGAGGGCAGGGTAAATCTACCGGCGTGTTTCAAGGTGGGCTCAGCGGTGTGGCGTTTGGGCCTGAGGTGAGGGTGATTTCTCGCGTCACGCAGGGCTGCTTGCCCTTGGGTAAAGCCCGCGAAATCACCGATGCCGATCGCAATGTGGTGTACCGGCTCGACGGGCAACCCGCCCTAGAGGTGCTGCTGGGAGACCTGAAAGTGTCTTTGGAGCGCCCTCAAGAAGCCTTAAATGCTGTGCGCTCTACTTTGGTGGGCCTGATGTGGCCCGACGACGCGGGGCTTATTACCGACCAGCCTGCGCCCATTTCGCGCACGGGAAACTTTGGAGCCGATGTGCTGGTGCGGCACATCGTGGGGCTGGATGGCGAGCGCCAGGGCATTGCTTTGGCCGAACACGTGCAAAACGGCATGCAACTGGCTTTTTGCCAGCGCGACACAAAAGCCGCGCGCGCCGACTTGGTGCGCATTTGCGCTGAAATTCGCGAAGAGCTGGAGCCTGAAACTATGCCCATGGAAACCGCCTTGGCGCTGGGCTCGCACGCGGCAGACGCCGCGCCGCATTTGGCACGCCGCATTGCCGGTGCGGTGTATGTGAGTTGCGCGGGTCGGGGCGGACCCCACTTTGGCGCCACAAGTGCAGAAATGCAAGTGGTGCGGCAAGCCATGGGCGATGTGCCTCTGGTGGGCTTTTTTGCCGGTGGCGAAATTGCGCGTCACCACCTCTATGGCTATACCGGCGTGCTCACGGTGTTCACCACCGACTGAAGCGACCATGTCGACCGCGCCCGCTGGGTCAACGCCTTTAGGCTTGTTGCGACAAACCGGATTTGGAGCCTTTTTCTGGACCCAGTTTTCAGGGGCCGCCAACGACAACTTGTTCAAATTTGCCCTGACGGTGCTGGTGACTTACCAGCTTCAGGTGGCTTGGCTGCCCGCCGGTTTGGCAGGCTTGGCGATTGGCGGCCTGTTCATCTTGCCTTATGTGCTCTTTTCTGCCGCCTGCGGGCAGTGGTGCGACCGCACCGATATGGCGCTGATGATGCGCCGCGTGAAAAACTTAGAAATCGCCATCATGCTGTTGGCTGCTGCAGGCTTTTTATTTGAGCAAGTGGGCGTGCTGTTGCTGTGCATTTTTTTAATGGGCACCCACTCCACCCTGTTCGGCCCGGTCAAATACGCATACCTACCCCGTGCGCTGGGCCCCGCGCAACTGGTCAGCGGCAATGGCTGGGTGGAAATGGGCACGTTTGTGGCCATTTTGCTTGGCAATATGGTCGGCGGCCTGCTTATGACGCTGCCCCACGGCGCTTTGTGGGCGGCTTTGGCTTGTGTGCTGGTGGCCTTGCTGGGCCGTTGGGCGGCAGGCAAGGTGCCCGACACTCCAGCAGCAGACCCGCACCTGCACATCAACTGGAACCTATTCAGCGAGACATGGCGCAACCTGCAAGCCGCGCGCACCGAACGCGAGGTTTGGGGCGCGCTGCTGCTGATCAGTTGGATGTGGTGCTTTGGGGCGGTGATGCTCAGCCAAATTCCCAGCTACACCAAAGAGGTGCTGCACGGCTCGGAAGCGGTGGCGTCTTTGTTGATGGTGGTGTTTTCAGTAGGCATAGGCGCGGGCTCTTTGCTGTGCGATCGGCTGGGCCGCGCCACGGCCGAACACGGCATAGAGCTGGGCTTGGTGACTTTGGGCGCTCTGGGCATGGGCGTGTTTGTGCTGGATTTGTATGCAGCCAGCAGCGGATTAGCTGACGCACATGCGGCTTTAGGCCCTTGGGCGCAGACCCGCATCTTGGTGGATTTGAGCTTGCTAAGTTTGAGCGCGGGGCTGTTTAGCGTGCCGCTTTATGCTTATGTGCAGCAGCGTAGCCCCCACACACACCGTGCACGGGTGATGGCGGCCAACAATATTCTGAATGCGCTGTTTATGGTGGCCAGCGCTCTGGTAACGGGCGCACTGCTCACATGGGGCGTCAGCATTTCGGGCATTTGGCTTTGGTTGGGCGTGGCTCATGGGCTGGTATGTGCCGTATTGCTGGCCCGAATGCCGCAACTGCCAAGGCGGTTTTGGATCATGCTGCAGCAATGGGTCAAGGCCAAAGGGAAAGCCCATTAATTGATCTAAGCTACCATGACCACTATGTCCAAGCTCAAAGTGGTCGTGGTTGACGACCAGCAACCCAACCTGACCCTGCTGCGCTTCCAGTTGGCCGAATTGGGGCTGGAACTTGAAGTCAGCGAGTTTTTAAGCCCCCAAAAGGCGCTGAGCTACTGCCTTGCTGAGGTGCCCGATCTCATCATGTTGGATTACATGATGCCCGGCATGGACGGGCTGGAGTTTTTAAAGCAGTTTCACCAAGAGCCCCAAAGCATCAACACCCCCGTGTTGATGATCACCGCCAACCACCAAGTGGAAGTGCGCCACCAAGCCTTGCAACTGGGCGCCACCGACTTTCTCACGCAGCCCTACGACTTGTTGGAGCTCAAGGCCCGAGTGCACAACATGCTGCGGTTTCGGGCGCACTACAAATCACTGGAGCAGCACGCCGAGTGGCTGAGGGCCGAAATTCAAAGGGCCGAGCAAACCAGCACCTTGCGCGAGCGCGAAACCATAGTGCGGCTGTCTAGAGCGGCAGAATTTAGAGACCCCGAAACCGGCGGCCATATTCAGCGCATGGCGCACTACTCGTGGCTGATTGCCAAGCGCATGGACCTAAGCCCGCAAGACCAACAACTGATTTTGGAGTCCGCCCCCATGCACGACGTGGGCAAGGTGGGCATACCCGATCACATCTTGCTCAAGCCCGGCAAATTGCTGCCTGAGGAATTTGAAATCATGAAGGGCCATGCCGAAAAGGGTTACCAAATTTTGGCGGGTAGCAATTCGCCCCTGCTGCAAAAAGGCGCCGAAATTGCCCGCTCACACCATGAAAAGTTTGATGGCAGCGGTTACCCCCAAGGCTTAAAGGGCACTGACATTCCGCTGTCGGGCCGCATCGTGGCCGTGGCCGACGTATTTGACGCACTTACCTCCGAGCGCCCGTACAAAGCCGCTTGGTCGGTGGAAGACTCGGTGGCTTACCTCACAGACCAAAAAGGTCGCCATTTTGACCCGCAATGTGTAGACGCCTTTTTGAACCACTTTGAAGAAGTCTTGGACATCAAGTCCAAGTTTTTAGATTGACTTTTCTGCACTTCATTTAAAACCTGTAGACTTGTACTATATTTAAGACAAGTTAGGACTTCAAAATGAGGGTGATCAGTTTTTCAGAAGCCAGGAATCAATTCAAACAAGTCATTGACCAAGTGGTCGAAGATTGTGATGTTGCAGTAATTTGCAGACGAGACGCAGAAGATGCAGTTCTGATGTCGCTGGACACCTACAACAGCATGATGGAGACCTTTCATTTGGTCAAAACACCGGCCAATTTGAAGCACCTCGAAAAATCCTTAGCGCAGTACCGCAAGGGACAAACCAAAACCAAGGATTTGGTGGATGCACCGTAGGCTGACCTGGACGCATGCGGCTTGGTCAGATTACCTTTACTGGCAAGGTCAAGACAAAAAAACACTCAAGCGCATCCATTTGTTGATTCAAGATGCCATGCGAAACCCTAATACAAGCATTGGCAAGCCCGAAGCACTGCGAGAAAACCTGTCGGGGTTATGGTCTAGGCGAATTGATGATGAGCATCGCTTGGTATATGCCATTGAACCAGACCAGTTGGTCATCATTGCGTGCCGCTACCACTATGAATAGAACCACTCACACCCCCCGCGCCCGGTTGGCGTGGAACTGCTTCACAAACACCGACAGCGCGCCCACATCGAGCTCAGCACGCACCTCACGCATGAGGTTCAGGTAGTAGTGCAGGTTGTGCACCGTGCACAGCATGGGCCCCAGCATTTCGCCGCAGCGGTCGAGGTGGTGCAAATACGCCCTAGAAAAACCTTGCCAGCCGTTGGCAGCTGCACGGTCTGAGCCGGTTTGGGCGGTGGCTGCCTCAAAACTCACCCCAGCAGAACCTGCGCAGGCATAGCAGGTGCAGGTGGTGTCTAGGGGTTGTTCGTCGTTTTTGTGGCGGGCATTGCGCAACTTCAAATCACCGTAACGGGTGAACACATGGCCGTTGCGGGCGTTGCGTGTGGGCATGACGCAATCAAACATGTCAATGCCGTTGAGCACGCCTTCTATCAAGTCTTCAGGCGTGCCCACGCCCATCAGGTAATGCGGCTTGTGAGAGGGCAGCTTGGGGCCGATGTGGTGGAGCAAACGTATCATGTCTTCTTTAGGTTCGCCCACGCTCAGGCCGCCTAATGCCACGCCCGGCAAGTTCAGTGCCTCCAGCCCGGCCAAAGATTCATCGCGCAAGGTTTCAAACATGCCGCCTTGCACAATGCCAAACAAGGCGTTGGGGTTCTCTAAGCGGGCAAATTCCTCTTGGCAGCGCAGGGCCCAGCGCAGGCTCAGTTCCATAGAAGCACGGGCCTCGCCTTGGGTGGTCAACTGGCCGGGGGTTTTGGGGTCCAGCGACACATAGGGCGTGCATTCGTCAAACTGCATGACGATGTCGGAATTGAGCACCGTCTGTATTTGCATGGACACTTCGGGCGTTAAAAACAGCTTGTCGCCGTTCACGGGTGACGAGAACCGCACGCCTTCTTCGGTGATTTTTCGCATCTCTCCCAGGCTCCAGACCTGAAACCCGCCAGAGTCGGTCAGGATGGGGCGGCTCCATTGTTCAAAGCGGTGCAAGCCACCAAACTGGCGCATCACGTCCAGCCCCGGGCGCATCCACAAATGAAAGGTGTTGCCCAAAATAATTTGGGCATCCATGTCCAGCAGGCTGCGCGGCATAACGCCTTTGACCGTGCCATAGGTGCCTACGGGCATAAACACTGGCGTTTGCACCATCCCGTGGTTGAGCGTCAGGCGCGCTCGCCGCGCGTGGCTTGCAGGATCGGTGGCGAGGACTTCAAATTGCAGCATGGGTGGGGGAGGAATAAAGTGGGGCTGATTCTAGGTGCAGGGTTTTGGAAGACAACGTAACCGCATTAAGCCTATGGGGCAAACCCTGAAAGGTCGCCCCCCTTCAATTGGCGAAAATAGAGCCCATGAATTCCAACAACAGCCCCCTGAACTGGAGCGGCGACAGCACCCACCACATTCCCTTTGGCGTCTATACCGACCCTAACCGCCACAAGCTGGAGCTGGAACGGTTTTTTTACAACCAGCACTGGTGTTATGTGGGCTTGGAGGCCGAAATTCCCAACCCTAGGGACTACAAGCGCAGCAGCATTGGTGAACGCTCGGTCATCATGGCGCGCGCAGACGATGGCGCCGTGCATGTGCTGGAAAACGTGTGCGCGCACCGTGGCATGCAGTTTTGCCGCGAACGCCACGGCCACCGCAAAGAGTTTGTGTGTCCTTACCACCAGTGGAGCTACACCCTGCAAGGCGACCTGCAGGGTGTGCCCCTGCGCCGCGGGGTCCGGCAAGAGGGCAAGGTGTTGGGCGGCATGCCTGCCGACTTTGACCCAAAGCAGCATGGCCTGAACCGCTTGAAGGTGGCCACCCGGGGCGGCGTGGTGTTTGCGTCTTTTGACCACAACGTTGAGTCTTTAGAAGACTTTATGGGCCCCACCATCTTGAAGTACTTTGACCGGCTGTTTAATGGCCGAAAGCTCACCTTGCTGGGTTACAACCGCCAGCGCATTCCGGGCAACTGGAAGCTCATGCAAGAAAACATCAAAGACCCCTACCACCCTGGGCTGCTGCACACTTGGTTTGTCACCTTTGGGCTTTGGCGGGCCGACAACCAAAGCGAACTGCGCATGGACGCGCACCACCGCCATGCCGCCATGATTTCCACCCGAGGCAACGCCATGAAAGCAGGCGATGTGGCGCAGGTGAGCAGCTTTAAACAAAGCATGCAACTGGAAGACCCTAGGTTTTTAGACATCGTGCCTGAAGCCTGGTGGCAGATGGAAGACAAAATGCCCACAGCGGTGATGACCACGCTGTTTCCCAGCGTCATCTTGCAGCAGCAGGTCAACAGCGTGTCCACCCGCTTGATTCAGCCCGACGGCCACGGCGCTTTTGAATTTGTGTGGACCCATTTCGGCTTTGAAGACGACACCCCCGACATGACCCAACGCCGCCTGCGCCAAGCCAACCTGTTTGGGCCAGCGGGTTTTGTCTCGGCCGACGACGGCGAGGTGATTGAGTTTTCGCAGCAGGGTTTTGAACAACACCCCGCAGGCTACGCGGTGGCCGAGCTGGGCGGGCGTGATGTGGGCGAAACCGAGCATATGGTGACCGAAACGCTCATTAGGGGCATGTACGCCTATTGGCGCAAGGTCATGGAGGCCTGATACCCATGCAACCCTCCCCCTCACCTCAAGACTATTGGGAATTGGTGCAACTGCATGCCCAGTACGCAGCAGCTGTGGACTCGGGCAACTGGGACTTGTGGCCCGAGTTTTTTACCGACGACGCGGTCTACAAATTGCAGCCCCGCGAAAACTTCGACCGCGGGCTGCCTTTGGCCACCTTGTCTTTTGAAAGCAAAGCCATGCTGCGCGACCGCGTGTTTGGCATCAAAGAAACCTTGTTTCACGACCCTTACTACCAGCGCCATGTGGTGGGCGCCCCCATCATTCACCGCGTGGACGAACATGGCATAGCGTGCGAAGCCCATTACGCGGTGTTTCGCACCAAGCTAGACGGACCGAGCACCGTTTTTAATGTGGGGCGCTACCTAGACACCGTAGTGCGCACCCCGCAGGGACTTAAATTAGCCCAACGTGTGTGCGTGTTTGACAGCGAAATGGTGCCCAACTCCATCATTTACCCGATTTGATTTACCCCATCTACCCAAGGAACTTCATGAGCAGCGATAGCAACTGGACCGATGTGGCCGCCTTAGCCGATGTGTTTGAAGGCGCTGCCATTGCGGTGACCCCCCAGGGCCAAGACATTGCCCTCTACAACGTGGAGGGGGCCATTTACGCCACCCAAAACGTGTGCTCGCACGGCAATGCCAATTTGTGCGATGGTTACTTAGAGGGCTTTGAAATTGAATGCCCGTTTCACCAAGGCCGCTTTGACGTGCGCACCGGCCAGGCCACCTTGTTGCCTTGCACCGAGCCCGTCAAAATTTGGCCCGTCAAAATTGAGGGTGGGCGGGTGTTTTTGGCTTTGGACTGATGAGTCGCGCCAAGTTTTACGGCTTACGTGCCAACAACATCGCATCGCCGTAGCTGAAAAAGCGGTACTTCGCCTCTATGGCGTGCTGATAAAGCGCCTTGATGTGCTCGTACCCCGCAAAGGCGCTGACCAGCATCATCAAGGTGCTTTTGGGTAGGTGGAAGTTGGTAACAAGCAAGTCCACCACCTGAAACTTAAAACCCGGAGTTATAAAAATACTGGTGTCTCCCGTGGTTTGCCCGGTTTGCGCCCAAGACTCCAAAGTGCGCGTGGTGGTGGTGCCCACAGACACCACACGCCCCCCGCGCTTGCGTGTGGCTGCTATGGCGTGCTGAGTGGTCACAGGCAGGTCGTACCACTCGGAATGCATGCGGTGGTCGGCCAAGCGCTCCACCTTCACCGGCGAAAACGTGCCCGCCCCGACATGCAGGGTGACGCTGGCCATCTGGACGCCGCGATGCTGCAGCGCAGCCAACACGGCTTCATCAAAATGCAGCGCTGCAGTGGGCGCTGCGGCGGCACCTGGCTGGCGGGCAAATACCGTTTGGTAGCGCCGCTCGTCGTCGCCGGATTTGGACTGAATGTAGGGCGGCAGCGGCACATGCCCGTGGCGCTGCATGAGCATCATCGGATCATCGCTGAATCGCAAGTGAAACAGCTGCCCTTGCGCATCAGGCCAGCGGCCCAGCAAGGTGGCCTTAAAGCCGCCTGCCATGTGCAGCACCGCACCCACTGCGGGTCGCTTGCTCACCTTAAGGTGCGCGGCCACCTCAAAGTGGGGCAGCGTGCGCTCCACCAACAATTCCAGTGCACCGCCCGTGGCTTTTTCGCCAAATAGGCGCGCCTTGACCACTCGGGTGTCGTTGAACACCAGCAAATCGCCTCGCTCCAACAAACTGGGCAAGTCGCGAAAAACTCGATCCTGCGGTGGTTCACCCCGTCCATCCAATAGGCGCGACGCACTGCGCTCGGCAGCAGGGTGCTGGGCAATGCGCTCGGGAGGTAGGTCAAAGTCAAAGTCGGCAAGGTTGAATTCGCGGGGGGGAATGAGGGATGTCATGGCGATGGTCGGAGTTTCGATACTCGGTGTATGGTTCGACAAGAACAGGAGGCTTTTTGAAATGCTTGAACCTATAGATGGACTGACCCCCAAACTTGAGTCTAATGTGCTCTACCTCACCATAGACCGACCCACGGACCTGAACCGTCTGAGCCCCGAGCTGATTGACCATTTGGGAGTGCTGATGGCGGAGCTGCGTGAACGCAGCGACATCCATGTTGTGGTGATCACAGGTGCTGGAGATGACTATTTTTCAATGGGGCTTTTAAACCCGGCTCTGCGTGAAAGCATGTCCAAAGAAGACGTGGTGAGACTGGTGCGCAGAGCCAATGCGGTTTTTGATGCGCTTGAAGCGCTGCCTCAAATTGTCATGGCGGCCATCAATGGCAAGGTTTTGGCAGGTGCGGTGGAGCTGGCCTTGGCATGCGACCTCAGGTATGCCGCAGAGCACGTGACCTTGCAAATGCCCGAGGCCTCTTGGGGCGGTTTTCCGGGCGCTGGGGCGCCGGTTCGGCTGCCTGGTCTGGTAGGCAAGGCGCGGGCCTTGGAACTGATTTGCACCGCCAGAACCATCAGCAGTGCCGAGATGAATCAGTTTGGTATTGTTCAAGGTGTTTATCCGCGAGAGTCATTTCAAGACAGCGTGGCCAAGATGGCACAGACCATTGCCGAAAACGGCCCGCTGGCGGTGCAAGGCGCCAAACGCATCATGACGACCCGACAAGAGCCCGGCACTCGGGCCGCACGCGAACTTTCAGACGCCCTGCGTCATGCCTTGGAGTGGAGCCAAGACGTGGACGAAGGCATGGCTGCCCACAAGCAGAGTAGGAAGCCTAAATTTGTGGGTAAGTGAAGCAGTGAATTACTGCGACACGTTGAGCTTGGCATCCCGAATGACCTTGCCCCACTTGTCGTGCTCGTTGCGAACCAACACGCCCAGTTCTTCGGGGGTGCTTGCAGACAGTTCCACCGCTTGATCTGCCAGTTTTTTGATGAGTTCTGGATCTTTTAAGACCTTGGTCATTTCAGCATTCAAGCGGGCAATGACCGCAGGTGGCGTGCCTGCGGCTGCCAGCAGGCCCATCCAAGCGCCGGAGTCGAGCTGCGGATAACCTGCTTCGGCCATGGTGGGCACACCTGGCAAAGCTGAAGAGCGACGCTTGCCACTGATGGCCAAGGGTTTGATTTTTCCTGCCTGCACCAAAGGCACACCGGCGCCCGCCGCAAACACTATCAGCTGCACCTGCTCACCCATAAGCGCTGTGAGTGCTGGAGCGCCACCTTTAAAGGGAACGTGCAGCATGTCAAAGTTGGCGAGCAGCTTGAGCTGTTCTGCCGCCAAATGTCCCGAGCTACCCGCGCCTACGGATGCGTAAGAAACCGTTCCCGGTTTGCTTTTGGCCAGGTTGATAAATGCGGCAATGTCATTGGCTGGGTAGCCTGCGTGGGTGGCAAGCAGCAAGGGGATGCTGCCAATAAACGTAATGGGCGCCAAATCTTTAAAGGTGTCGTATCTCAGCTCTGTTTTGTATATATGTGGGTTGACCGCATGCGAGTCAAAGGCTACCAATAGGGTATGGCCATCTGGTGGGGCTTTGGCCACGTAGTCAGCAGCCAAGGTGCCGCCCGCGCCGCTTCGGTTTTCAATCACCACCGGTTGGCCCAGCAGCTCCGAAAGCTTGGGGCCAATTTGACGAGCGGTCGCATCCACCACGCCACCGGGCGCAAATGGAACCACCAAGCGAATGGTCTTGCTTGGAAATGTTTGGGCAGCAAGTCCGCTGGCAAGGGTCAGCGCCGACACTGCAGCCATAAAAGGAATGGCCCACTTTTTTGAAATGAAAGTATTCAAAGTTTTTCTCAGTGATAGATGTAACTGGTGATGTTCGCCCCAAGGCGATGTAGCGCACATCATGACTTACCCTAGTGCAACGCCTGCGCCCTTGTACACCAAATTTTGGGAACTTAAGCATGATGTTGGTCAATTGGCTTAGGATGACGGTTCGCCTTAACCAAGTGTTGTGTAATGTGGTTTTGACCATGCCTTGTCATCAATCGATCTTTCAAAAAAACCCATTTGATCTGAGCTTACCGGCGAAAAGCATATATTTCACAGGTTCATTTTTTTTGGGGTGAGTTTGAATGACCGAGCGGCAAGCCTTGCGAGTCAATGGAGAAGTTCATGAGTTCAAGGCTCATTCCGGTTCGGCTTTGTTGTATGTTCTTCGAAATGACCTCAAACTCAAAGCTGCAAAGTACGGCTGTGGATTAGGCCAGTGTGGTGCCTGTAGTGTCTTGATTGACGGTCGAAAAGCTTTGTCATGCGATACGCCAATATGGGCTTGTGAAGGTAAATCCATCACAACACTTGAAGGTTTAGGTTCAGCAACAAACCTAAGCTTTTTGCAGCAAGCTTTTATGGATGAACAAGCAGCGCAATGCGGCTATTGTGTTCCGGGTATTTTGATGAGTGCGCAAGCCTTGATCAATCAAAACCCAAAACCAAGCGTGCAAGAGATTTGTTCTGCACTAAATGACAATTTGTGTCGTTGCGGAACCCACATTCGCTTTATTCGCGCAGTTTTGCGTGCCACTGGCCAACTTTCTTAAGGATTGGGGTTGTGAGCACTTCATTACCTAGCCTTCCTCCCACGCTAAGAGCCAACCCTCAGCTTTACCGTTGGGTCGATTTCAATACTCAAGGATTGGTAAAGATATACCCAGGCAAAGTCGAGATTGGGCAAGGCATTGTTTCAGCAATCGCTCAAATTGCGGCCGAAGAATTGGATATCGATTTTTCGAGAGTTCACTGCCATCCTGTGGACACCTCTATCAGCCCTAATGAAGGCTCCACATCCGGCAGCAGGTCTATTCAAGAAGGTGGCGAAGCAATGCGTCAAGCTTGCGCTGAGATCAAATCTCTGTTTATGCACGCAGCGGCCACAAGACTTGGGGTAGCGCCAGAGACACTCCAAGTTCGGGATGGCCGATTTCAAATATCAGACACTGGTACCAGCTTGACTTACTGGGATTTGGTTCGCGATGTAGATCTCAATCAACATGCAAATGGCAAATCTCGGCCCAAAGCGCCTGCAACTTTTAAAACAGTAGGCCTTTCATTGCCGCGGTTAGACCTCCTGGCCAAGGTAACAGGAGCAGCTTTTATTCAAGATCTAGAGCTTCCAGGCATGTTGCATGCCCGCGTCGTTCGCCCACCCTCCTTCAAGGCCAAGTTGTTGCATGTGGATATTGCTGCTATTGAGGCGATCAAGGGCGTATCTTCTGTAGTGCAACACGGTGGCTTTTTAGGCGTCATTGCCAACAGAGAAGAGTTGGCCATAGATGCCATGAATGCGCTCAGTAAAGCTTGCGTTTGGGAGCAGTCGCCCACTTTACCTGCGCCTGAAAAAGTTGTGGAGTTTTTACTTACACAACGAGTTGAGGATGAGTTACTTTGTAATGATGCAGCCCCTTTACCTGATGGCGACATACATGAGCTCGAAGCGACTTTCTCAAGGCCCTATCTTGCTCACGCTTCTATTGGACCCTCATGTGCCTTAGCTTGGTTTCACGACTCCAACCTTGAAATTTGGTCACACAGTCAATCAATTTACGCACTTCGAGATGAAATAGCCAAGTTGCTCCAAATGCCAACTGAACGAGTCGTAGTGCGCCATGCGGAAGGATCTGGCTGCTATGGACATAACGGCGCAGATGATGTGGCTTTTGATGCAGCCCTGCTTGCTTTGGCTGTTCCTGGTAAACCCGTTAGATTGCAGTGGACCAGAGAGGATGAGTTTGCTTGGGAACCCTTGGGTCCCGCCATGGTAGTGAAGCTGGCGGGAAAAATTTCCAAAGATGGAGGTGTGTTGAGTTGGCAGGAAGAAATTTGGGGCAACAGGCACATTGGACGCCCTGGTCGGTTTTCTGGTCCTGGCTTGTTAGCTGCATGGTTTTTTGAGCCCGGCATTGAGCCTCCATTACCCGCCGATATGCCTTTGTCTATGGGTGGCGGAAGTCAGCGTAATGCAGTGCCTTACTACGAGTTCCCCGTAAAAAAGGTTGTCAACCACGTGGTACAGAGCATGCCTATAAGGGTTTCGGCCTTGAGGGCTTTGGGTGCATACATCAATGTTTTTGCCATTGAAACATTCATGGATGAAATGGCGCATTCACAAAGCATAGATCCCATCGAAATTCGACTGCGTCACTTAACTGACTTTCGGGCTGTTGAGGTGATCCATGCCGTCGCTCGGATGGCCAACTGGAAAGCTCACGAGCAAGGGGATGGTGTAAGTGGCAGGGGGTTTGCATTTGCCCGATATAAGAACATTGGCAATTACGCTGCAGTGGTTGCTGAGGTTGCAATTGAAGAGACCATTTCTGTAAAGCGCATTTATGCTGCTGTGGACTGTGGCTGCATCATTAATCCAGATGGTGTGTTGAATCAAGTTCAAGGTGGAATTGTCCAAGCTGTCAGCTGGGCCTTAAAAGAGCAAGTTCAACACGACACCGTGCGCATCACCAGCCGAGATTGGGAAACTTACCCCATACTTAGGTTCAGCGAAGTCCCTGAGGTTTTCGTGGAGTTCATTAACAGACCTGAAGAAGAGTCTTTAGGTGTGGGCGAAGGCGTTACGGGCATCATTGCTCCTGCAATCGGAAACGCAGTCTTCAATGCCATGGGCATACGACTTCGAGATCTGCCCTTTACGCCAGACAGAGTTATTGCAGCCATCAACGAATCTTGACTATCACCCCACTAGAGATCAACTCACACAAGGAGACAAGAAATGACGGTTCTTTCAGACTACTGCGACAAATACTCTTCTGTTCGCATGCGGCGCGAAGAAGGCATCTTGGAAATGCAGTTTCATACAGAGGGAGGGCCGTTACGTTGGAGCAAGAGGGCTCATGAAGACCTGGAGTGTGCTTTTTTGGATGCGGGCCGGGATCGTGGCAATGAAGTCATCATTATTACGGGCACAGGTAACGAATACTCTGGGCCCGCTGTTCAGCCCAGTGGTCAGGGTGGCCACCACAACCCTCGAAAACCCGTCACGGCAGAGGAGTGGGATCAACTGTGGTACTGGGAAGGCAAGCACCTTTTAATGAATTTGCTAAATATTGAAGTGCCTGTCATTACAGCAATGAATGGGCCAGCATCGCGTCACGCTGAAATTCCTCTCTTGAGCGACATTGTGCTGGCTTCAGATACGGCGACTATTCAGGACTCTGCACACTTCAATGGCGGGCTTGTACCCGGCGATGGTGTTCATGTGGTGTTCCCTCTTTTAATGGGCACAAACCGTGGAAGGTATTTTTTATTGACTGGGCAAGTATTGAGTGCACGTGAGGCACTTGATTTAGGCTTGGTCAATGAGGTTATGCCTCTTGAAAAGCTTTTGCCTAGAGCTTGGGAGTTGGCGCGCCAATTGAAACAAAGACCCCCTCTCTTAAGACGCTACACACGCGTTATGCTCACTCAAGACTTAAAGCGCCGAATGCACGACCTGCTGGGCTATGGGCTGGCACTTGAAGGTCTGGCTGCTGTTCAAAAGGTTGACTAAACACACATTAAAGGAGATATCTATGCAGTACATACCTAAGTTATCGCGCCGTGAGTTTTCGGTTGCCGCAGGTCTGGCGTTAAGTGGGAGCTTTGCCTTTGGTCAGGCATCAAACTTTCCTAACAAGCCCGTTAATTTGGTAGTTCCATTTCCCCCTGGAGGGGCAGTAGACCAGGCGGGTCGCGCCATAGCCCAAGCGCTGTTCAAGGTTTGGAAGCAACCTGTGGTGATTTCGACCAAGGCTGGAGCTGGTGGTGCGGTTGGCATGTCAACTGTTGCCAATGCGCCTGCTGATGGCTATACGCTACTAGCCACCCACCCATCAATCATTGCTGTTCCTGAAGCGGAGCGCCTCTTTGGCCGCACACCTGCTGTGGACAGGACCCACTTTACCCCTTTAGCCTTGCTTGTGGCAGATCCTCTGGTGCTTGTGGTGAAAGCGGATTCACCTTGGAAAACGTATGAGGACTTTGTCGCCGATGCTAAAAGGCGCCCGGACAGTATTGCTTACTCATCTTCAGGCGCCTACAGTGCGGTCCATCTTCCTATCGAAATGTTGACCCATGCGGCCTCCATTAAATTGAGGCACATTCCCTATGCAGGCGGCGGCCCAGCGCTTACTGCCGTTCTCAGCGGAGTGGTTGCTGCCACCGCTGGCGCTCCTGCTGTGTTGGCTCCACAAATTAAGGCCGGCGAGCTTCGTGCACTGGTCACCACAGGAATAAAGCGCCATAACCTGTTGCCTGAAACTCCTACGGCCATAGAACTCGGCTTTAAGGATGTAGAGTTTTATTTGTGGGTGGGTCTGTTTGCCTCGGCCAAGACTGAGGAAGCCATGGCACAAGCCATTCGGCGTGATATTGGTCGTGCCGTCCAAGAACCAGAGTTCGTGCAGCTTATGAACAAACTCGGCGCACCTGTTGACTATCGTGATGGTCCCGCATTTGTATCTTTTTTGAATAACGACGAGGATCGAATCAAAGCGGCCATCAAGAGGATTGGCAAGGTTGATTGAATTAGATTAAGCCGCCATTAGGCGCGCTTCGGATGTGTCGTTGATGGTGACGCGCCGCAATTCACGGCGTTCGGAGATGTCATACCTGCGCCCCCTGTGCAGCGTGCTTCGGTTGTCCCAAATCACCAAATCTCCCACCTGCCATTCGTGCGAATACACAAATGGCTTTTGGGTGGCGTGCTCCAACAAATCCAGCAAAAACATTCGGCCCTCAGCCGTTGGCCATCCCACGATTTGTCTTGCATGCACGCCCACAAAGAGCACCTTACGACCAGAGCCTGGGTGGGTATCAGACAGGGGCCAGACCGCAGGAGGAATGGCCTTTTTTTGGTCGTCTGTGTAGGCATCATCGCCCAAAAGCAATCGGGTGTGCAGCGCAAAATGCTCGGCGTATAAATTTTGAATTTCAGCTTGAGTCTGCTCTGGAAGTGCATCGAATGCAGCACGAAGGTCTGCAAACTCCGTACAGCCGCCCCAACTGGGCAGCACCACAGCGTGCAACATCGAGTAAGCAGCCCGCGGATTCATAAAGGAGCTGTCGCTGTGCCAGAGTTGGTTGGCAAAGTTAGATAGGTTTTTGGGTGAGTCTCTTTGGGCAACTTGACCTTGAGCATCCACATTAGATATGTCGATCAACCGCTCATCCTCTAGCCGTTCTTTCCTTTTAAAAACGCGCTTGAGCCCAATGTCAAGCGGGCCAAAAGTTGATGCGAAATCAAGTTGCTGCTGCGCGGTTAAAGGTTGACCTTTCCAAACCAATACAGCGTATTGGTTCATGGCAGCATTGATTTGTTTTAAATCATGCTCTGCCAAGGGCTGCGTGAGGTCTATGCCGCTGGCCTCAGCGACAAACAAGGGATGAAGAGGTTTGAGTTGTAGGGTCATGTGGGGCGCTCAGGTGTTATTCGAGTTCGATTTTGGCGTCAGTGATCACACGTTTCCACTTCCTGATCTCTGATTGGATGAAATCGTCAAACTGCTCGGGTCGACTGGCAATAACCTCCATGCCCAAGTCCTCGATTCGTTTTTTGACTTCTGGGTTGGCCAAAACACGCGCCGTATCTGACTGAATTTTTTGAACGATAGGGCGTGGTGTGCCACTGGGAATCACAAACCCAACCAAGGCGCTCACGTTAAATCCAGGAATCACTTCTGCAACCGTAGGAAAATTAGGATGTCCAGTGACACGCTGCGGCCCCATGGTGGCAATCATTTTCATGCGGCCGGACTTGACGTAAGGCAATATGGAAAGAAACGGGTCCACGACCAAATCAATTCTTCCACCCATCAATTCTGTGTGGGCTTGAGCGCTTCCCTTCATGGGTGCGTGTAAGACTTCAAAGCCTGCTTCACGTTGCATCAGTTCCATGCCCAAATGCGTTGAACCTCCTACCCCTGGGGTACCGTAGGTCAACTTGCCGGGGTTCTTTTTAGCGTAGGCAATCAGTTCCGGCAGGGTATTGAACGGGGCATCGGGTTTGGCCACCAGTGCCAATTGAAGGTTGGCAATATGCGTGACGCCTGACAGGTCTTTGGTAGTGTCATAGGGCAAGCTTTTGCGAAGTGATGGGTTGACTGGAAATGACGAGTTCACCATGCCTATCGTGTAGCCATCCGGGTTGGACTTGGCTACAAAGTCTGCGCCTATGGCTGTGCCCGCACCAGGTTTGTAATCAAGCAGTACGGGCTGATTCCAAGCTTCCTGAAGCTTGATGCCAATGAGCCGCCCCACGGTGTCGGTGGGTCCGCCCGGTGGAAAGGGCACGATCAATTTCACCGCAGCTTTAGGAAAGTCTTGGGCAGAAGCTGGAAGCAACCCAGCCGGAGCCAAGCAACTTACAACCAAGGCAAGGACGAATGATTTGTAGGGATGTGTCATGTGTATGGGTAGTTAAGGGGTTGATCAATCCATCGAAATATTGGCACGTTTACCCAATGCAGAAAACATGTCGATTTCTCGAGCCATTCTGGCCGTGATTTCTGCGGGACCTTCAAACACTGGCGTGACGCCCTGCGCAACCAATTGCGCCTGCAACTCTGGATCTTTCATGGCTTGCTCAATGAGTACTGCCAACCTGTTGACGATTTGAGGTGGTGTTTTGGGTGGCATGGAGATTCCCACCCAAGTTGCCAACACTGAACCCGGCTTGTTTTCTGCAAGCGTTGGAACATTGGGCAACTGGGGCGAACGCACAGCGCCTGTCACGGCCAAGGCCTTGAGTGATCCAGCCTTGACCTGAGCAACCGTGGAGCTGAGCCCGGGTACCGACAAAGTGACTTGGCCACCCATCAAATCCGTCATGGCGGGCCCTGAGCCTCTGTAAGGCACATGCACCCAATCAACGCCAAAGGCTTCCTTGACCAGCTCAGCGCTGAGATGTGAGGCGGAGCCCGTTCCGGCAGAGGCGTAGTTGAATTTTCCGGGCGCTGCGCGAGAGGCTGCCAGCAGGTCCTGCAAACTGTTGAATGGGGACTTGCCGTTCACCACAATCACAAAGGGCAGGACCCCAAAGGTTGCCACATGGCTAAAACCTGCCACTCCGTCAAACATGGGTTTTGCAGTCAGTGCTGCACTCACCGACATAGCACCGTTGCTCAACAACACGGTATAGCCATCTGCAGCCGCACGCGAAACCTCTGCCGCACCCACCGCACCGCCCGCACCGGCGCGCGTTTCAACCACAAAGCTTTGACCAGAAAGAGTGGTCAGTCGGGTTGCCAGCAAGCGGGCAGGCCCGTCAAAGCTACCCCCTGGCGGAAATGGGACCACCAGCTTGACGGTTTTTTCCGGGTATTCGGCTGCAGCTGGCAACACCCCATAAGCCAGCAGTGAGGTAACGGCGATTAGCAGCCACCTGCATGACCGTGATGATTTGGTTTTAAACATTGATGTCTCCTAAGTTGATGTATGGGCCCAAAATTCTGGCTGAGCGTACTGGTTTTTTAAAAAATCAATCCATAACCTGACCCGCAAGGGCATGTGTTTGCGCTGGGCAAACACCGCATAAATGCCGTTGGGCGGGGCGGCAAATTCCTCTAAAAGCGACACCAGTTCACCGGACTGTATTTCTTGCTGAACCTCCCAAGTGCTGCGCCAGGCAATGCCCGCTCCAGCCAGGCACCAGTCTTTAAGTACCTGCCCGTCGCTGCAGTCCATGGGGCCATTGGTTTTGTAGTGCACCACTTGGCCCTGCACCTGAAACGCCCAACCGCGGGTTTGAGAGGCGTCGCTGGAGAGGGTCAAACAGGTGAAGCGAGACAACTCCTTCGGGTGTTGGGGTATGCCGTGCTGCGCCAAAAACTGGGGGGTGGCCACGCACAGCCGCCGGTTGTCTGCCAAACGCACGCTGACTAATGAGGAGTCGGGCAGGTCGCCGACGCGCACGGAGCAGTCAAAGCCCTCGCGGGCCAAATCCACCACTCGATCGCTCAAGTTGAGCGACACCGTGACCTCGGGGTGGAGTTCGCGAAACTGAGGCACCAAAGGCGCCACATGGCGTCGGCCAAATCCGGCCGGGGCGGTAAGCCGCATGTGGCCGCTGGCCTTGACGCCGCCTGCCGACACACTCGCCTCTGAATTGGCCCAATCTGTAAGTAGGCGCTGACAATCTTCTAAAAATGAGGAGCCCTCGTGGGTCAGGGCCAAGCGCCGTGTGGTGCGAACCAACAGCTTGACGCCCAGACGCTCTTCCAGCGCATCCAGTCTGCGCCCGATGATGGCGGGGGCCACCCCCTCGACTTGGGCCGCAGCTGTCATGCTGCCATGCTGAATCACCGACACAAAAGTTTCTATTTGTTTGAATTTGTCCACAACATCAGGAGGTTTATGGGGTGGCGTGGTGGCGTCAACTTGGGGTTTAATATGTTTTACATATCAGTTGTACACGAGTTTGCTTAGTCCACAACCACCAAGGAAGACATATGAAACCATCCATAGGCTCACCACGCTTTTTTACTTCTGCCACCAAGCGGCTGCTACAGGCCAGCTTGGTGGCCCTAACCGCCACCGCGGGCTTGATGGCGGGATCTTCGAGTGCCCAAACCTATCCCACCAAACCCATCAATCTGGTGGTGCCTTTTGCCGCCGGAGGGCCAACCGATGTGGTTGCCCGCACCTTGGCAGCCTCTATGACCAAGGTGCTCGGTCAAAGCGTTGTGGTGGAAAACAAACTGGGCGCTGGCGGCACCATTGCTGCGTCTTATGTTGCAAAGTCTCAGCCAGACGGTTACACCTTTTTCATTCACCACAATGGAATGGCCACCTCACCCGCGCTTTACCGCAAGCTCAGCTTTAACCCCCTCACAGACTTTGAATATGTAGGTCAAGCCGTCGACGTTCCCATGACGCTGATTGCGCGCAAAGACATGCCTGCAAACAACATGGCGGAGCTCATCACTTATGTAAAGGCCAACTCCACCAAAATCAACTTGGCCAATGCCGGTCTGGGTGCGGTGTCTCATCTCTGCGGCATGCTGTTGCAACAAGCTTTGGGTGTGGATCTGACCACAGTCCCTTTCTCTGGCACTGCACCCGCCATGAATGCGCTTTTAGGCGGCCAAGTCGACTTACTTTGCGACCAGACCACCAACACTGTGCCTCAAATCAAAGCAGGCACCGTCAAATCTTATGGCGTCACCACCAAGCAGCGTATCAAAGCCCTGCCTGACCAGCCCACCCTTAGTGAAGGCGGCCTCAAAGACTTTGAAGTCGTAGTCTGGCATGGTGTGTATGCACCTAAAGGTACCCCACCAGCCGTCATTGAGAAGTTTGGCGCTGCCTTGCGCGCTGGCATGAAAGACCCTAACTTTGCAAGCCGCATGGCAGACCTCGGTGCTGAAATGACCCCTGACTCCAAGCAGACCCCCGAAGGCTTGCGTGTTTGGCTGAACTCCGAAGTCAACAAGTGGGGCCCCATCATCCGCAAAGCGGGTGTTTACGCTGATTGATGGACTCAACAAGGCTTGGGTATGGATTTCCGTGCCCAGCCCCTCTCATTATTTACAAAAAGTAAATAATGAGATGCTTTAAAAGGCGTTAATGCCTTTCTAAGTATCAAATACAGTTGTGGCATCTCCTAAGGATCTGCCATGACCAACTCAATTAGCACACCCATAACCACTTGCCAGCGGCTGCAAGTGGCCACCCACCTCTACCGATTCATTGAAGACCAAGTGCTTCCAGGCCTTGGCATTTCCAGTACGGCCTTTTGGAAGGGGTTTGACGCCCTGGCCCACGACTTAGCCCCAGAAAACGACGCCTTGTTGGCAGAGCGTGACCGCCTGCAAACCGAGCTGGACGCTTGGCACCAAGCGCACCCAGGCCCTATTCAAAACATGTCGGTCTACCGTGCGTTTTTAGAGCGCATTGGCTACTTGGTGCCCGTGCCAGCTGAAGTGACGAGCGACACCGCCAATGTGGACGCCGAACTGGCCGTGCAAGCGGGCCCCCAATTGGTGGTGCCCATTTTGAATGCGCGTTACGCCCTTAATGCGGCCAACGCCCGCTGGGGTTCGCTTTACGACGCGCTTTACGGCACCGATGCACTGCCCGAAACCGCGGGCGCCACCAAAGTGACGGCTGACGGCAAAGGCTACAACCCCGCGCGCGGCGCCAAGGTGATTGAATACGCCCGCCATGTGCTGGACCGGGTAGCGCCTTTGGCTCAAGGCTCGCACCTGCACTCTACGGCCTACCGTGTGGAGGGCGGGCAACTGGTGGTGGCATTGGCCAAAGGGGGCACGCGCAAATTGCAACAGACGCACCAGTTTGTGGGTTACCAAGGTAGCGCGGCAGCACCGACTGCCATTTTGTTGCGCCACAACGGCATCCATATCGAAATTCAAATCAACCGCAGCACGCCCATTGGGGCAAGCGACGCCGCTGGCGTGAGCGACTTGCTGATTGAGGCGGCTTTGTCCACGATTTTGGACCTTGAAGACTCTGTGGCCGTGGTGGACGCTGAAGACAAAGTATTGGCCTACAGCAACTGGCTGGGCATCTTAAAAGGTACCCTGACTGAAGTGGTTCAAAAGGGCGCCCAATCGTTTACCCGCCGCCTGAATGCCGACCGCATTTACCGCGGGGCCACCGGAGAAGAAGTCAAGTTGCATGGCCGCTCCTTGCTGTTTTTGCGCAATGTGGGCCACTTGATGACCAACCCTGCTATCTTGTATGGCAACGGCAAGGAAATTCACGAAGGCATCATGGACGCGGTGATCACCACCACCATTGCCTTGTACGACCTCCAGGGCAAAACCGAAGGGGGCATACGCAACTCGCGCACAGGCTCTATCTATATCGTGAAACCCAAAATGCACGGTCCTGCAGAAGTGGCTTTTGCAAGCAAGCTTTTTGCACGGGTCGAGGCCATGCTGGGCCTGCCGGAAAACACCGTCAAGCTGGGCATCATGGACGAAGAGCGCCGTACCAGCGTCAACCTTAAGGCTTGTATAGCTGCGGCCAAGAGCCGTGTGGCGTTTATCAATACCGGTTTTTTAGACCGCACCGGCGACGAAATGCACACCGCCATGCACGCTGGCCCCATGATCCGCAAAGCCGCTATGAAAGGCACTGCCTGGATTGACGCGTACGAACACAACAACGTGCTCGTGGGTCTGGCGTGCGGGCTCAAAGGCCGCGCCCAAATTGGCAAAGGCATGTGGGCTATGCCTGACCTGATGGGCGCCATGCTGCAACAAAAAATCAACCACCCCTTGGCAGGCGCCAACACCGCTTGGGTGCCGTCGCCCACCGCCGCCACCTTGCACGCCTTGCATTACCACCAAGTGGATGTGAGCGCGATTCAGGATGAACTGGAACTTAGTGTGAAAGCCAAGTCTTTCAAGGCGCGGCAAGAGCAACTGCTCAAGGGCCTGCTAACTATTCCTGTGGCCACTCGCCCCAACTGGAGTGCCACCGACATTCAGCAAGAGCTGGACAACAACGTGCAAGGCATTTTGGGCTATGTGGTGCGCTGGATCGATCAGGGCGTGGGCTGCTCCAAGGTGCCCGACATTCACAACGTGGGCCTGATGGAAGATCGCGCCACCCTTCGAATTTCCAGCCAGCATATTGCCAACTGGTTGCTCCACGGCATCACCACTGAATCCCAAGTGCGCGCCACGTTTGAGCGCATGGCAGCCGTGGTGGACCAACAAAACGCGGGCGACCCGCTTTACCAACCCATGGCCGGTCACTTTGACACCTCCATGGCCTACCAAGCCGCCACCGACCTAGTGTTTAAAGGCTTAACCCAACCCAGCGGTTACACCGAGCCGCT
>CAMAXR010000009.1 GCA_945862195.1 Hylemonella gracilis
GGTATTGGTGGGCATTTAGTGCGGCTTGCGTTTCATCTCGGCTGCGGTATTGACCATGGAGTGCAGGCTTCGAGCGTAGTCAATAGCACCTTGCTCATCCATGCGCGGGGCAACCCTGAGGTATTCCTTAAGTCCCAAAATAGCAGGTCGCGGCCTGCTTAGCAGCACATCTATAAAGCGCTGCACTTCTGCATGCAATTGGACCTTGGCCACCACGCGGCTCAGAATGCCATAGCTCATGGCCTGATGCGCGTCAATGAAATCCGCGGAGTACGCCATCCACAAAATGGCATTGCGGTTCATGCGGTCATACAAAGCCGACATGACCATGGTGGGCATCACGTTGTGGGCAATTTCAGGAATATTGAAAGTGGCCTGGTCGCTTGCAAATGACACATCGCACAAGGCAGCAATGGCGGTGCCAAACCCCATGCAGCGGCCCTCAATCACTCCCATCACGGGGACTTGGCAACTGCGCAAGGCTTTGTAGCTGTTGAAAATAGAGTCGTATTCGGGACGCCGCGCATAGGCCTCAGGCGCAGGTGGCGAACCGGCATCACGCACACGGCCGGTACAAAAATCTGGGCCAGTGCTGCTGAGCACAACCAAGTCTGAAGTTTCATGGGCCTGCAATACCGCCGAAGAGAGCGCAGCGGCCATGCTGTCTGAAACACCGTTGTCTGCTGTGCGATTAAATTGCACGCGAAGAATCCGGCCGTCTTGTTGAATGATGAGGTCTGAGCTCATATTAAGTTCCTGTGAGTTGAGAAGAATGAAGTGCAGTCCATATGGCCTGTGGTGTCATGGGCAAGGCATCAATACTGGAACCACGGGGCTGTAAAGCATCATTAACTGCGCTGGCAATGGCCGCCGGGCTCCCCAGGTAGCCCGCTTCACCTGAGCCTTTTTGGCCAAATTCAGTGAGCGGCGAAGGGGTGCAATGGTCCACGATGGTGATGGATGGCACCTCATGGGCGCTGGGCAAAAGGTAGTCCATAAAGGTTCCTGCCAACAACTGCCCCTCTTCAGAATAAGAAAACTTTTCCATGAGAGCAGCACCTAAACCATGGGCAATGCCACCGTAAGTCATGCCATGCACCACGTCGGGGCTGATCATCACGCCGCAATCATGGCCACAAACATAACGGCGAAGGGTGACCTTGCAGGTATCGGGGTCGATGCTGAGCAAGACCAAATGCGACTCAAAAGAATGGCAGGGGTACATCTGAACGCGGCCATCCGAGGTGGGCAACTGACCGCCAGTAGGCACCTCCCACACAAATTTCTCTTGCAAGCCCGGCTCCATGTCAGCAGGCAGCAGATGAAATTTACGGTGCGCAATTTCCACTAACGCATCCCAAGTCATTAACACCCGTTGGTCTGCTCGGTTAAGCACTTGGCCATCTGCGAACAATAAATCGTCAACCGCGCATTGCAACTGGTGCGCCGCAATGGCCAACAGTTTGGTGCGGATTTTTTTGGCAGCACCAGCTGCTGCCCCACCCAACATGATGGCCATTCGGCTCCCAACAGGGCTGTTGGAGGGCAATGCGTTTAATGAGTCGGCATGCAAAACCCGAATGGATTCGGGGTCGCGTTGCAAGATTTCTGCTACCACGGTGGACACTAAGGTCTCATGGGATTGGCCGGAAGATGAAGTACCCATCAATGCCGTGATGTGCCCCGACAAGTCCACCCGCACCAAGCAGGAATCCATCCAGGTGGTGGTTTCGTTTTTCGGGTTAAACAAAGGCTCAAACGATGAGTTTCCACCAGAGGGTTCCAAACAAGTTGATATACCTATACCCGCCAACAAACCTTCCGAGCGCAAGGCATCGCGCTCTTTGAGCAGGGCTTCAAAGGACGCAGCGGCCATGGCTTTGCCCAGAACGGTGCTGTAGTCGCCTGAGTCGTAATAAGTGCCGCTTGGAATGAGGTATGGAAACTCCTCCTTGCCAATGAGGTTGTGAAGACGCAACTCAATACGGTCCATACCCAAATAACGGGCGATCTTGTCAATACCGGTTTCAATGGCGTAATTGGTCGGAGCCTGACCAAAACCGCGCACCGCTTCTTGCGGTGTTTTATGCGTCATGACGGCCATTGCATCGTAAGACACGCTCTTGATTCGGTAAGGCCCCACGATGGCACCCACTGGTTTTCCGAGCTGCAAGGGCGATCTGCCGGAGTACGCGCCAATATCGTCAAGGGCGCGCATACGCATGCACTGCACGGTGCCCGTGGCATCAAAACCCATTTCCACATCAAAAATACGGTCAGGCCCTTGCATGTCACCGCCTCGCATGTTTTCGATGCGGTCTTCTACAAAGCGAACAGGCCGACCCAGCTTGCGAGCCAAATAGCCCACCAAAATAGAGTGCTTTAGGCCGCGCTTGACCCCATAACTGCCACCCACATCCACATCAAAGTGCACCCGAACAGCATTGCCTGGCAAGCGCAGGGCTTTGGCCAACTGATCAGGAAACTTGGGCATTTGAATGGACGCCCAAACATCTAAAACTTCTGTGGCGTCGCTCCAGTTGCAAGCCACAGCAAACGTTTCAATGGGCACGGTAGAGTTTCGCGCCCAACGCACGCGGTAGCTGATGCGATGCTCGCATTGTTCAAAAGCCTCATCCACTTTGCCCCATACAAACTTGCGATGAAAAATGACATTGCTGCCGTGGGCGGGATGCACCAGTGTCGCATTGGGTTCAATAGCAGCTTCAGGGTCCATGATGTGGGGCAGAGTTTCATACTCCACCACCACCAATTCGGCCGCGTCTTCGGCCAAGGCACGGGTATCGGCCACCACCGCCGCCACCCATTCGCCTGCATAGCGGGCAATGTCTGAGGCCATTGCAAAGCGCTTAACCTGTGGGGCATCTACTCCGGGCAAAACTGCATCGGTAGCCTGAGCGAGCTCGGTGCCGGTTACCACGGCATGAACACCTGGCAGCGCCAATGCGGCAGAGGTATCCACCTTAACAATGCGAGCATGGGCATAGGGGCTCGCAACCAAAGCCACATGCAACATGCCGGGGACCTTAATATCGGCGGCGTAACGGCCCTGCCCCAATACAAACCGTTTGTGCTCTACCGCACGCCGGTGTTTACCCACATATTTAAATGGACTCACGTGCATCCCCTTGCGTGGTGGCGTACATGACCGCATCCACAATTTGTTGGTAGCCCGTACAACGGCATAAATTGCCGCTTATGGCATCACGCACTTGCGCCTCGGTAGGCTGCGGGTGTTGTGCCAACAAGGCAGTGCAGGCAATCAACATGCCTGGGGTGCAATACCCACATTGAAGGCCATGCTTTTCACAAAAGGCATCTTGCAACTTGGACATCTGGCCACGCTTGGGTGCCAAGCCTTCTACAGTGGTCACACGTTGATCATCAGCTTGCACGGCAAATATGCAGCAAGAACGCACGGGGGCATCGTCAAGCAATACAGCGCAAGCACCGCACACGCCATGCTCACAGCCCATATGCGTGCCCGACAAGCCCAGGTCTTCTCTCAGAAAATCGAGCAAGGTTGTTCTGGGTTCAACATCGCGCTGAACAGCGGCACCATTGACCACCAGTTGAATGGTTTTTTTGAAGTTCATGAGTAGAGTACCAAAGGGCAAATCGAATTTGGTTTAAAGAGTGCAATCAGTGCGTACGGAACGACTTGCATGCCGACTGATATGCCTTCCACAACACGCGATGCAACAACACCGCTGCCAAATGCTTGCGGTAGTCGGCGTTGGCATGAATATCTGTACCCGGCTGGCTGCGGCTGGCCGCCAAGTGCGCCAGTTCTCGGGCAGTTTCTTCGTTGAAGGTTTGACCCTGCATCTGCACCGCCAAGTCAGAAAACACCAGGGGCGTGCCGTCCACCCCACCCACCCCAAAGCTCAAGCGCGTGAACTTGCCATGATCATCCACTTGCAATTGGCAAGCCGCAGAGGCCATTGCAAAGTCGCCATGACGAATGGCGGTTTCTTCAAAAGAGCTGGCAATCCCTGCGCCTTGCCAAATCGGCCAATCGATGGCGGTTAAGCATTCATCCTCAGCCAAGGCGGTGAACATGGGGCCCAAAAAGAAATCGGGAGCCAGCACTGAACGCACACCCCCAGATGCACTTTCAAGCTGCATATTGGCGCCCAGCACCAAACTGGCCAATGGCAATTCAGCTGAAGGGTCTGCATAAGACAAACTTCCACCTACCGTACCGCGGTTGCGCGTTTGCTGGTGCCCCACCCAATGCAAAGCCTGAGCCACCAAGGGGAGCGCCTTACACAATTCAGCACTGTGCTCCACGGTGCTTTGCCTGACGCCAGCCCCTAGGGTGACATGGTCCGAGTGCAGCTTAAATTGCTTGAGTTCCGCTATGCGGTCAATATCCACCAGGCAGACAGGTCGGGCCAGACGCATCGCCATCATGGGGACCATGCTTTGACCGCCTGCAATCAATTTGGCCTCTCCACCCCATTGGCTCAATAGCTCCAGCGCATGCTGCACATGGTTTGCACGAACATAATCAAACGGGGCAGCTTTCATGGATTTGTTCCTTGATCAGTTGCTCAACAAACCGTTGAGCAACTTCGGCAAAAGCGCCAATAATAGTCAGTTCCACACACCCCATTACAAAATGAGCACCTTGAATTCTTCTACTTACCCTGATTTGCAAGACCATTTGCAGACCCTTAAACAGCGCGGTTTGCTGCAGGTGGTTGATCGGCCCATAGACAAAGACTCTGAATTGCATCCCTTGGTTCGCTGGCAATTTGTGGGCGGCATGGACGAACGCGAGCGCAAAGCTTTTTTATTTACAAACATCGTCAATGCACAAGGCCGCCGCTATGACATGTCTGTGGTGGTGGGCGCACTGGCAGCCAACCGCGAGATTTACAGCGTGGGTATGGGCGCACCAGTGGAAGACATTCAAAAAAGATGGGATCAGGCCATTGCACACCCCGTTCCACCCAAAAAGGTAGAACAAGCTGTTTGCCAAGAGGTGGTGCACCTGGGAGACGACTTATTAGGCGAAGGTAAGGGGCTTGATATGTTGCCCATACCGGTTTCCACACCGGGCTTTGACAGCAGCCCCACCCTTACAGCCACCAACGTCATTACCAAAGACCCAGAAACCGGCGTGCAAAATATGGGCACCTACCGTTGCGCTCTAAAAGCATCGGACCGCATGGTGGTGCGAATGGCCACCCGCGTGGGCGGAGCGGGCGGATACCTTCATTACCAAGCTTGGAAAAAAGCAGGGCATAAATCCATGCCGTGTGCTGTGGTGCTGGGGTGTCCGCCCTACGTGGCTTTTATGGGCCCGCAAAAGCTGCCGATTGGCGTAGATGAATTTGACGTGGCTGGCGGATTAGCTGGCGCACCTATAGAAATAGTGCAAGCACGCACCGTTGCACTGAATGTTCCCGCTCAAGCCGAGATCGTGATTGAGGGTTTGATTGACTTGGAGTTTTTAGAGCCGGAGGCCCCTTTTGGGGAATCACATGGCCACGTGGCGCTCGAAGAATTCAATCTGCCCATGAAAATCACAGCCATCACGCACAGGCTCAAACCTGTGATTCCTTCTTACTTGAGCCAGGTAGCCCCCAGCGAGTCCAGCGTGATCAAGCGTGTTGCCTATGAACCCCTTTTTTTATCGCACCTTAAAAACAACCTGAGCATCCGTGGTGTTCAAAGGGTGTCGCTGCATGAACCCTTAACGGGTTTGCTGCGCGTGACCATCATCACCATGGAGCACAACACCCCTAAAACTGAAGTTTGGCGGGCGCTTTATGGTGCAGCCTTCTTTAAAGGGGACTGCGGAAAAATTTGTATCGCCGTGAACGATGACATTGACCCCGACAACTCTGACGCTCTCATGTGGGCGATGGCTTACCGCATGAATCCGGTTGAAGATGTGCAAACACTGGCCCACCGAGGTCAGGGGCACGGACCCAAGCGCGAAAACGACGGCGAGGAGGACTCCACCTTATTGATGGATGCCACCATGAAAAGTGCAATGCCACCCTTGGCTCTGCCCACCCGTGAGTACATGGAGCGCTCTAGACAAATATGGGAAGAGCTCGGCCTGCCTAAGCTGCGCCCCCAAGCCCCATGGTTTGGTTACACATTGGGCGACTGGTTGCCCCAGTGGGACCAAGCTGCCAAACGCGCCGCTACTGGGCAATACCTTGAAAACGGCCTGATCAGCGCCAAGCACGTTCGTAACGACGTGAAGGCAGAATCCAAGTTTCGGCCTGACGAAGCGTGAGCCCCATGAACAAGCGATTGATCGTAGGCATCACTGGAGCATCTGGCATTGTGTATGGCGTGCGCATACTGCAAGTGTTGCAAGGCTCTGACATTGAAACGCATTTGGTGATGAGCGAATCTGCACGCATGACTTTGACCACCGAACTCGATATGAGCGTGAAAGAAGTTGAGGCCTTGGCCAGCGAGGTCCATCAAGCCAAGAACATCGGTGCCACCATTTCCTCTGGCTCATACAGAACCATGGGAATGGTGGTGGCCCCGTGCTCCATTCGGTCTTTGTCTGAAATTGCGTATGGCAACACCACCAGCTTACTGACTCGCGCTGCCGATGTGGTGTTAAAAGAACGTCGCAAACTGGTTCTGTTGTTGCGTGAAACGCCCTTGCACAACGGCCATTTGCGCACCATGCTCCAAGCCAGTGAAAACGGCGCCATCATTATGCCGCCGGTGCCTGCCTTGTATGCACGCCCCCAAAGCTTGGACGACATGATCAACCATACCGTGGGACGGTGTTTGGACTTGTTTGATGTTGACACCCAACTTGTACAGCGCTGGGCTGGCATGGGGGCTGCATGAGCTCTACAGTGTCTCCATCAGCTTTGTTTGTGTACTACAAAGTTCCACATCAGGAACATGCCCAATACCTACCCAAAATCAGCCTATTGACCCAAGAAATCCAATCACGTTGGCCGCACTTGCGGTTTCAGGTGATGCAAAGGCCAGAATCCACTGCAGACGGGCTCGAAACTTGGATGGAGATCTACACCCACACAGAGGGCATCAATCCTGAAATGGTGTCTGACCTACAAGAACTAGCCGTGCGCTTGGGGTTGCCGGCCAAGCGCGCCAGCGAATTTTTTATTCCACTGGTACTCAAATAATGCCCCCAACTAAAGGAGAACTCCAATGAACAAGCGCAGTTTTTTGACGCAAGGCTTCGCACTGGGTGCAGCCTTGGCCACATCTGGTCTTGGCGTTAAAGCTCAAGCCAAGTTTCCAGACCGCCCCATTCGCTTGGTGGTGCCCTTTGCGCCGGGAGGGGACGGCGACATCATGGGACGCACTTGGGTCAAACATGTCAGTCAACTGGCGGGCATCAATGTGGTGGTGGACAACAAGGCCGGTGGCGGTGGTGTTATTGGTGCCACCGAAGTTGCCAGATCCAAACCGGATGGTTACACCCTGTTGCTGGGCACCTCGACTACACAAATCATCAACCCCGCTGCTTCTAGCGCACCAACGTATGACCCCGTTAAAGATTTTTCTTTAGTGGGCATGGTAAGCATCAACCCCACCTGCATCATCGTCAACCCCAATGTTCCAGCCAACCAATTAAAGGAATTGATTGCGCTGATTAAGGCCAACCCTAGCAAATATTCCTATGGTTCTGCAGGTCCTGGCACTATTACCAATCTCACCGGTGAATTATTTAAGTTCCAGGCGGGCTTGAACATCGAACACATCCCCTACAAAGGGGGAGGACCGGCCATGCAAGACCTAATTTCTGGCCATATCCCCATCATCACAACCATCATGTCTTCTGGGGTCTTGGCCCAGCACCGCGCTGGCAAGGCCCGCATCTTGAGCGTGAACCACGACACCCGACTGAAAGCAGCACCAGATATTCCCACCACTATGGAGTCTGGCCTGCCTGAAATGCGGGTGCAGGTGTTCAATGCGGTGTTTGCCCCTACTGGCACGCCAAAATCTTCAATGGATTACTTGAAGATGGTTGGCCAAAAAGTCAGCTCTGATGCAACATTTATGCAAGACGTCGAAAAGTCTGGCGCTGAACTGTTCAGTGCGGCCGACCCTGACAAATTTTTTCAGCAAGAAGTGGTGCGCTGGAACCAAATCATCAAGGCGATTGATTTCAAGATTTAAACTTTTCAGAACATTGATTCCACATTTACTTCAAATTCAGACCCAACGTTTTTATGTCTCACTCTTACCGTGGCTACCCTGACTTGCATGAGCACCTTGAGGCTTTGCGCGCTCAAGGTTTACTGGTCACGATAGACCAACCTGTAAATAAGGACTCCGAGCTTCATCCACTCGTCCGCTGGCAATTTGTAGGCGGCATACCCGAAAAGGAACGGAAAGCCTTTTTATTTACCAACGTCACTGATGGTCAGGGCCGCCAATTTGACATGCCCGTATTGGTTGGGGCTATGGCAGGCAACCGTGCCATTTACTCAGTAGGTGTGGGGGCGTCGCTGGACCAAATTTCCAATCGATGGGACCAAGCCATTGCAAACCCAATAGCCCCCAAGAAAGTTGAGTCCCCCGAATGCCAAGAAGTCGTGCTTGAGGGACCAGACCTAATCGGCTCTGGCAATGGGCTTGATCGACTTCCTATTCCCATTTCAACGCCTGGCTTTGACGCGGCACCCACCCTTACGGCGACCAATGTGATCACCATGGACCCTGAAACAGGCGTTCAAAATATGGGCACTTATAGAGCTGCCTTAAAAGCTTCAGACCGCATGGTGGTTCGTATGGCCACTCGAGCCGGAGGCGCCGGTGGATATGCCCATTACTTGAAATACCAAAAACTTGGCATTACCAAAATGCCCTGCGCCATTGCTTTGGGCTGCCCGCCCTGCGTGGCATTTGTAGGGCCACAAAAACTCCCAATCGGTGTGGATGAGTTCACCGTAGCAGGGGGTTTGGTGGGAGCGCCTATTCAGATTGCCAAAGCCAAGACCGTGGACTTGTGGGTGCCAGCTGAGGCGGAGATCGTGATAGAGGGGTACATAGACACCGAATATTGTGAGCCTGAGGCCCCCTTTGGCGAATCTCACGGACATATCGCCCTAGAAGAATTCAACATGCCTATGACGGTAACGGCCATCACGCACCGCAGCAAACCCATTGTGTTGTCTTACATCAGCCAAGTTACCCCATCTGAATCCAGTGTGATGAAAAGGGTAGCTTACGAACCCTTATTTTTAAGTCACTTACGAGATGTTTTGGGAATAAAAGGCGTTCAAAAAGTATCTCTTCATGAGCCCTTAACCAATTTGCGTCGAGTCACGATCATTACGTTTGACAACCATGTGAGCCGAACCGAAATATGGCGCGCACTTTATGGCGCTGCAAATTTCAAAAGCGACTTCAGCAAAGTTTGCATAGCCATCAACTCAGATATCAATCCAGATAATGCGGACGCCCTATTTTGGGCGCTTTCATACCGATCGAATCCCATCGACGACATTCAGATTACCGGACATCGCAGCATGGGGCACGGCCCCAGTCGCGAGGGGCATCAGCAAGAAGATTCCACCCTGTTGATAGATGCCACCATCAAAAAACCAATGCCTCCACTTGCTTTACCTAAAAAAGAATACATGCAAAGAACGCAAGAGATGTGGGAAAACTTCGGATTGCCCAAGCTAAGTCCGCAAGAACCTTGGCATGGCGAAGTTAGCGGAGATTGGTTGGGCATTTGGGACGCAAATGCGCAAAATGCGGTCGAAGGGCGGTATTTGGAGAATGGTTTAATCAGCCAAACCCAACGCAAGAAAAACATAAAACCAGAAACCAAGTTTCGACCTGACGCAAAACCCAAACAAGACTAAAAGATGAAAACCTTTAAAAAATTAAAGTGGATTGCATTAGCCACTTGTATACAGCTTGCAGCATGGGGTACAGCATGGAGCCAAAACTGGCCGAATAAATCGATTCGAATTATTGTTCCCCAAGGGGCTGGAGGCTCTACAGACCAAGTGGCACGGCCATTGGCCAAATTGCTATCCGACGAATTAGGGCAATCCGTATTTATAGAAAACAGACCGGGGTCTGGCAGTGTGAATGGTACTGATGTAGCAGCCAAATCAGCCCCTAATGGAAACACTTTTTTAGCAGTAGCGGTGTCGTTTGCGGTTAGCCCAAGTATTTACAAAAAGCTCCCCTATGACGTGAGTAAAGATTTTGAGCCCGTGACTCAACTTGCCTCTTTCCCGAATGTATTGGTTGTATCTTCAAGCCTTCCTTTTAAAAACGTGAAGGAATTAATTGCCTACGCAAAAGCAAACCCAGGCAAACTCAATTATGGATCCAGTGGCATAGGCTCTGGAACGCATTTGTCGATGGAACTATTTAAATATATGGCTGGAGTTGAAATTATGCATGTGCCGTATAAGGGTGGTGCACTTGCAGTCAACGCCTTGCTGGCAAATGAGGTTCAGGTCAATTTGGCCACTATTTCTACAGCCATATCTCATATCAAATCAGGAAAACTAAGGGCACTAGCGGTATCAGGTAAATCTGGCGTATCACTATTGCCGGGTATTCCTACACTTCATGAATCCGGCTTAACGGGTTACGAATATGATTCATGGATTGCATTGCTAGCACCCGCCAAAACACCTCGCTCTATAATAGAGAAAATGAATGCGGCAACTTTGAAAGCCGTACAGTCACCTGAAATGAAAACCATATTAGACATGGAGGGCGCAAAACCGGTAGGAAGTCCGCCAGAAGAATTTAATCAGTTTCTCAAATCGGAACTTGGGCGCTGGAAAAAAGTAGCTGAATTTGCAGACATACAGCCAGAATAAATAAGAATTAAATATTTCAGTCTATCGTAGCGCCTGAAACAGCTATTACTTTAGACCATTTGGTCAATTCAGATCTGATATGTTTTGAAAATTGGTCACGTGGACCAGCCATAACTACCAGACCATCTGTTTTCATGCGTTCCTGAATTTCAGGTGATTGCATAATTTTGCTAATTCGGGAATTAAGAAGTTCTAATATATCGGGAGGGGTGCCCGCTGGCGCCAAAACGCCATACCACTGGCTTGACTCATACCCAGCCAACCCTGTTGAAGCCACTGTAGGTAAATTGGGAAGGGCACCCAAGCGCTCTGAACTGGTTACAGCAATTCCACGAACACGACCAGAAGAAATTAAATTTACCGCGTTGATAGCTGGCAAAAACATAACAGGCGCCTCGCCTGCCAAGAGCGCAGTGATGGCTGGGCCAGATCCTCTGTAGGGCACATGCAGCATTTCAATATTGGCCATATGGTTCATCAGAATACCGGCAAGGTGTGGGGTGCTGCCATTTCCAGAACCCGCAAATCCAATTTGATTAGGCTTTGACTTAGCCAATGCGATCAAATCACCCACCGACTGAACGGGTAAGCCAGGGTGGACTACCAATACATTCGGCCCTACCGCCATAAGACTGATAGGTTCGAAACTTTTGATGGGGTCGTAAGGAATTTTTTTATACAAACTGGGATTCGTCACAAAACCCGCCCCCGTAAATAAAAGGGTATACCCGTTATTTGAGGCTTTGGCTACAACCTCAGTCCCAATATTTCCATTAGCACCGCCTCGGTTGTCCACAACAAAAGGCTTGCCAAAGCTTTCAGTTAACTTTTGGGCGAGCAAACGCCCCGCAGCATCCACACCACCTCCAGCAGGAAATGGAACAATCAAACGAACAGGATCACTAGGGTAGGGATCTGCGGCATTGATCCAGGCGCTGCTCAAACACAAGGACCCCAATAAGACGCCCTTGACCAACTTACAAGACAAGTTAATAAATTTCATGAATATATATATAAAAATTAGTAAAAACCCCAATATGCAAAAGTTTTAAAAATGATTAGTAGCTCAAATTTAAATACATTCTATACATGTTGAGGTATTGAATCTTCTCTAATCAAACACGCATGCTAAAATCAAATTTTACCCGATCCAGAGCACATCTACTAAATGAACAACAATACAAGTCAGCAAATTAAGATTATTGCTTTTCCAGGCGCACCAAATTTACCCCTATTTGCAGCCATAGCTCAAGGTTTTTTTAAAGCAGAGGGGTTGAATGTTATTTTGGAAACCACCCCAAGCTCCGTCAACCAAATACAGCAATTTCATTCTGGCGCATATGATATTGCTTTTACTGCATTTGATAATATTGTGGCCTACCATGAGGGTCAAGGCGCCGTTCAACTTGAGGGTGGCTGCGACTTTAAAGTTATTATGGGTGCAACCCAAATTGAACTCAGCGCTATTTTCAATTCAAGCATTCATACTGGCGCAGACATTAAGGGCAAAAGCCTTGCATTGGACGCTGTAGGTACGGGGTTTGCTTTTGTGTTCTATGCCATGCTTGAAGAATTGGGGCTAAGCCGAAGTGATTACCAACCCGTAGCAGTAGGTGCCACGCCAGAGCGATGGCAATCTGTCAAAGAAGGGCAACATATTGGCACCATGACCATTGAGCCTTTTACCAGTATTGCTAAGTCTGCAGGGTTTAAAGTACTTAAACAAAGTTCCCAGCTTTTTCCAGCGTACCAGGGCGGCATCGTTGCAGCTCGCGCAAAATGGTTGTCAACTCATGCTCAAGGAGTTCAAGCCTTCGTCAGGGCCTATTTAAAGGGACTGGCTTGGACGCTTAACCCCGATAATTTGACAGCCGCATCGGAGCTTCTGCTACTTAATATGCCAGAAATCAAGCCCGGCGTGATCAACTCGGTCATGAAGAGCTTACTATCTCCCGTTTCTGGGCTCACCCCAGAAGGCAAGGTGCTAAGAGACGGCATGCGTACTGTTATTGAATTAAGGCAAAAATATGGCGGGCGCACTTTAGACGATAACCAACTAGACAAATATCTAGACTTATCTCACTACGAGCATGCCCGCAAGTAATAGGAAACTGGCATGAACTCTAAATTTGAGATGCCCCAAGCATCTGGCAAGCCTTCAGATTTAATTCAAGGTATTTCACTCAAAGCTGTCGGACAACCCTTAAAGCGAAAAGAAGACTTGCGCCTCATTACTGGGAAAGGGCGCTTTACGGATGACTTTAGTTTGCCCAATCAAACTTGGGCTTGGATGGTTCGCTCTCCCTACCCCCATGCGCGCATCATCAGCTTGGACAAGCAGTCCGCCCTAGATCTGCCCGGGGTATTGGGCGTGTTTACCGGTGCTGATTGTGTAGCCGACGGCTTGAAAGCCATAGACCACAGTCCAGTCCCATCCACACAATATGACGTGAAATTGCGCGGTCCCAACGACACCGCCGTGTTTGTGGGTCGACATGTCTTACTGCCCACAGACAAAGTCAGGTTTGTAGGTGAGGCCGTAGCCATGGTGGTGGCTCGCACGCGCGAGCAAGCAAGACTGGCTGCCGAATCGATGCTCGTCGAATACGAAGAGCTTCCATGGGTTGCGGATACAGAACAGGCCGCAGCCCCAGATGCCCCTAGGGTTTGGGATGACCTGCCAACCAATGTCTTGGTGGACGCGACTTTCGGTAATCAAGAAGCCACGGCTAAAGCCTTTCAAGAAGCGGCACATGTGGTAACCATGAAAACCCGTATCAACCGGGTTACAGGCGTACCACTAGAGCCTAGGGCCGCATTGGGAAACTACGACCCGTCAACCCAAAGCTTCACCCTATATGCGGGAAGCGGAGGCGCCGTGCGTCAAAAACGGGAGTTGGCGCAAGTATTGGGGGTTGACGCCGAAAAGGTGCGCGTCTTGTCTTTTGATGTGGGCGGCAACTTTGGGACGCGCAACCGAGCTTTTGTGGAGTTTGGTTTGGTCATGTGGGCCTCCAAAAAATTAGGTGCGCCCGTTAAGTTTCGTGCAGAACGCACGGAGTCATTTTTGAGTGACTATCAGGGTCGGGATCTGATTACCGAGGTCTCTTTGGCAATAGATGCGCAAGGTAAGTTCTTGGCCATGAAGGCCCACAACTTAAGCAATGTGGGGTATTGCTGTGTTTCTCTGTCTCCGTTGAGCAAGGGCTCAGGCTTGATCTCGGGCTCTTACGATATTCCCCATGCTGTGCTGCGATCAAGGGCTGTGTATTCCAACACCATGGCCACTCAAGCATTTAGAAGCTCTGGGCGGCCAGAGGTCATATTTGCTATAGAGCGCCTGATCGATAAAGCCGCGCATCAAACGGGTATGGATCGTATTGAGTTGAGAAGAAAAAACCTGGTCAAGCCTTCGCAAATGCCTTACACCAACCCTGTGGGCTCCACTTACGACAGCGGTGAGTATGAAATCAATATGGACCGCGCGCTTGCAATAGCAGATTGGAGTGGTATTGAAGAGCGCCGCGCTCAAGCAAAGCTTAGAGGCAAGTTGCTTGGCGTTGGCATGGCCAATTATGTAGAGTCCTCTATTGGGTCGCCCAAGGAACGTGCTGATGTGATTGTTCACGAGAAGCATATTGAAGTCATTATCGGCACCCAACCCGCAGGACAAGGGCATGAAACCAGTTTTGCTCAAGTCACGGCTGACTTGCTCGAGGTCTCTTTTGATCAGGTGTTCCTCACCTTGGGAGATACCGACATCGTGACAGCTGGGGGTGGCACTCACTCAGGTCGCTCCATGCGTCATGCCAGCACCGTCATCGCCTTGGCTGCTATTGATCTAAAAGCCAAGGCCAAGCAAATTTTGGCGCACCACTTAAAAGCCCCCCTTGAGTCCATCGAATTCATCCATGGAAAATTTGTTCACCACTCCTCCCACACCCAACTGAGCTGGTTTGAGCTTTTTCAGGTGGCCCAAGCCGCAGATTTGCCAGCCGAACTTCAAGGCGGGCTCAAGATTCGTCGCGACAATGAAATGCATACCCCCGTATTCCCTAACGGAACTTGCCTATGCGAAATTGAAATTGACCCTCAAACCGGCGGGATTGAAATCAAAAACTACGTCACGGTGGACGATGTGGGTCGCTGTATCAACCCCTTAATTGTTCATGGGCAAACCCATGGTGGTATTGCGCATGGTGTGGGACAAGCGCTTTGGGAGCAATGCCTAATCGAGCCTGAGTCTGGCCAACCCTTAATTGGCTCGTTGATGGACTACGCCATACCCAGATTCGACAACCTACCCAGCTTCAAGGCGGAAATTGCCGAAGTGCTATCCCCAACCAACCCGTTTGGAATTAAAGCTGGTGGAGAAGGCGGCACCACACCAGCTCTAGCTGTGATCGCTAGCGCAGTGGAAGATGCTCTGCTGCCAATTTGCGGCCCTATAGAGATTCCCATGCCGATCACGCCAGTCAAAATTTGGACGGCTCTACAAAAAGCTCAAAAAGGTTAAAGGACAGACTGTGCCCATCATCCATTTACAAGTTAACAAGCAAGCCATATCCAAAGACGTTCCAGACCAAACACTTCTGGTAGAGCTTCTGAGAGATACGTTGGGTTTAACAGGAACACACACGGGCTGTGACACCACTCAATGCGGTTGCTGTGTGGTGTTGGTTGATGGCGTATCGGTGAAGTCCTGTACAGTTTTAGTCGCAGGCATTGAGGGCAGTCAAGTTACCACGGTAGAAGGCTTATCTAACGGCACCCAATTGCACCCCATTCAGGCCGCATTTATGGAGCATCACGCCTTGCAATGCGGGTTTTGTACTCCAGGCATGATGATGTCTGCTTTAGATTTGATTCAAAGACATCCCCATCCCCTAACACCTGAAGTGGTGCGGTCAGAGATGGAGGGCAATCTTTGCCGCTGCACCGGTTATCACAATATTGTCAAAGCTATAGTCTCAGCATCCGAAAAAATGCATGCTGCAAACCCCGCGTCCACTGCCCGATTAGTTTCAACATGAACCCCATTACTTTTCATAGGCCCCTGACATTAAGGGATGCTTCTGATTTATTCAAGCAACTGGATAACGCAACTTTTATGTCGGGAGGGCACACGCTGCTGCCCTCCATCAAGCAAGGGTTTGCTGCGCCAGACCACCTGATAGATTTAAGCCGGATACCAGGTAATGCCCAAATTGGCATCGACTCTGGTTTTTTGACCATTGGGGCCATGGCACGACATGTTGAAGTGGCCTCATCCACCATCGTGCAAAACACCATTCCTGCATTGGCAGGTTTAGCAGGCTCTATTGGCGACAGACAAGTTCGGCAGCGTGGCACTATTGGAGGATCAGTTGCCAACAATGACCCCGCGGCAGACTACCCTTCTGCAGTATTGGGCTTAGGTGCTACCGTCATCACCACTCATCGCGAGATTTTGGCTGATGATTTTTTTATCACCTTGTTTGAAACCGCCTTGCAAATCGGTGAAATCATCACGGCTATTCGGTTTCCAATACCTAAGTCTGCTGGATATGCCAAATTTAAAAGCCCAGCCGCGCGCTACCCTCAGGCGGGTGTGTTTATCGCTTCGTTTGAAGAATCCATAAGAGTTGCAGTGACCGGTGCTGGATCATCTGGGGTGTTTAGACTGACTCAGTTGGAACAGCTGTTAGCCAAGCAATTTGATAGCGCCGCTGCTCAGCGCCTTGAAATAGATACCGAAGGATTATTATCTGACCTTTATGCCACCCAGGACTACAGAGCCAACTTGGTCAAAATAATGGCTGGGCGAGCTATTGATCAAATGGGTCAAGCCTCGGTATTCAAATAGTCAATGAAGTGAAACCAGAAACCAATCATCCATGGAGCTGATATGAAAATATTCAATCTAAAAACAAATAACTCTTTGAACCTACTTCTTTCAGGGTTGGCTTTGGTGGCTTTAGTTGCTTCTATGACCTCAACCGCCTTGGCCCAAAGCTTTCCAAACAAACCCGTCAAAATTATTGTGACTTTTCCGCCTGGGGGAACACCGGACATTTATGGCCGTATAGTGGCTCAAGAGCTTTCTACACTTTGGAAGCAAACGGTCATTGTGGAAAATAAAACCGGCGCCAGCGGCACCATTGGCACCGACTTTGTGGCCAAGGCCACGCCTGATGGTTACACCCTGCTGTTTGCAGCAGACGCCTCCATCACCATTGCACCCAACCTTTTAAATGCACCCTACAACCCCGTTAAAGACCTTACACCCATCATCAATGTGGCAGCGGGTCCGTTTGTCATGCTGGCCAACCCCAGCTTCCCCGCCAACAATGTCAAAGAGCTGATTGCACTTGCCAAACAACAACCCGGCAAAATCACCTATGCGTCTTCAGGCGCAGGCGGACAGCAGCACCTGTCCATGGAAACCGTGAAGTCCATGGCCGATGTGAACATCATTCATATTCCTTACAAAGGTTTTGGACAAGGGGTTAACGACGTGATGGCTGGTCACGTACCCTTGATTTTTGGCGGCATCACCGCCTCCATTCAACTCACCAAGGGTGGCAGGCTAAAAGCCTTGGGAGTTACCAGCGCGACCCGCTCTAAAGCCTTGCCCCAAGTGCCTGCCATTGCCGAAACCCTTCCCGGTTTTCGTATTGAGGCTTGGTATGGCCTGATGGGTCCACAAGGCATGTCTAAAGAGCTAGTGAAAAAAATTCATGACGACGTTGCCATGATCATGAAAAAGCAAGAATTTGTTGATCGCATCCGGGAAGATGCCATGGACCCCATTGGTAACAGCTCTGAAGACTTTGCCAACCAAATCAGTTCAGACTTGGTCATGTGGTCCAAAATGATCAAGTCTGCTCAAATCAAGCTGGATTGACCGTATCAAAGGCACAGGGTGCGTCGTACACGTACGTGTGTAAACACCTATATGCTTGTGAGAACATGGGGCACATTGATGTAATTCCCCACTCTGACCGAAGTGAAAGCAAAGCGCCCCTTGGTCATCCCCGCTACTCAAACTTTAGGCCAACGGCTTCAATAACTGGACGCCATTTGCCGGTCTCGTACTTAATCAGTTCTATGGCTGAAGCGGGGGTAGATTCGGTGGGCTCCATGGCGAGTTTTTGCATTTGATCCACCAATACAGGATCTTTTAAGACTTTGTTGGTTGCTTCCGAAAGCAACTCTACAATGGCTTTAGGCGTTCCTGCGGGGGCCGCCACTCCATTCCAAAGCACCGCGTCAAACCCTTTAATGCCTAGGGCTTCGTTGACCGTAGGAACGTCCGGGGCTAATGGCGATCGTTTGGCCGAGGCTATCGCCAAAATGCGCGCCTGTCCCCCTTGATGCAAGGGCAATGCTGAACCCAGCGCATCCACCATAGTTTCTGTTTGACCGCCCAACAAGGCTGGTTTGGCTTGGCCGCTGCCCTTGTAAGGAATGTGTTCAATTTTCACGCCAGACTCATATAAAAAACGCTCCATACTCAAGTGCAGGTAAGTACCCTGACCAGGCGAGCCATATCTAAATTTGTTGGGCGTCAACTTGGCTTCATCGATCAAGGCTTTAAGCGTTTGTGGAGCAGACTTGTTGGCCATGATGACCACTGCAGACCCACCCACCGCCGCTATCGTGGAGAAATCTTTTAAAAAATCGTACTGCGGCTTGTCTGCCATCAGGTTGTACAACACCAAGTTAGAAGCGGTGGTGAACAACAAGGTGTGACCGTCTGGCAGGCTGCGCTTGACTTCAAGAGTACCAATGACGCCGCTGGCTCCTGCACGGTTATCCACCAAGACCGATTGGTTCAAAACCTTAGACAGTCCGTTGGCGTATTGACGCGCAAACAAATCTGTAGGCCCACCAGCTGGAAAAGGAACAATCAGCCGGATGGGCTTTGAGGGAAAGGCCGCCTGGCCCCAAGCGCTGGAGGCCAAGCCTGCCAAAAGCAAAGCTGCAAACAGAAAAAACTTGGTAAGCCATTTAGGGCTATTGCCACAGTGGAAAGGATGCGAGTTCTTCATAGTCTCCTCGTTGGTGTTTATGTAGTTACTAATGTCTGTGATCTGTGATCTGTGATTTTGAATCAGCATTTTCAATGATTCAAAGACCGGCTGTTCTCCATTCGGGTTGCGGATCTTTGGGCTCAGATCTCAAGCCTACGGTCTGAATCGCATTTATTGCACAAAACTCATCGCGGTCTGAAGCGTCTCCGCTGATACCCATGGCACCAATCGCCATGCCGTCTGAATTCAAAATCAAAACGCCTCCAGGAACAGGAATAAAGCGTCCATCAGACACACTGGCAAGCGCACTTTGGAACGCTGGCCTATTGGCCATACGGTCTCGTATTAAGCGGGTTGACATGCCCATACCCAGAGCTGCCCACGCCTTTCCAAACGCCACATCAAAACGCATCACGCCACATCCGTCTTCACGCTTAAAGGCCACCAAATGACCTCCCGCATCCAACACCACAACGGCCAAGGGCATCAATGCTTCTTGAGCACGAAGTCTGAGGGCTTCATCCAACATACGTGACGCCATGTCTAGAGACAAGCTGGAAAAAACAGGTTTTAGGGGCTCGCTCATGCTCGTGCTATTACTTAATTACGCTGCAGGGCAACTGGGCGCGGGGTGCAAATCGGTAATACGACCTGCCTTAGCCACTTGACCGGGAACATCGTGGCCCACCACTTGGGGTAGACGACGGGCAAGTTGCAGCAACTTGTCGAGATGGATACCGGTGTCATGCCCCATAGCGTCCAGCATATGTATGGCATCTTCACTGCACATATTGCCACTCGCACCTGGCGCATAGGGGCAGCCACCCAGACCGCCCAAAGACCCGTCAAAACGCGTCATGCCCACCTGCACCGAGGCCAGCACATTGGCCAAACCCATGCCACGGGTGTTGTGAAAGTGCAGGGTAAATTCGATATGGGGTACGTGCTGTTGAAGGGTTTCCATCAGCTGCGCCACCTGCTTGGGGTGCGCCATGCCGGTGGTGTCGCAAATACTCAGGCCACGCACTCCCAAACCTGCAAAACGTTGGGCCCAACGCAACACTTCGGCTTGCGGCACATCGCCTTCCATGGGGCATCCAAATGAAGTGGACAGCGACACGTTAATGGGCGTGCGCCCATCCACATAGCGCACGACATCAGTCAGCGAAGCCCAGCTTTGCTCGCGCGTCATGCGCAAGTTGGCCAAGTTGTGGGTTTCTGAAACCGACATCACCAAATTGAATTCATCTGCGCGCGACTCCATGGCCCGCTCGGCGCCTCGCAAGTTGGGCACCAGCACCGTGTACTCCACGCCGGGCACACGTGTGATGCGACCCATCACCTCCTCAGCATCCCGCAGCATGGGAATAGCCTTTGGCGATGTGAATGAGGTCACCTCAATCTTGGCGTAACCACATTCACTCAGCCCATCAATCAGGGCAATTTTTTCATCGGTGGGAATGAAGTTGGGCTCAATTTGAAAGCCATCGCGTGTGACGACTTCATTGAAAAAGATGCGTGTCATGGCCTTATCTTTTAAGGGATTGCAACACTCTGTCAACCATCACCCCAGCCTGACCCAAATGGTTCATGGGGTTACAAAACTCTTCAAGCTGCGCACGCGTGACGTGTTTGTTGATTTCCGGGTGCTCGGCCAACAACTCAATCAGAGGTCGTTTTTGTTGAATGGCTTGGCGGCAAATGTCGTACACCAAGTCGTGCGCGTACTCGCGACCAATGTAAGGACCCATACCCATCATCACCGCCTCAGACATCACCAAACCGTGGGTAATGTCCATATTGCGGCGCATTTGATCTGCATCCACCTCCAAACCAGCCAGCACAAACTTGGTTTGTTTGAGCGCACCAGACATCAAGCAGAAAATTTCGGGCATGGCCACCCACTCAATTTCCCAAGGGCCTGTAGATCGCTCATGGTCGGCCACCATGGCGTCCATAAGCGAGGCGGCCAACTGACGCACCACCGAAATATTGGCATGTATGTACAAGCAAGAAATCGGGTTGCGCTTTTGCGGCATGGTGGAAGATGAGCCCCGACCCACTGCGTAGGGCTCAAACACCTCAGCCACTTCGGTTTGCATCATCAGCTTCACATCCATGGCGATCTTGCCCAATGAGCCACCCACAATGCCCAAAAAAGCACCCACTTCGGCAAAGTTGTCCCGCACGGTGTGCCAAGAAATCAAAGGCTGGCCCAAGCCCAACTCTTTCATCAAGCCCGCTTGGGTTTCCATGGCCCCATTTTCTAAGGAAGACAAAGTGCCCGAGGCCCCGCCAAACTCACCCACCAACACACGGGGCTTGAGCTGCTGCAAACGCTCGCGGTGGCGCTCAATGCCCGCCAAAATGCTGGCCATTTTGTAGCCGAAGGTAATGGGTGTGGCTTGCTGCAAATTGCTGCGGCCAATGATGGGGGTGTCTCGGTAGGTTTTGGCAAGGTGCGCCAAAGACCCGGAAATATCTTTAAGGTCTGCCTCCACCAAGGCTAGAGCTTCTTTGATTTGAAGCACCGCAGCCGTGTCGGTGATGTCTTGAGTGGTGGCACCCCAGTGGCAGTACTCACCCAGCTTGTCGCGGCAATTAGCATTGATTTGATTGACCACTGCAATGATGGGGTAACCAATTTGCTCGGTTTTAGCTTTGAGCTTGAGCCAATCAATTTGGCTCAATTCGCAGTTTTTCACAATTTCGTCAGCGGCTTCTTTTGGAATTAAGCCCAACTCACCTTGCACCTTGGCCAAAGCACGCTCAATGTCTAAGTATTTGGCGGTGCGGTTTTCGTCAGACCACACATGGCGCATGGCGGCATCGCTGAACATGTCGCCAAAAATTTTGGAATCAATAATGGTGGAAGTCATGGTCTTTGTTGGTTGTGAAGTGTTTTAAATGTCAAGGTCTAGGCAGGCTTTGGATTCAGAGAGCAACTTGCCATTCAATGTAGAGCAGGCGTTGAACAATTGAGGCGCGCCATTAACGGTCTTAGCTCCCGCATAGGAGCGATAAAACTCACCCCGCATATTCATGATTCTGACGCCTAATCTGTCTGTGCAGCCACCCTGTATTTCGCAGAGACCGGCAGATACAGAATGCACAGAAAAGCTGATCACATCCAGCCGTTGAACAGGCACAGTTTGGGTATACGTTTGGCTGTACAAACAAATACTTTTTTGTGGGCTTTGTAAGTCCCAAGATTTTGAAAAACCCGCAATATCTTTAAACAAGGCGCTGAGCAAGAGTTCGTTGACCAAACCTTCACATTTCCATACTTTTCTATGCCCATCCGCTGCAACATAAATAGGCTTTGCCTTGGGCTCTATCACGATAACTGCATCGCCCACCTCGTTTGCCACCTCGTTTGCCACCTCGTTTGCAAATGACCCATTTAAAAAGCCAGCCAGCAGAGCAATTGCAAATAACCTCATCATAAAAACGCTTTCTAAATGGTGGGGCTTGGTTGAGCCCGAGGCATCATAAACGAGCCCAACGCTATGCCAACACTATGCCAGCGCATGTTATGGAGGCAATGGCGTCAAGGGCGGTAATACATGGTGCCAATACCTGCGCTGGGCATCTCTGGTGCAGGTGGCTCCAGCGTCAGACCGCCAGGTGTAGGCACCGCAGCGGCTGGAGTCCAACACCTCAATTCCAAGTTCTTGATACCGCTGAATGACCGTTGGAGAGGGGTGGCCGTAGCGGTTGCGGTAGCCAGCTTGCACAAAAGCCTGCTCTGGTTGCACTGCGTCTAAAAATGCGCGGCTGCTGGATGTTTTGCTGCCGTGATGCGGCACCAACAACAAGTGGCTTTGCAAGGGAACACCAGATTGAAGCAAGCTTTTTTCTTCGGCTCGCTCAATGTCCCCCGTGAGCAAAACTGTTCTCACTTGGCCCTTTACAGGCGCTGCGCTGATACGCAGGACACAAGAAATCGCGTTGGGCTTGCGAGACTTGCCATAGTTCTCCGCCTGCGGATGTAAAAACTCAAAGTGCACCCCATCCCATACCCATTGGTGACCAGCTTCACAACGCTCGGTGGTGTTAGCGCCTGAGGTTCGCGACTGAACCACACGGGTTAACTCATGCCCTTCTTCTAAGGAGCTGACCAATTTGGCTTGTGGATGCGCCTTTAAAACGGCCAGTGCCCCGCCCACATGGTCGGCATCGCGGTGGCTCAGAACCAAGCGGTTCAACTTAACGTCCAAGGCCCGCAACAAAGGCACCAGTGTGCGGTGGCCTGCATCGCTGTCTTTTGAATAGCGAGGCCCCGCGTCATACAGCAGCGCATGTTGCGAGGTTCTAACCAGCACCGCAGTGCCCTGCCCCACATCTGCCGCCAACACCTCAAACTGGCCCGGCGCTGGCGTGGGCACATGCCAAAACAATAAGGGCATGAGCATTGGAACACCTGCCAAACGCATGCACCACGGCAAATTTAAAACCAGCAAGATTCCGCCACCAAGGCCTAAAGTGCCCGCCCACCATGGCGCCTGCGGCAAAAAGCTGACCGCCCAAGACATCTGGGCCATGTGGTGCAACAGGACTAAAAGCCCTTGCAAGGCCCAAGCGGCCACATCCCAGCACAAGGGAACCACCACGCCCAAGAGCGACAAGGGCGTGACCAGCAAAGTCACCCAAGGAATGGCCACCAAATTGGCCAACAGCCCCACCCAAGACACCTGCCCAAACAGCAACAAGGTCAGCGGGGTGAGCGCCAAGGTCACCACCCACTGCTCCTTCCATAAGTTTTTAAGGTGGCTTAAGAGGCCTCGCGTTTGCTCGGTCTGGTTGGGTCCAGCGGCAAACAAAACGCCCACAGCCACAAAACTCAACCAAAACCCAGCCTGCATCAGGGCCCAAGGATCCCAAGCCACCACCACGGCGCAAGCCAGCATCCATTGCACCGTCCAGGGCCAACGACGGCCAAGGTGTTGCAGCAGCGTCCATGTGGCCAGCATGCAAATGGTGCGTTGTGCTGGCAACCCCCAGCCGCTGAACAAGGCGTAAGCCGTCGCCACAGCCAAGCCCACCCAAGCCGCCGCCACGGGCGCGGGAATCCACAAACACAAACGGCTGCTTGTACGCCAACAGAGCCCCATCACAGCTGCGGCCAACCAGGCCAGCATGGTGATGTGCAGTCCAGAAATGCTCATCAAGTGCGCCACCCCGGTGATGCGAAATACATCCCACTGCGCACGGTCAATAGCGCGCTGGTCACCCACCACCAGTGCAGCCACCACCCCCCAAGTGACTTGCTGGCCGTGCTTCAATACAGAATCACGCACATGCTGGCGCGCCCACTCAACCGGATGCAGCCATGTGGTGCCAATATGTCGGGGCGCGGCATCTTGCGCACCTGCCCTAACGTAACCTGTGGCCTGTATGCCCTGCTCCCAAAGCCACAGCTCGTAGTCAAACCCATGCGGGTTGAGGTTGCCGTGCGGGGCTTTCAGACGAACCGTAAATTGCCAACGCTCACCTGCATGTATGGCCATTGGCGTGGGCTGAAGGTCCGACAGCACTTCCGGCCCAGTCCACGAGCCGCCATACCAACCTAACAAAATTTTGGGAGGCACAGCCACCTGTTGGTCCAGCAGTTGCGCTTGCTCTACATCCAATACAAACCGCACTCCAGCTTCATGGAACTGCGGCATAGCCGCCACCACACCGGTCACACGCAGGTTTTGGCCTTCCAGTTGCGGTTGGAGTTGTTGACTCTGGATCAAGTGCGCACGCAAGCCGGTGAGGCCAAAGGCAAGCAGCGCCGTGCAAACCATCAGAGAGGTTCTAACCAACCAGCCTTTGGCTGCACCAAGTCCTGAAATACCTCGCAACTTCAGATAACCTGCAGCACCAAGACCCAGCAACGCCAAACTCAATAAGGTGCCGTAAACCGTCTTATCGAGTAGGTGTGGTGATTGAAGCTGAAGGGCCGTACCCAACACAAAACTCAGCAATATGCAGCTCAACCAAGCGTTCATTTGTATGGGGTTTGCAGACCAGCGCAGTTTGCTTATGCTTAAGCTTGTTTAAAGAAACATCAAGGTTACACATGAATATTTACGACCAACTCACACACTTGGGCATCACCCTGCCTCCCTTAGCAACGCCAGCTGCCGCTTATGTACCTTTTGTCCAAACGGGGTCGTTGGTGTTTTTAAGTGGCCATATTGCCAAACGCAATGGTTCACCTTGGGTGGGTAAGTTGGGAGTCGACATGACCACAGCAGAGGGGCAAGCGGCAGCTAGGGCGGTTGCTATTGATCTGTTGGGCACTCTGCATGCTGCGGTAGGAGACTTAAACCGTGTGCAGCGCATTGTGAAGTTGATGGCCTTGGTGAACTCTTCACCTCAATTCACCGAGCACCATTTGGTCACCAACGGTGCCAGCGACCTAGTTGTGCAAGTGTTTGGTGAGCGCGGCGCCCATGCACGAAGCGCCTTTGGCGTGGCCCAGATTCCTCTGGGCGCTTGCGTTGAGATTGAACTGATTGCCGAGTTGGCGCCAGCCTAAAAAGACTCCCAATCTCCATCTGCAGAAGATGAAGCTGCCGCCGCCGCTGGGGCAGGCTTGCTGGTGCGGCTGTTGCTTAATGCGGCAAATGCACTAGGCGCTGAACCAGCTGCTGTTTTGCCAGCTGGGGCGTTTGGCAAGGCACCCGATGTTTTGGGCGTTGCAGCTTGCAGCTTGGCGGTGTGGCTGGTGTGCGCTTGAGCAGCACGGGGCGTGATGTCTTTGATAGCGCGTGAACCCGTACGCAAATTGCTCATGCCATCTTCCACCCGAAACACTGAAACCGCCTCGGCCAGTTGATCCGCCTGCTCGCGCAGACTTTGGGCAGCAGCAGCGCTTTCTTCTACCAATGCGGCATTTTGCTGGGTCATTTGGTCTAAATTGGCTACGGAATTGTTGATTTGTGCAATACCAGCGCTTTGTTCATTGGCGGCGGCGGTAATTTCGCCAATCACATCGGCCACGCGGCGCACGGAATTCACAATTTCGTTCATGGTCTTGCCCGCGTCCGTGACGAGCTGGGAACCAAACTCCACCTTCTCTACAGAATTTTCAATGAGCGACTTGATTTCCTTTGCCGCCTCAGCACTGCGCTGAGCCAAGGAGCGCACTTCACCCGCCACCACCGCAAACCCTCGGCCTTGCTCGCCAGCGCGAGCAGCTTCTACCGCCGCGTTCAGGGCCAAGATGTTGGTTTGGAAAGCAATGCCGTCAATCACGCCAATGATGTCGGCAATTTTTTTGCTGCTGCCGTTGATTTCGTTCATGGTGTGCACCACTTGCTCCACCACCGAGCCACCTTTTTGGGCAACACCCGAGGCGCTGGTGGCCAACTGCGAGGCTTGGCGTGCGTTGTCTGCGCTGTGCTGCACGTTGCCGGTCAGCTGCTCCATGGCAGAGGCTGTAGCTTGCAAATTGCTAGAGGTTTGCTCGGTACGCACGGACAAGTCGTGGTTGCCCGTGGCAATTTCGGCACTTGCGGTTGCAATGCTGTTGGTGGTTTGACGCACTTTTTGCACCATGCGTGACAAAGATTCATTCATACGGGCCAAAGACCGCATGAGCTCACCAAATTCGTCTTGCCTGTTTTGGTCAATACGGACCGACAAATCACCCTGCGCAATTCGAGAAGCCAATGCATTGGCTTCTTCAAGAGGCGTGCGTATGGAGCGAATCAGCCAGCCTGAACCTGCCAAAATGGCTGCAAACAAAAGCCCCAATACAGTGGCGCAAATCCACATCAACTGGTTACGCCGACCTTGCAACTCCACTTCCAGCTCTTGCTTGTATTGGTCTTGAATTTCAAGGAGCTCGCGCAAAGAGGCCACGTATTCCCGCTCCACAGGTAAGTAGTTGTCGTTCAAGAGCTTGGTTGCATCGGCCATACGACCCTCAGCTTTCATTTTGAAAGCCTGTTCACGCGTTTCTAAAGTGGCTTTGCGCCTGTAAGCAATTTTGGCAATTTGGGCTTTTTCTTTGGCGTCAAGGTCTGACTCCTCAAACTGCTTTTGCAAAACCGATATCTTGGACGTGGCTTCTTTAATGTCTGAAGCCAATCGAATTTCAGTGGACGGGTCTGAACTCAACACCAGTGCCGCAGTGCGACCCGCATTGGCTTCGATAAGTCCTGCCCAAGTGCTGACTGTACGAATATGGTTGACCAAGCCAGCAAGCTTGACCTCGGACTCCGTTTGAAGCATGGCCAACTGGTTGAACAGCACGCCCACGACAACCGCCACCGTGATGATGATGCCCACGACACCTGTCCAAAGCTTGGTAGACACCCGCAGATTGTTGAAATTCATAGCTCCAAAACTCCAAGTAACTTGTTTGTCACCAGATAGTAAAAGAGCTGTGTGACAGATCTGGAGCTGCGAATCATCATCTGTTTTTATTGAAACAAATCCTACCCACCGGCGTCATAAGGCCTATCTACACTGCCCTCAGATTTGAATTCAACCGAACTCGCTTTTAGAAACCATGAACACCCTATCGCCAGTTACGCCTGCACAGGCCGACGATCTCGCCGAAGCAGCGGTGGTTTCACAGCCCCCTTCCGAGAACCTGCCCAGGATCCCCACTAAAAGACTGGGCACCTCTCCCGAAGAAATTCTTAAGAGCCTTAAAGAAGCCAAAGAAGCCATTCTTAAGGCCCATGACGCCAGTGCGGTGCAACCTATGGTCGCCCACTCAGAAATTTCCAAATCCAGCCCCAAAGTTGAGGCTCCAAAGGCTTTAGCCATGACACGATTCGACGAGGACGAATCGGACAATGCACGCAAACACCGACGAATCACGGTGAGTGCGCGCGCCAAAATCGCCTTAACTGGACGGCAGCCTGAAGACGCTCGTTTGATCGACTTGAGCCTAGGCGGCGCAGGACTGATCACTGAACGCAGCTTACCGATTGGCGCGTTGTGTCATGTCATGTTTCGCTTGATCATGCCCAGCGGCAAACTCTTTACCGTGGTAGCTCATACCCAAGCTCAACACAGCACCTTCAGCTCGCGTCACTCAGGTTTTAAAACCGGCTTCAAATTTGGCAAATTGCCCGAACCCACGCTTGCCGCACTGGTCGAATTTATTGCAGACAAAACCAGAACAGTGGCGCTTTAGGGGTCATGCCCCTAAGAACTTTTCGCTCACTGATCTAAATAAAGCCTATGCAGCTTTGCGCTCTGCCCCAGACAAAGCCACCTTGACGCTGTCAGGCGTGAAGGGGATGGTTCTCAGTCGAACACCGGTGGCATCAAAGAATGCATTGGCAATCGCAGCGGGCACGGTGGTGGGTGTTTGCTCTCCAGCGCCCCAGCTGGGCTGCCCAGGGCGGTCTATGAGTACTGTTTGCACTCTTGGCGTTTCTGGAAAACGCAAGATGGGGTAAGTGGCCCAATCCACACTGCTCACGGTGCTGCCATTCCATTGCACCTCCTCCATGAGGGTGCGGCTAACCGTTTGGATCACACCGCCCTCCACCTGATTGATCACACCATCGGGGTTGACAATCTGACCGCAGTCGTGTGCCACAAACACCTTGGTCACCAAAATCTGGCCTGTGGTTCGGTTCACTTCCACCTCAGCCACGGTAGCCACATAGGTGATGGTGTTGTTGTAACGCACATACGAAATACCACGTCCGCGGGTGACGTTGCCAGCGTTCACCTGTGTGGCCGATGGACGCGTTTGCCAATTGGATGCCTTGAGTGCGGCTTGAATCACCGCAATGGCTCTGGCGTCATTCAAATGAGCCAGTCGAAACGCTGCCGCATCTGCTCCAGCTGCAGCAGCCACTTCGTCCATAAATGCTTCGTTGGCAAAGCTGTTTTCAATACGGCCCGGGCTGCGCAAATGAGAAGACCTTAAAAAGGTTTGCTCTATATGCTTGGTGGTGACCAGGATGTTGGGCACCACATAGGGCGCCCCCGCGTTTTGAAACAAAAACCCCACCCAGTTACCGGGGCGCGGAATGCCTGTATCGCTGGCGGCGAGCAATGGAAAGTCCAGTGGTTTGAATGCAGCGATGTGGTTGAGCGCAATATAAAAGTCCCCTTTCCAAGCCGCAATTTTGCCGTTGGCATCCAAGCTGGCTTCTAGGTCCATGCTGCGTGGTGGGCTCTTGGGCGCCAATGCGGTTTCATCTTGGCGCATCCATTGCACGCGAACCGGCTTTCCAATTTTCATGGCAATCAAAGCTGCGTCTGCGGTGGCGTCCTCGTGGCCGTTACGTCCGTAACACCCCGAGCCATCCAGGTACACCACCCTAATAGATTCTTTGGGCAAGCCGGTAATCACGGCCAACTCATGCTGCATGGAGTGCGTGGCCTGCGAAGCTGACCAGCACACCAGCTGGCCTTTCTGAAAGTCCGCAACCGCGCAAGATGGGCCAATGGAGGCATGGGTTTGCACCGCAAAGTTGTAGGTGGCTTTAACGCTGCGAGCAGCATTGCCCATGGCCTGAGCAATATCGCCCACCTTTTGCGTGGCCTCTTCTTTGGCAATCGGCATTTTGCGCCAAACCTCAAAAATGGTGGCCTTGGCAGGCAAGTCCGGACCAGCAGCCCAATTGGCCTGAAGAGCGCCCGCGGCCTTAACTGCTGCCCATTCGGATTTCGCCACCACAGCCAAAAAGTTGCCTTGGCGCACTGTTTGCACAAAGCCCGTGACCCGCTTGGCCGAGGCATCGTTAAAGCTTTGCAGTGTGGCTCCTATTTGCGTGGGACGAATCACTCGGGCATGCAGCATGCCGGGCAGGCGCAAGTCATGCACATAAGGGTGCTCGCCCGAAACTTTGGCTGGAATGTCCACACGCGGTACAGACTGACCCACAAGTTTGTAGTCGGTGTGCTTTTTGAGCGCAATTTTGGGGTCTACCTTGATTTCAAACCCTTGGCCGATCAGGCTGCCGTAAGGAGCTGTTCTGCGGCTGGCCTCATGGGCAATCACGCCGTCCACCACCGTCAAGTCTGCAGCTGGAACGCCCCACTGCTGGGCCGCACGTTGCAACAAAGCTTGGCGCGCGTTGGCCGCAGCAATGCGCAGTTCATTACCACCTTGCGAAATGGTGATGGCCGCGCCTGTGAGCCACTGGTCTGGAGTGGTAGCGGTGTCGCCCATGACCATATCAATACGGCCAAAGCTCACGTCAAGCTCATCTGCAGCCATTTGAGTCAGTGCAGTTTTGGTACCCGTACCCAAATCCACCTTGCCCACATAAAGCGTGATGCGGTTTTTGGAATCAATGGTCAGCCAAGAGTCCAGCGCATCTTTGGCCACATTTTTGGCTGAAGGCAAGCTGTATGCAGCGTGTGCCTCGCCTGAAAGAGAAAACCCTACGGCCAGCACACCCGCACCAGCTGCACCCAGAAAGTCACGACGATTGAAGTGGTTCATGTAGGTCTCCTCAGGCTGCAATGGCGCTTTTGACAGCGGCCACAATGCGTTGATGGGTGCCACAGCGGCACAGATTGCCCGCCAAAGCTTCTTGAATTTGTTGTTCGCTGGGTTTTTTGTTGGTGGCCAACAAAGCCGTGGCAGACATGATCATGCCGTTGATGCAATAGCCGCACTGCACAGCCTGGGTGTCCACAAACGCTTTTTGAAGTTTGTTGAGTCGGGCCGAGCTTCCTAGGCCTTCTAAGGTGGTCACCTGTTTACCTTGCACGCTTTGGGCGGGCGTCACGCAAGACCTAGTGGCCTGGCCGTTGACCAGCACGGTGCACGAACCGCATTGCCCCAGACCACAGCCAAACTTAGGGCCATTGAGTCCCAAGTTGTCACGCAGCGCATAAAGAAGGGGAATGTCTGAGTCGGCATCAACCTTACGGGCCTTGCCATTGACTTTTAAATTGATCTGAGCCAT
>CAMAXR010000010.1 GCA_945862195.1 Hylemonella gracilis
TTATTGGTAAGCACGTAGCTGGTGGATGGAACCAGAATGAAATCGAGGGGGTGGGGGTACGGTGGGGTCTTCGAGGAGTGACTTTCCCAATTACACATCAAGCAGTCTACCGATCCGATCGTAGATAACCGGCACTGAGGATCACGACCGAACTTGATTGGATACTCACAAACCTCGGTTGCAAAGCGTCGATCAATTGGTGTGTAAATAGGTGGGTAGAAGAATAAAGACAAGAAAAAACCCTAAGTGAATCAATCACTTAGGGTTATGTTCTGGCGGAAACGGAGGGATTCGAACCCTCGATGAGGCTCTACACCCCATACTCCCTTAGCAGGGGAGCACCTTCGGCCACTCGGTCACGTTTCCAGTTCAGAAATTATGGCATGAATTGGCCTGTGTCAGTCCTCAACTCAGGCCTTGGGTTGGTCCAAGTCAAAAGCTTTGTGCAGGGCCCGCACGGCCAGTTCCATGTATTTTTCGTCAATGACCACTGAGGTTTTGATTTCGCTGGTGGAAATCATTTGGATGTTGATGCCCTCTTCGCTCAGGGCTTTGAACATTTTGCTGGCAATGCCCACGTGGCTGCGCATGCCAATACCCACAATGCTGACCTTACAAATTTTGGTGTCGCCAACCACCTCTTGTGCGCCCAGTTTGGGCAGCACCTGCTCTTTAAGCAAGTCGATGGTGCGGGCATGGTCGTTGCGGTTGACGGTGAAGCTGAAATCGGTGGTGCCGCCCTTGCTTACGTTTTGGATGATGATGTCCACTTCAATATTGGCATCGGCCACAGCACCCAAAATTTGATAAGCAATACCAGGCTTGTCGGGCACGCCCAGCACAGAAATTTTGGACTCGTCTCGGTTAAACGAGATACCAGATACGACGGCTTGTTCCATTTTTTCGTCTTCCTCAAAAGTGATCAGGGTGCCGGAGGCGGCTTCTTCAGTCAGGTCCATGTCCCAGGGCGTAAAGCTCGAAAGAACGCGCAACGGTACTTGGTACTTGCCCGCAAACTCCACTGAACGGATTTGCAGCACCTTAGAACCCATGGAGGCCATCTCCAACATTTCTTCGAAACTCACCGTGTGCAGGCGGCGTGCCTCTGGCACCACGCGAGGGTCGGTGGTGTAAACGCCATCCACGTCGGTGTAAATGAGGCACTCGGCAGCTTTCATGGCAGCTGCCACGGCCACGGCCGATGTGTCGGACCCGCCACGGCCTAAGGTGGTGATGTTGCCAGCATCGTCCACACCCTGAAAACCCGTGACGATGACCACTTTGCCAGCGGCCAAATCGGCGCGGATGCGGGCATCGTCAATAGACTCAATACGGGCTTTTGTGTAAGCGCTGTTGGTTTTGATGGGCACTTGCCAGCCAGCGTAGCTGACTGAGGGCACACCCTCTGCTTGCAGAGCAATGGCCAGCAATGCGCTGCTGGCTTGCTCGCCGGTAGAAGCCAACATGTCGAGCTCGCGCAAGTAGGCGTCTGTGGTTTTTGCGGGGGCCAGATCTTTGGCCAAGCCCAGCAGGCGGTTGGTTTCCCCGCTCATAGCGGAGGGAACGACCACCAGTTGGTGGCCAGCACGCATCCATTTGGCGACGCGTTTGGCAACATTGCGAATGCGCTCCGTAGAGCCCATTGAGGTGCCACCGTATTTGTGAACAATCAAGGCCATAGCTTTACAGCTCAAAGCTGTTCATTGTACCAACGCAGATGGCTGTCCTGACGCTCTACATACCCCGCACCCACCTTGATGTGCAAGCGGTGCCCACGTGTGGTACACGCGGACACCTGGTCCAGCAGCTCATGCATTTGAGCCGCGCTGGCTTGTGTGCCATGGCACACCACCAGCCAGTGCCTAAGCACATTGGTTTGGCGCAATCTGCTGAGCTGTTGTAAAGCTTGGATTGAAATGTATGCATCGCTGGCGCAGGCATTGCTGGCACTGGTAAGTGTGGCGAGGTCAGCCTCCGCCAATTCTTGCAACAAGCTTTGTGCCTCTGCCGCATGCGCCGCACTGCGGGCAAAAGTGTCTCTGAACGAGGCAAAGCTCGCCTCCAGTGCGGGCAGCACATGGGCGCGAATTCGGTTGCGGGTGAACTGAACATCGGTGTTGGTGGGGTCTTCCAGCCAAATCTGTTGGCGCTCACGCAAATAGTCTCGCAAAGCCAGGCCGTTTACTTGCAGCAAAGGGCGGTAAAAGATTAATCCGTCGCGCTGCCAAGTTGCGGGCATGGCACTTAGGCCGGGCAAGCCGGAGCCTCGGCTCAGGGCAAGCAACAAAGTTTCGACTTGGTCGTCCGCATGCTGGGCCAGAGCGATTGAACCCAACTCAAGCCCATCTGTTGCCAGCTGTTTAAAGGCGGCGTAGCGAGACCTGCGGGCGGCGTCTTCAGGGCTTTGCCCGCTTACAGACCTTGCGTCCACATGGACCACCCGCAATGGAATGTTCAGATGCGCGCACAGCTTGCGGCAATGGGCCTCAAAGCCATCAGCGGCCGCTTGTAAGCCATGGTGCACATGTAAGGCCACCACCTGGCCGGACCACTTTGCAGCGCAGGCTAACAACAAAGCCGTGGAATCTGCGCCGCCACTGAACCCTACACCTAAGGGCAGCCGGGGCTTAAAGGCCTCCATGGCCTGATGCAAACTCAGCGCCATAGTTTTATGTATCTCGAATTGAAGGTTGGGGTTTAAGTGATTGGATTTATTTAGACGCAGACTTGGCGTCGACCTTAGCGTCGGCCTTGGTATCTGTGAACTTGCCGTAACTTTGCAGGCGTTCGTATCGGCGGTCCACCAATTCAGAAACTTTCAGGTCTACCACTTGGCGGTAGGCGTCGTTCAGGGCGCGCTTTAAAAAACCCGCCATTTGTTTGAAATCTCGGTGCGCTCCGCCTACCGGTTCGTTCACAATTTTGTCGATGAGCCCCATGGCTTTCAATCGGTGGGCGGTGATGCCCAAGGCCTCGGCAGCATCTTGGGCTTTGTCTGAAGTTTTCCACAAAATGGACGCGCACCCCTCTGGGCTGATCACGGAATACACCGAGTACTGCAGCATGAGCACTTGATCCGCCACCGAAATAGCCAGCGCACCGCCAGAGCCGCCTTCGCCAAGGATGGTGGTGAGAATGGGCACCTCCAGCTGGGCCATTTCGAAAATATTGCGGCCAATGGCCTCAGACTGGCCGCGCTCTTCAGCATCAATGCCGGGGTAAGCGCCAGGAGTGTCCACAAAAGTGAATACGGGCAGTTTAAATTTTTCGGCGGTCTTCATGAGCCGCAAAGCTTTGCGATAACCCTCTGGTTTGCTCATGCCAAAGTTGCGCAGCCCCCGCTCTTTGGTGTCTCGGCCTTTTTGCTGACCAATGACCATGCAGGCATTGCCATTAAAGCGGGCCAAACCACCCACCATGCTCAGGTCGTCCGCAAATTGGCGGTCGCCATGCATCTCTACAAAATCAGTGAACAACTCTTGGATGTAGTCCAATGTGTAAGGGCGCTCTGGGTGGCGGGCAATTTTGGTGATTTGCCAAGGCGTGAGGTTGCTGTAAACGTCTTTGGTGAGCTGCTGGCTCTTTTTGCTGAGCTGGTCAATTTCTTGGCTGATGTCTACCGCAGATTCGTTTTGCACATAGCGCAACTCTTCGATTTTGTTTTCGAGCTCTTCAATGGGTTGCTCAAAATCTAAAAAGGTTCGTTTGCTCAAGTCCACACTCCCAACATTCAGTACGCCACGGGCACAGGATCCAAAGACCGCCAAATGTACCAAGTGGCCACGCTGCAAAAAGGCGCCCAAGCGGCCGCCACTTCTCGCGCGTCACTGCGACTGACGGCCTCACCCGAAAAATAATTGTGGCTGATGCCATTAATCAATCCCACATCGTCCAGCGGCAGTACATTGGGCCGCATGAGATGAAAGATCAAAAACATTTCTGCGGTCCAACGACCAATGCCGCGAATGGTCGTGAGTTCGGCAATGATGGCGTCGTCAGCCATGTCGGCCCAAGACTTTTCTTGCACTTTACCTTCGCCAAAATGCATGGACAGGTCTTGTAAGTACTGCACTTTGCGAGCGCTTAAACCCGCAGCACGCATGTCTTCGGTTTTAAGTTTGAGCACATGGGTGGGGCTGATTTTGCGGGGCAACTTCTCAAAGCGCTCCCACACAGTTTGAGCGGCTTTGACAGAAATTTGCTGCCCCACAATGCTGCGCACCAAGGTGGTGAACGCATCGCCCCGGGTTTGCAAACAAGCGTTGCCGTGCACGGGGATCAGGCGCTTCATCACCCGATCTTTTTTCATGAGGTGTTTGCAAGCCTCCTCCCAGTAATGCGGAGTGAAAACAGGCAACTCAGAAAAAGAAACAGCAGGCAACAACAATCTCCTGGGGTGGGTCGCTTAAAGCAGGGTTTTGCAAGTTCAGGCTGTGGTCCAGCTGGTACCGCTGGAAGCGTCTTTTAGTAACACCCCTTGGGCCAGCAGATCGTTGCGAATTTGGTCTGCCGTTGCGAAATCTTTGGACAGCTTAGCCGCTGCCCGTCGATCAATCAAGGTCTGAATCGCAGCTTCGTCTAAAACACTACGCGCTTTCAAGAATTGGCTGGGGTCTTCTTGCAGCAAACCTAAACATCCCCCCAACGCCTTCAACAAAGCCGAAAGTTCTGCCGACTGTGTTTTATTGACCTCGCTGGCCAGCTCAAACAGAACCGCCACTGCTTCGGGTGTGCCGAAGTCTTCGTCCATCGCCGCTTTGAAGCGAGCGGCCTGCACATGGCTCCAATCTACAGCGCTTGTACCGATCGATTCACTGGTGGGAGACACGTATTGCAACGCGGTGTAGAGGCGCCGAAGCGCATTGCGGGCGTCGTCTAAATGCGCATCGCTGTAATTTAGGGGGCTGCGGTAGTGCGCTCGAATGATAAAAAACCGAATGGTTTCGGCATCAAAACGCTCCAAAATTTCCCGAATGGTGAAGAAGTTACCCAGGGACTTGGACATTTTTTCGTTGTCCACGCGCACAAAACCATTGTGCATCCACACATTGGCCATGGCGTGGCCATGAGCCCCTTCGCTTTGTGCGATTTCGTTTTCATGGTGAGGAAACTGCAAGTCTGCGCCGCCACCATGAATGTCAAAGTGCTGCCCGAGCAAATCGCAACTCATGGCAGAACATTCAATATGCCAACCCGGACGTCCCAAACCGTAGGGGCTGGGCCACTGCGCCTCAGGCGGCTCGGAAGCTTTGGCAGACTTCCACAACACAAAGTCGAGCGGGTCTTCTTTATCGCCCGCCACACTGACCCGCTCTCCCGCGCGCAGCTCGTCTAAAGACTTGCCAGAAAGTTTGCCGTAGCCTGCAAATTTGCGCACTGAAAAATTGACATCGCCACCCTGAGCACGGTAAGCCAAACCTTTGGACTCGAGGGTTTCAATCATCCCCAACATATGCGGCACATAGTCCATGGCACGAGGCTCGTGGGTGGGTCGCTCAATGCCCAGGGCATCGGCATCTTGGTGCAAGGCATCGATCATGCGGTGCGTGAGCGCCTGAATGGTTTCGCCGTTTTCTAAAGCACGCTTGATGATTTTGTCGTCAATGTCGGTGATGTTTCGCACATAAGTCACCTGCAAACCACTGACCTTGAGCCAACGCTGCACCACGTCAAAAGCCACCATGGCACGCGCGTGGCCGAGGTGGCACAAGTCGTACACCGTCATGCCGCAGACGTACATGCGCACTTGGCCAGGCTGAATGGGAACGAATGTTTCCAGCTCGCGCGAGAGCGTGTTGAAAATTCTCAGGGTCATGGGGTGTGCTGATGCGGTGGAATATGAAGCAGCAAGGCGTGGGGAGACGACTACAATGAAACTCAGTATATATGTCCCAACAGACGCTTCGCCTTAACAGCCTAGTCCTCTAGCCACACTTGATCACTTTCAGATTGAAATTCCCCGCACATTTCCACCAGCTGAGCTTTTTCAGCTTTGGCCGCATCCTGAGCCCGCTTGGTTCAGCGTGTTTCTTAGCACTTTGCTTGAACATGGGAACCGCTTGGGCACAGGTGGCCAGCATTGTGGGGCCTGAAAGCACCAAGATCAAAATTTTGGACGTGTATGAAACCGTGAACTTGCACATTCAAGAAGGTAAGTTGAAAGAGGCTTCTGAGTTGGCCAATACCCACTTGGCAACTCAGCCGCGCGACCCCCAAATGCGGTTTTTAAAAGGCATCATTCAACACAGCCAAGGCCAAGTCCAAGACGCCACGGCCACCCTTACCTTGCTGACGCAAGACTACCCGGAGCTTCCCGAGCCCTACAACAACTTAGGGGTGTTGTGGTCTGCACAAAACCAGCCAGAGAAAGCGCGCGAAGCACTGGAAATGGCCTTGCGCCTCTACCCTGACTACGCCACCGCTCACGAAAATTTGGGGCTCATTTACATGATACTGGCCCGCCAGTCTTATGAAAAAGCGCGCAAGCTCGTACCCGCTTACGCAGCTTCACCGCTGGGCTTAAAAATTGACCAGCTCACACTGATGCTGAGCCAACCCCTAAACAAGATCTCTAATTCACAAACCTCAAACCCGAGTTCAAAGCCCGGTCTAAACCGACCGTAATTCGTTCAGTCTTTATCCCATGTCTCCTCAAATCACCCCCACATTCAGAATCATGATCCGCGCACAACTTTGGGCCCTTGGTGCAGTGCTTGGCTTATGCCTAGGCTTAATTACAAGTGCTTGGGCACAGAGTTCAGCAGAACTCCAGCGTGTGAAGTTGCAAACCAGCATGGGCGAGGTGGTGCTGGAGCTCAATGCCGCTAAAGCCCCCAAGTCGGTAGCCAACTTTGTGCGCTATGTGCAAGACAAGCATTACGACGGCACGGTGTTTCACCGCGTGATCGACGGCTTTATGGTTCAAGGTGGCGGCTTTACTTCTGAAATGCAACAAAAACCCGTGCGCGAACCCATTGCCCTTGAAGCCAATAACGGACTAAAAAACGACCGCGGCACCATTGCCATGGCCCGCACATCCAACCCCAACTCTGCCACCTCGCAGTTTTTTATCAACCTGGTGGACAACCGTGGACTCAATGCGCCTTCGCCGGATGGCCATGGTTACACGGTGTTTGGCAAGGTGGTCAGCGGAATGGACGTGGTGGACAAAATTCGCCTCGTACCCACCGCATCCAAGGGCATGCATCAAAATGTGCCTGTCAACCCCGTGTTGATTCAATCGGCAACCTTAATCAACTCCACATCTAACTGAACTCTCAACTACCTCTTATGTCGAACCCCCAAGTAGAACTCCACATTGAAGAATTAGGCGTCATCACCCTAGAGCTGGACGCTGACAAAGCCCCCAACTCCACCGAAAACTTTTTGGCTTATGTGAACAAGGGCCACTACGACCGCACCGTGTTCCACAGGGTGATTCCTGGCTTTATGGTTCAAGGTGGTGGGTTTGAGCCCGGCATGACGCAAAAAAGCGTGGGAGCCCCCATTAACAACGAAGCCAACAATGGCTTGAAGAACCATAAATACACCGTGGCCATGGCACGCACCAACGACCCCCACTCCGCCACGGCTCAGTTTTTTATCAACGTGGCTGACAACGAGTTTTTAAACCACACCGCCCCATCGGCCCAAGGCTGGGGCTATGCCGTGTTTGGCAAAGTGGTGTCCGGCAACGATGTCGTGGATAAAATTGCTGCCGTTAAAACCGGACAGCGTGGCGGCCACGGCGATGTGCCCAAGGATGATGTGATCCTCACCAAAGCCGTTGCAATTTAATCTTTGAACATCCCTGAACATCAAGAACTGGCGGCCCCAGACTCCTGGTGCACGGTGGATGTGATATCGGACTTGCACTTACAAGCATGTTTGGGCCATGTGGACGTGTGGGTCAATTACCTCAACACCACCACGGCGGATGCGCTCTTTATTTTGGGCGACTTGTTTGAGGTTTGGGTGGGCGATGATGCCTACCCCAGCATTGCATTCCCCCAAATCTTTGAAAACCAATGCCTAGATCACCTCAAGGCTGCCAGCTTGCGTTTGCCTATTTTTGTGATGCATGGCAATCGAGACTTTCTGCTTGGATCTGCCGCCGCTGCCTTGGGCGGCTTTAGCTTGCTCACAGACCCCTGCGTGCTGAGTTTTGAGGGGAAGCGCTGGCTGCTCACGCATGGCGACGCCTTATGTACAGGTGATACGGCTTACCAAGCGTTCCGGCACAGAGTGCGCAGCTCCGCTTGGCAAACGGAGTTTTTAGCTCAGCCAGCCAGTGTTCGCCACCAAGCGGCTCAACAGATGCGCAAGCAAAGCCAAGAACAGCAAGCGAAGCACCAAGCCGAACCCTTGAAAGCAGACTTAGACGTGAACAACGCCCTCGCCTTGCAGTGGTTACAGGCCTTTAAGGCGGACGTGATGATCCATGGCCACACCCACCGACCAGCAGACCACCCACTGAGCGCGGCGCATGTCCGCATGGTGCTGAGCGACTGGGACGTGGATGTTCAAAACTCTGGCGCTTCGCCACGTGCAGAGGTATTGCGTTTAAGCGCTCCTGCCTTGAGCCCGCCAAACAGTCCGAGCAAAGTGCAGGTGAAACGAATGAACCTGCTTACTTCCTCAGCAACACCTTGAGCGCGGCTTGCAGCCTACGGGCTAGCGCTTCGTCCCAAGGGCCGCTCAACATCCGGGCGGCGTCCTGTCCCCAAGTTTGAATCGGCGAGGGGTCGTTGCGACGCGTCAGCAATTGCAACTGCAAGGCACGGCGCGCATCCAAATCAGAGGCTGGGGTGGGCACTTCAGAGGCCATTTCTAGGCGCAACATGGCCGTATTCAAATCCGCGCTACCTGCTGACAATTTGGGCTCTGCAGCTATTACTTGCAGCCACAGCGTGCGCACTGCAGGACTGACCCTTGAACCCAGCTCTTGAACGGAGGGCATCTGCTCTGCACTGCGCTGCTCCCAAGCCCGCAACATCTGTGTCAAAGACTCACCGTGCGCCAAAGCTGCCAGTTGACGCAAGGCTGCTTGGGCTTGCTCCAAAGCATCGCGTTGCACTCTAAAAGCCGCATCTCCCAACCTTGGCAGAGCCACTGGCAGCCTGCCGGACTCATAGGCACGGTCAGGTCGCTTGGGGCCACGGGCATCGCGGCCGTCTCGGGTGTCTCGCCCTTGGGCATGACGGTCTCCAGGCCGCCCGCGCGGCGCCTCAGGTTCGGCCTTTTTCATGCCTGGTCGGTCATCGCCGCGCACCGCCACCACGGGTTTGGCGGGGGCAGATTTGGGTGGAGCGGGTTCAGAAGGCGGTTGCGCAGCAACTTCTGGGCTTGAAGTTTCTGAAGAGACCGCCTCAGCTTCACTAGAGGCCGCGTCAGTAACAGGAGGCTCTGAAGGTTGAGCTTGCTCCGTCGGGGCAAGCTCAGCACTTACAACTTCTGTGGTGGGCACTGCCACTTCGCCACGCATCACGGCTTCGAGCTGGTTCATAGCCAGCTTGATAGCGTTGGCATTGCCACTCTTGATGGCGGCTTGCAGCGCTTGGGCCGCAGTGACCACCGCTTGATCGTGGGCGCTAAGGTCAGCGGCGGCTTTTTCGCGTTCTGCGGTCTTGCGGTTAAAAGCGTCGTCAATAGGCTTTCTGAAGGCATCCCACAGTTTTTGCTCTTGGCGGCGGTCCATAGGCACGGCATGGGCTTCGGCCTGCCAGCGCTGTTGCAGGCTTTTCACCGCGTCAATGCGCAACACAGGAGCCTCACCCAAAGCTTGCGCTTCGGAAATCATGGTTTGGCGCCGCTCTAAGCTGGCGTGCTGCAGCGCTTCTAAAGGCGCGGCAGCCTGGGCCATCTGGTTTTTCCAACGAGGCTGAAGCTCAGCAAAGGCTTTTTCGCTCAAATGGCCTGCATCGCGCCAACGGTCTGCAAAGTGGTGCAAATCGCGGTTGAATTGCTTCCAGTCGGTTTGGGGCCCGCCGGGATGTTGTTGCGCCCATGCCTCCAACTCGGCCATGAGCGCTTCGCGCTGCGCTTTGTGCTCAGCCGCCTCGGACTTGACTTTTTCCAACCACGTTTCCACCACCTTGTAAGCTTGGTTGCAGGCTTCGTCAAAGCGCTTCCACAAATTGTGGTTGGGCACGCCGCCTTGGTCTACGGTTTTCCATTGCTCGCGCAAATGGCGCAAGGACTCTTGCATCTTGCGCCCGCCTAAGGCTTGGCCCTCTGGGCGTTTGAGCAAACCTTCAGCCTGGGTCACCAATTCTTGGCGCAATTGGTCGGCGCGCCAGCGCTGCCAGCCCTCCAGCTCACCCGCAGCAGCCAAGGCCGCCTGAACCTGTTGATCAAGGGCGCCCTTGATGTAACGGCCGTGGTCTTTAAGGGCCTGCCTCAATGAAGCCGCCGCAGAGACGCTAGCTTTGCCGTGGCCCTGGGCCATTTCTTGCTCTAAACGGGTCAGGGCTTCTTGCACTGCCGCCATGGCTTGGGCCTGAACCTGTGGATCCACTGCAGGTCTAGCAGACTCCGCCCTAGGCGCTCCTGCCTCCAAACCGGGCTCCAAGCCCGCCGCTATCCGCTGCTCGCGCAGGGCGTCTGCCCAAACCGGCACGGCAGGCAAAGGGAGTTTGGGGTCAGCGGCAGCTGCGGCCGTTTGTGCCAATGCCTCAGAAAACGCTTCCCAAACCAGCTTCATTTGAGCGGCGGCGTTATCCAGCTGGGGGGTAAAACGGGGGTCCACGTTGGGCCACTGAGGGTCTGCGCGCAAAGCGTGCGCCTGTTGATCCCAGGCCAACACATCGGCAGCCAATGTCTCACTGGCAGCTTTGGCCTCTTGCCATGGCTTGGTGGACAGCACCTCAATGCGCTGGGCCAACAAGACCGCCACTTCTTTTTGCACCTGAATATGGTGTTGAACGTCTTCAATAGCCTTAATTCGGTCTGAAAGCGTGGTTTTAAGGGAAGCCAAGGGCTCCCGTCCAAGTGGCGCCCCGGCCTTGGCGGCTTCGCGCTGCCAGGCCATGGCGTCCGCCAAATTGAAACGGGGCGCATCCAACAGCGCTTGCGCCTTGACCGCCCAATCGGCGGCCATTTGCTCTTGGGCGCGGATGCGGCGTACTTCGTCCAGCTTCTCGCGCAACAATTTGGCAGCGCCTTTGTCCTTGACGCTCATTTCTTTATAGACAGCTTGAATCAGCTCTAGAGCGGGCTCTGTACTTAAAAAGTCACGCAGTAAGGCAGAGCGCTCCCCAGATGTGGGGGCGGAAAAGGCTCCTGCGGTCAAGGCGTCCAGTTGTTGAGCATCTGAAGGTTCTGGCAAGGTGGTGTTCACGAGTAGGTGGCTGGTTAGCGGTTTTATTCAAAGGTGACGATGAACGTCCATAAGCCGCATCATTTGTCGCGGAGGCCGCTATTGTCGCCGCATCAGCCCACTCTATGAGTTGGCATTTGAGGTATATCAAACACTTCTCTTATGGTTGACCAGTAATATAGGGGTACTTAAAATATTCAACATATCGTTTTATCCACCCTGCCGATCTTGGCACGGTCTCCTCATCCAACATGAGGCAGAAAGGAAACCCCATGGTTGCTTTTGAAAAAATCGTCAAAAACCTTCAAAACTTGGTTCATCACGTGGTGGAGGCCTGCATGGAGCTCATTCACAACGGATTTGCCTTGGTGGGCATTGCAGTGCTGTTCAGCACAATTGCCCTGATTGCCCGCCCTGACCTGCGTGAAACTGCCGAAACCCAGCTCGTGGGTTGGTTGCAGCAGCGACAGTTTGAGCTCAAGGGCATCCTTCCCGGCGGCGTAGATCCCATGGACCGCGCTACAGCACGTTCACCCAGTGAATTGTCCAAATCTCAAGCTTCGCTAGCCCATTGGTTGAGCAAAAAATACCGCGTGGCCAAAGAGCCGTTGAGTGCTTTGGTAACCGAGGCTCATGATGTTGGCAAGCGCAGCAATTTAGACCCCACTTTGATTTTGGCCGTTATGGCAATTGAATCCGGCTTTAACCCTTTTGCTGAAAGCCCCGTTGGTGCGCAGGGCCTGATGCAGGTGGTCACTAAGGTGCACCGCGACAAGTACGAAACCTACGGCGGCCATTTGACAGCCTTTGACCCCGTAACCAACCTGCGCGTGGGCGTCAAGGTGCTTCAAGACTGCATCAAGCGCGGCGGCTCAGTAGAACAGGGCTTGCGACTTTATGTTGGGGCTGCCAATTTGCTCGATGACGGGGGATACGTAGCCAAGGTTCTGGCTGAACATGGCCGTTTACAGTTGGTGGCCAGCGGCCAATCGGTACCCTACTCTAGCCCTAACAACAATGCCAACGCCATGTCCACCAATGCGCCAGCCAACGTCCGCACTGTCACAAGCTCGGCTCAAGATTCTTAAATCCACTTCATTTTTTTCAAGATGTACTTACGCCAAATCCTGATTGAACAAACCGACCCCGAACTGTTTGCCGCCATTCAGGCAGAAAACGCCCGCCAAGAACACCATATTGAGCTGATTGCCAGCGAAAACTATGCCTCCCCTGCTGTGATGGCAGCGCAAGGGACCCAACTGACCAACAAATACGCTGAGGGTTACCCTGGCAAACGCTATTACGGCGGCTGCGAGCATGTGGACGTGGCCGAACAGTTGGCTATTGACCGCGCAAAGGCTCTGTTTGGTGCGGACGCCGCCAATGTGCAGCCGCACTGCGGCGCATCCGCCAACGAGGCGGTGTTTTTGGCGTTTTTAAAGCCCGGCGACACCATCATGGGCATGAGTCTGGCTGAGGGCGGCCACCTCACGCACGGCATGCCACTCAACATGTCGGGCAAATGGTTCAACGTGGTGTCTTACGGCTTGAATGACAAAGAAGAGATCGACTACGAAGCCATGGAGCGCAAAGCCCACGAGAGCAAGCCGAAGCTCATCATTGCCGGCGCATCCGCCTACAGCTTGCACATTGACTTTGAACGCTTTGCCAAGGTAGCCAAAGACGTAGGAGCTATTTTTCTGGTGGATATGGCCCACTACGCGGGCCTAATTGCCGCTGGCGTCTACCCCAACCCAGTGCCCCATGCCGACGTGGTCACCAGCACCACCCATAAAAGCTTGCGCGGCCCCCGTGGCGGCATCATTTTGATGAAGTCTGTTCACGAAAAAGCCATTAACAGCGCCATCTTCCCAGGGTTGCAAGGCGGCCCCCTAATGCACGTCATAGCCGCCAAAGCGGTGGCCTTTAAAGAAGCGCTTGACCCCTCATTCAAGCTTTACCAGCAGCAGGTGGTGCGCAACGCCCAAATCCTGGCGCAAACCCTTACAGAGCGCGGTCTGCGCATCGTCAGTGGTCGCACGCAAAGCCACGTCATGCTGGTAGACCTGCGGTCCAAAGGCATCACCGGCAAGGAAGCCGAGGCGGTTTTGGGCTCTGCCCACATGACCATCAACAAAAACGCCATTCCCAACGACCCCGAAAAGCCCATGGTGACCAGCGGTGTTCGCATTGGCACCCCCGCCATGACCACCCGCGGCTTTAAGGACGATGAAGCTCGCGCCACCGCCCACCTGATTGCCGACGTGCTGGACAACCCGCGCGATGCGGCCAACACTGACGCTGTTCGCGCCAAGGTGAATGCCCTGACCGCTCGTTTTCCGGTCTACGGCTGATCCCCCTGTGCCCTGACCGCACCCCATGAAGTGCCCGTTTTGTAACCACCTGGACACCCAGGTGATGGAGACCCGGGTGTCTGAAGATGGCGACTTCGTGCGCCGTCGCCGCCAATGCGGGGCCTGCGAAAAACGCTTTACCACCTACGAGCGTCCTGAGGTGAGTTTTCCGGCCATCGTCAAGAAAGACGGTCGCCGCATTGAATTTGACCGCAGCAAACTGCGCTCTTCCATGAACCTGGCTCTGCGCAAGCGCCCAGTGAGCACCGAGCAAGTGGACGGCGCCATTGAACGCATAGAAGAAAAGCTCATCAACCTCGCGCAACGCGAGGTGCCCTCGCACCGACTGGGTGAAATGGTGATGCGCGAACTTAAAAAGCTCGACAAAGTGGCCTATGTGCGCTTTGCCAGCGTGTATCGGAGTTTTGAAGACATTGACGACTTCAAAACCTTGGTAGACGAAGTGCGCAAATAACTGCCACAAGAAAACTGCCACAAGACACCCCCACAATTTGCCCCCATGCACAGACATCGGGGCGTCACCTTGCTGGAGTTATTGGTCGTCATGTCCATCACAGCACTGCTGTTGGGCTTTGGCGTGCCGTCCTTTATCAGCACGGTGCGCTCCTCCCAAATGTCGTCCAGCGTCAACAGCTTTTTATCTGACATGCGCTATGCCCGCAGCATGGCGGTGCGGCGCAGTGCCACTGTGGTGATGTGCCGCGTCAACAAACTCGACGACGACACCAATCCGGAATGCAACACCGGAAAAACACTAGATGTGGACGGCGATGGCTTGGACGACGGATGGGCAGGCGGTTGGTTTGTGTTTGAAGACGTCAATGGTGACAGCGCTTTCAACGCGGGCGAGACCGTGTTGCGGCTCCAATCTAAGAGCAGTGCGATCGGCTCCATCATGGGCAGCAGCAACAGCAACAAATTCAGCTTTACCGCTACTGGCCGACTGCGCAATGTGAGCAACGCCACCACCCTCACTTTTGGTGGCACCGCTTACAGCAACGCCCAGCAACGCTTGGTGTGCGTGAGCATGTCAGGGCATGTGCGCATTGCGGGCGACGGCCTGAGCTCGTGCTCATGAAGTCCCGCCAACAGCAAACCGGCGCCAGCCTCTTAGAAGTGCTGATCGCCACCTTGATTTTGTCTTTTGGCTTGTTGTCCATGGGCATCATCATGGCCTCGGCTATTCAAATGCCCAAACTTTCGGCCATGAAGGCCACCGCGACCCAATTGGCCACCAGCCATATCGACCGCATTCGGGCCAACGCGGCCGGTTTTGCATCGGGTCAATACGACCAAGCCTTGAGCTATGACGGCACCAGCAGCGTGCCCAGCCTTTCAGACTGCAGCTACCCCACCTGCACCCCAGACACCTTAGCCCTGATGGACAAGGCTTTCACGCTTAGAGCGTTGAGGCAGCAACTCCCCTCTGGCGGCATGCTGCTGCAACGCGACAACACCACCGGCTCAATCACCTCCGTTGACGGCCATTTATGGATCATTTGGCAGGAACCCGGCTCTTTTGGCGGGCTGAACAACACCGCCACCAGCGACAACTGCCCCGCCGAGGTCAGCTCTGGCTTTACCGAACCTGTGCCGCGGTGTATTTACATTCGCTTCAGGATTTAAAAAGGTCAGCTTTGCCACCACTTTTAGCCCGACCACCCCAAAGACCCCGAGGACCCGGAAGACTCCGAGGACTCCAATGCTCGGCCGGTTTTTCGCTCATTGAGCTCATGATTTCCATTGCCATCGGGCTGGTCATCATGGGGGCCGCCCTATCGGCTTATCAGGGTGCAGTCACCGCATCGCGAGTGGCAGAGGCGCAAAGTCGCATGAATGAAGACGCCTACGCTGCCCTAGAACTGTTAAGCCAACACATCCGCATGGCGGGCGCCAACCCCAAGCAAGCCAACTATGCCCTGTCCACCCCACGCAACCCCATCACCAACACCTTCAGCCTGCGCGGGTGCAGCATTCCCTTCAGCAACCTCAAAACCTCTGGAGCTGTCACGGCGGCAGCCAACATCTCCACCTTGATCTGCCCCAGTGTGGCGTCCGATGCGGCCCAGCCCCACGCCTTAGCCCTTGGTTACGAGGCCGACAAATTCAACACCGTACCTTTGGCCAACGGCACCCCGACCGATTGCTTGGGCAATGGCTTAAAAGGGCAAACCGCAACCGTTAACAAAATCACCTCAGCCACCACCACCGCACCAACCATCGTCACGTTTTACGAGGCAGACAACCGCTTTTACCTAGACACTCCCAGCGGCAGCAGCAACCCGTCACTTTATTGCTTTGGAAGTGGCTCCGGGGGCACCCCGCAACCCTTGGTCGAAAATATTGAAGACTTGAAGTTCAGTTACGGCGTGGCTCAAGCCACTGGCAACGATGGCGTGATAGCGGGTTATTTGAGCGCCAGCCAAATTGAAACCGATACGTCTGTGGTCAACTTACCCACTGCTTCGGAGCGCTGGAAGCGCGTGGTGGCGGTGCGCATTTGCGTTTTGGCCAGAAGCGAGGCCAACATCACCAACTCCCAAGCCTCCTCGCAGTACCTGGACTGCGAAGGCGCCCTGCAAACCAACACCACCGACCTTAGGCTGCGCCGCGCTTACTTTGCCACGGTGAGCCTGCGCAACCGCTTGCCTTAAGTATCTCGCCTTAAAAAAGGCGTCACCTGCGTCACTTAGGCTGATCGCATGTCATGCCAGCCATCGCTTAAGTCCAATCTAGATCAACTCTGTCAAGCGCAGCACCGCCTCCCCTCATCACAAAAGGGCGTGGTGCTCGTCATCACGCTGATTTTGTTGGTGGTGATTTCCTTACTGTCTGCCACGACCTTGCGTACGGCCATCAATGCTGAGGTGGTTTCTAGCGGACCCAGGGTGGTGGTGATGGGCCATCAAGCCGCGGAGTTGGCCCTGAAATATTGCGAGGAAGCCACGGTTCAGCAAGTGCAATCTACAGTGACTTTGCCCTCTGTGCCCACCATACAAGACTACTCCGCCCTTGCCAGCGCCACCCCCAAGTGGCAAGACCTTGGCAACTGGGATTCCGGCCGTGTGGGGGTGTTTGTGGTCCCCGCCTCTGCCATGAACCAAGCAGGCCCTTATGTGAGTTACAACCGCCTGCCCGAGTGCTTGGTGGAGCGCTTGCCCCTAGCCAACGCCGACAACAGCACCAACTCCAGCAACAGCTTTGTGGTCACCGCCCGCGGCTTTGGGCCTGAGGTGGCCTCTGGGACTGCCCGCCCCGCCGGGGCTGAGGTGTGGCTGCAGTCCACCATTGCACTCAACTAAGCCTATGCACCCGCGTCTATTTCAAAGTGTCTTTTCCCTATGTCTAGCGGCCCTAGCCACCTTATTGGGCGGTGAGCTCAGGGCGCAAATGGCCACCGAACCTTTGCTGACCAGGTCCACCGCCGTGCACCCCAATCTGGTCTTTATTTACGACGACTCTGGGTCAATGAACGCGAACTACATTTACCAGTACGGTGGCTCCCCCAGTGGCATGGGCATGAGCGGGCCACCCCAACAAGGTAGCGTTAACGAAGCCGCGCAGTCCCCCAACATCAACCGCATTTATTACGACCCCCGCATCCGCTACAAAAATCGGGTGGACGCCTCGGGCAATGACATCAGGGCCAACACACTGAGAAACGGCACGGACTTTGAGGTGTATTTTTACAAGTCCAGTTCCAGCGCCACTCAAACCAGCACTTGGAACAACACCGGCAACAACCCTTCCAATGGCAGCACCAGTTTTTTCAAGTCCGGCTCCCCTAATGGGTACCAGCCTTTGCCCATTGAACTGGCCCCCGGCGCCTCCACCACCACGCCCTACCCCAACAAGGTCAGCAACAACATCAAAAGCTACCCCAAATGGCTGGCCCGAACCGACTGCATCTCGTCTTTTGCCGTATGCACTTGGCAGGAAGAACTGCAAAACTTTTCGGTCTGGAGCGCATATCACAGCACCCGTGAAGAAATCGCCAAAACCGGCGTGGGCTTGGCTTTCAAAGACATTGGGCCCACGGTTCGGTTGGGTTGGGCCACCATCAACAGGCTGGAGTTTGGGCAACTCACCTCGGGTGTGGCACTGTTTGACGCATCGGTTAAAGCCCAGTTTTACAACTGGCTTTACAACATTCCTATTTACGGCGACACACCCAACCGAAAAGCTCTGGACACGGTAGGCAAATACTTCAGCCGCATCGACAGTGCTGGCCCTTGGGGCAGCAACCCCAACCCAAGCTCCACCGGCACCTCGGCATCGGGCTCCAACTCAGGAGCAGGCAATGAGCCCACCACTGCGCATATGAGCTGCAGACGCTCCTTCACCATGCTCATGACGGATGGGTATTACAACGACAGGTTCAGCAGCGTGGGCAATATGGATGGCAGTACCGGCCCCACCATCACCACCCCATCAGGGTCCACCTACCAATACAAACCGGCAAGGCCCTACGCAGACAGTTACACCAACACTCTGGCCGACGTGGCTTTAAAGTACTGGGCCACCGACCTGCGTCCCGACTTGGCCAACAACGTACCCGCCAGTCCCTTCAACGAGTCGTTTTGGCAAAACATGTCGTTTTACGCCATTGGCTTGGGTATTTGGGGCACCTTGGAGCCCAATGCCACCAATTTAAGCCGGCTCAAAGCGGGGACACTGTCTTGGCCTAGCCCAGACACAGACGACCCCACGGCCATAGACGACATGTGGCACGCCACCCTGAACGCGCGCGGCAGCATGCTCACCGCCACCGACTCGCAGTCGCTCAACGACAGCATTGACAACATGATGGCCAATATTCGGCAAATCACCAACACCCAGTCTGGCGTGGCCGTATCCACCGCATCGCTCAATGTGGACACCCGCAAATACACGCCCCAGTACACCACCGGCAGCTGGAGCGGCAACATCACGGCCTACGAGCTGGATGACGCGGGCAACCAAGGCAGCATCGCGTGGCAAGTGGTGGGTAAAGATGCTTCGGGCAAGCTCATCAGTGGCATTCCAGCCCATGGCAGCCGCAATTTGGTGGTCGGCACGGGGGCAGCGCCCACATCGAGCAGCTCACGCAGTGTGAATTTCACGCTCAGCGCCATGAACTCTGCGGGCGTGCTCAACGACTTGCCAGCAACCGCCCGCAACGCCGATATGGTCAATTTTTTGCGAGGAGATCAAAGCAAAGAAGGTGATGCAGGCGGTTTTAGAGAACGCATCACGGTTCTGGGCGACATGGTCAACTCCACACCCATCATGATCAAGGGTGCACCGTTTCGGGAAGCCAGCGACGCCAAAAGCGCGTCCAGCCCCGTTGCTTTGGAGGTGCTCAATTCGAGCAACCCCCTACCCGGCACAGGCTCGGCCTATTCGGCGTACCGCAGCGCTTTAGCCAGCCGCAGTGAGGGGGTGCTGTGGGTGGGCGGCAACGACGGCATATTGCATGCGTTCAGAGATGGCAGCGCAGGTGTCGCTGGCGGGCAAGAAATTTTTGGCTTTGTACCACGCAGCGTGCTGCCCAAAATGTCGTCACTGGCCGACCGCTTCTACACCCACCAGTATTTGGTGGACGGCCCCCAAACCGAAACCGACGCTTTTATTTCAGGCAGCTGGAAACAGTTGTTGCTGGGCAGCACTGGGGCCGGGGCCAAAAGCCTTTATGCCCTGAACGTGACGGAGCCTTTGCGGGGCGGCACCTCTAATTTAGGAACGGACACGGTGTTGTGGGAGGTCAGCCCCAACACCAGCGGTTATGCCAATTTGGGCTATGTGTTGTCTGAAATTCAGGCAGGACCCACCAACGGGGTCGACACCACGGCCAACCCCAGCCTATGGGCCGGTTTTTTGGGCAACGGCTATGAAAGCGCCAGCGGAACCGCCAGTATGTTCGTCGTCAATTTGGCCAATGGCGAGTTGATACGCGAGCTGCAAACCCCAAGCGCCACCGGTGGGCCATGGTCGGTCATCAGCAACGGTGTCACCACCACGACCAAAAATGGTTTGGGTGGTGTGAAGCTGGTGCTCGACGCCAGCGCCCAACGGGTACTCGGTGCCTATGCGGGCGACCTGAGGGGCAATGTGTGGCGCTTTGACCTGAGCAACAAAGACCCCAGCAAATGGCCCGTACCTGAACTGCTGTTCAGCACCGGCACCTCAAAGCCCATCACGGCGGCTCCAGAAGTCGTCAACCACCCCATCAGTGGGCGCATGGTGGTGGTGGGCACAGGCAAGTTTTTTGAAACCAAAGACTTGGACGCGCCCTACGGCAACCAGTCACTTTTGGGCTTGTGGGACAAAACGGCGTTTGGCACTCCTTTGTCCACACAGGCCGGTGCCTACCCCATCGCCACCAACAAGCTTGACACCAGGGTGTTGGTAAATGGCGACCTCACCTCCGCCACCGGGGGTGAACTCAAGGTGATCGACTGGAGCAACAAATTGGGTTGGACCCTAGATTTACCCAACGCCGGTGAGCGCGTGGTGTTTCCGCTGCGCAAATTGGGGTTTCGCAATTCGCGGGTTTTGTACGCGGCCACCTTGTCGCCTGCCAATGTGTCCCAAGACCCGTGCATTCAAACCGGCAGCGGCACGCAATGGGAAATATGGATCGATGGGCTTTATGGCGCCAACCCCAGCAAAGCCCCAGATATTGTCAAGGCCAACTGGGCCTCTATTTTCGGCACTAATTCGGGCGGAACGACCAATACTGGGGCCAACACCTCGGCCAAGATGGTGAGTGAAATAGGCGCCCAAGGCATCAGCTCCGCGCTGATGGTGGTGTCGCCTAAAAACAGTACCGGCAACAGCGGCACGGTTTCCGGCGCTGCTTCTGGTGCGGGTTCGGGGTCCAACACCACTCAAAACTTTGTACTCATTTCGGCCGGCAGCTCAGCCTCTAACAGCTTAAAAATCAATTGCGCTTTGGCCGGATGCTCTACAGCCACCATCACCTCAAGGGAATGGCGGCAGCTTTATATGCGCTGACCCACATCACCGCTCACCGTTTTTTCAAACCCACCTTTTTAGATAGACCAGCCATGAAGCTCCACACCTCACGCGGATTCACCCTGATCGAGTTGATGATCACTGTGGCCATCATTGGCATTTTGGCGGCCATTGCCATTCCTTCATACCAAGAGCATGTGGCGCGCTCGCGTCGCGCCGATGCCCGAACGCAACTGGTGTCAGCAGCGCAATTTATGCAGCGTTTTTATTCGGCCAACGACCGCTTCAACCAAGACCGTGCAGGCAACAACTGGGCCAGCCAAATGCCCGCCAACCTCAAGCAATCACCCTCGGACAGCACCGCGGTGTACCAGCTGGACACCGCCAGCAGCGTGGTCACCGCCACCACCTTCAAGCTGGTGATGTCCCCCGTGGCTGGCTCCGCTATGAGCAACGACATGTGCGGCGCCTTCACCCTGAGCGAAACCGGCCTTAGGGGCAATGTGGTGGCTGGAGTGGCCGCCAGCACCACCGTGCGCGACAGTTGCTGGCGGTAACGCTTTTTAACCCCTTCTCGGGTATCTGTTCCGGCATGAGTTCGGGCATTAAACTGAGCTGATGCCATCTTCCCTCGCCGCCACACAAGCTTGGATGCGCCAAGCACTCCAACTGGCACAACAAGCACGCCTGCTGTGCCCGCCCAATCCGGCGGTGGGTTGCGTGTTGGTCAACCCGCAGGGGGAGTGCATTGGGCAAGGCCACACCCAACAAGTGGGTGGGCCCCATGCAGAGGTTATGGCTATCAATGCGGCGCGCAGCTCTGGCCACAGCACTCAGGGCGCCACGGCTTATGTGACGCTGGAGCCCTGCTCGCATGCGGGGCGCACGGGCCCCTGTTGCAATGCTCTGGTGGCTGCGGGTGTCTCTCAGGTGCTGGCCTTGGCGCCCGACCCCAACCCCTTGGTGTCAGGGCAAGGTTTGGCCAAACTTCAAGCAGCAGGTGTTCAGGCGCAGTTGCTGGACCTGAGCCACGAGCCGTTTAAAACCCTGCAAGACAACGCCCGCGCGCTCAATGTAGGTTTTTTCAGCCGTATGGAGCGCGGCACCCCCTGGGTACGCCTGAAAATTGCGGCCAGCCTGGACGGGCAAACCGCCCTGCAAAACGGGCAAAGTCAATGGATTACTTCTGATGCAGCGCGCGCCGACGGCCATGCCTGGCGGGCCCGCGCTTGCGTTGTGCTCACCGGGATGGGCACCGTGCTGCAAGACAACCCAAGGCTGGACGTGCGCGAGGTGCCCACCCCGCGCCAGCCCCATGTGGTGGTGGTGGACAGCCGCTTAGAGCTGCCCCTAAACGCAAAACTGCTCGACAACCTTAAAAGCTCAGGCCGTGAAGTTTGGGTCTACCACGCGGTACCCCATGCAATACAGCAAGCAGCGCCCTTTGCAGCCAAACAAGCCGCGCTTGAGGCTTTGGGCGTCAAACTGGTGCATTGCCCGCAAGCAAATACCTCTGCGGCTAAGGTCGATTTACAAGCCATGCTGCAAGATTTGGCCCGCCGCGAAGTCAACGAACTTCATGTTGAAGCAGGCCACAAGCTCAATGGTTCTTTGGTACGCGAGCAGTTGGTGGACGAATTTTTGGTGTACCTGGCTCCCAAACTGCTGGGGCAAGGCCAAGGCATGCTGCAGTTGGGCCCTTTGACCGAGCTTTTGCAGGCTACAAACCTAGAATTTACCGATGTTCAGCGCATCGGCCCCGATGTGCGCTTGATGGCGAAGATTGTAAAAATAGGTGGCAAGGCGCCCTGACCTGCCAAAATAGCGGCATGTTTACTGGAATCATCACTGCTGTGGGTCGCATCGCCGAGATCCACCAACTGGGCAGTTCATCTCAACACGGCATTCGCATCACCATCGCTTGCCCCGCCGAGTACTTGGCTGACGTCACCCTAGGCGACAGCATTGCCCTTAACGGCGCCTGCATGACCGTGACCAGCTTTAGCGTTGCCAAGGGCGAATTCACCATCGACATGTCGGCCGAGTCTTTGGACAAAACCGCCGCCTGGTCGGTAGGGGCGCCCCTCAACCTCGAAAAAGCCCTGCGTGCCCACGACCGCCTAGGCGGCCACATCGTGTCCGGCCACGTGGATGGCCTGGGCCAGGTGCTGAGTTTTGAGCAACGCGGCGAATCGTGGGAGCTTTTGGTGCTGGCACCGCCCACCTTGGCACGGTTTATTGCCTACAAAGGCTCCATCACCGTCAATGGCGTGAGCCTAACTGTGAACCTGGTGCGCGACGTGCCTCAGGGCTGTGAACTGAGCATCAACCTGATTCCGCACACCTACCAAAACACGGCTCTTCACGCCCTGACTGCTGGAGCCAAGGTCAACCTTGAAATTGACCTCATTGCTCGTTATGTGGAGCGCATGCTGTCCGCGTCGGAAGACGGTGCGCAACCCCTAAAAGCAAAAAACTCCCAGAACCCTTAACAGGTTGCCGGGAGTTGCTCATAAAAGCTTAAGAGAATTAACTCTTACATCAATTAATTGCGAGCCAGCACCTTCAAGCCCACGGACTTGATGGCACCCACCACTTTATCTAGGGTTTCGTTAGCACCTGGGCGGGTGATGATGTAAAGAGTCTGCTCAATTCTGCCTTCATGTGCAATTAAGTTGACTTCGCCTCTTTCTGCTACAGGCAACACAGAGCTTACAAAGCCAATAGAGCCTGGGGTCATGGCAACCTGTTTAGGAACATCCGTTGCAATGTCCATCACCTTTGTGTTGCTGGCAAAGTCCTTGCCACCCAAAACTTTTTGCACAATTTCAGTGCGCATGGCACCAACGGGGCTTTCAGATATCACCACAACAGGCTGATTGCTTCCACCTAACTCACTCCAGTTGGTGATTTTTCCGGTGAGTAGACCTTCCAACTGAGCTTTTTTTAGCGTCTTTAACGGGTTGGATGGGTGAACAATAAATAAGACCTGTGCACGCCCCAAGGGAATCACTTTGAGCTCGCTCTCTTTCAAAACCAAACCACGAAAGTTGGGCGTTTTTCCAATTTGCTCGACCAGATCTTTGATGGGTGCTGAAGACATGGCGATATCGGTGTTAAAACCAATCAGGTCTGTCAGACCCTTGCCGGAGCTGCTGGGGTTGATTTTGAGTGTGTGACCCGACTGTCGTTCTATTTCTGCTTTATGGGGAGTGATCAGCAAGCTGTTGACGGTGGTCGATCCGCTGATTTCAACAGTCTCAGCAAGAGCCAGTCCTATGTTCATGCTGGCCAAAACAATCGATGCCGAAAACACGATGTTCTTAAGTTTCATAAAGTTACTCCAATGTGTTGAACTTAAACGAGTTACATGATGGTCAACTGCGATGCTTTGAGCCAACTTGTTGACAAAAGTTTAACAGTTCAACTATTATTGAAATATTGAATTAAACTTTGGTGACATTTAGAACACAACGATGGAAAAAGAAGTCGCTACACAAGTGTTTGAGTCCCTGTCGTCTGGCATCAGGCTGGATGTCTTTCGCATGCTCATCAAGCAAGGACCTACGGGCATGGTGGCTGGAGAAATAGCCACCCTACTGGGCCTAGCCCCCACCAATTTATCCTTTCACCTCAAAGCAATGTCCCATTCCGGATTGGTCAATTCGGTCCAAGAAGGCAGGTTTCTTCGTTACACAGCCAATCTTGATTTGATACAAAACTTAATCGGTTACCTGACCGATGAATGTTGCTCCGGCCATCCCGAATGGTGTGAGCCCATCTCGTTAGAGGCAAAAGACCAATCCATACCCTGAACCACCCACCTCAATTGAGGTTGCTTCTCACCTTAATTTGTCATGACCACCAACATCCTGATTCTTTGTACCCACAACTCCGCGCGCAGCGTTTTGGCCGAGGGCATGCTCAACCATTTGGCACGCCAAATGGGTAAAGACGTGAAAGCCTTCAGTGCTGGCAGTTCCCCCAGCGGTCGCCTCAACCCCTTGGCCTTGGAAGTGCTGCACAAGGCTGGCGTGGACACCACCGGCTACAGCAGCAAAAACTGGGATGTGTTCACCACCCCAGATGCGCCACCTTTAAGCATCGTGATCACCGTGTGCGACAGCGCCGCCGCAGAGGCCTGCCCCGTGTTTTTTGGGGGCAATGGCCAACCTGTCAAGGTGCATTGGGGTTACCCAGACCCCTCTCTGGCTGTGGGTAGCCCAGAAGACAAGCAACGCGCCTTTGAATTGACCCGCCAAGCCATTGCCTACCGGCTGCTGCAACTGCTGCAACTGCCTTTGGGCACTCTGGGCAAGCCCGAGCTGCAAGCCGCATTAGCTGCTATTGCCCTGAGCTGATGCCCGCTTTCAGCATTCCAATGGCTCGCAAACTGCTGGCCGAGCTGATCGGCACGGCTTTGCTCCTCACCATCGTCATCGGCTCGGGCATCATGGCCGAACGCTTGTCGGGAGGCAACATAGCGATTGCGCTTTTGGGCAACACCGCTGCCACTGTATGCGGGCTTTACATATTGATCGAGGTGTTGGGGCCCATCAGCGGGGCGCACTTTAATCCGGCAGTAAGCGCCGTTATGGCGTTCAGGCGGGAGCTTTCTTGGTCTGAACTGGCTTCTTACATTCCGGCGCAGCTGCTGGGGGCCATGCTGGGGGCTTGGCTGGCACATGTGATGTTTGATATGACGGTGTTGCAGTTTTCGTCCCATGTTCGAACCGGTCTCGGCCAGTGGGTGGGCGAATTGGTGGCCACTGCTGGGCTACTGTTGGTGATTTTGCGCACCCCTGCGGGCCGAGCGTCATCAATGGTGGCGGCCTATATTGGGGCAGCCTACTGGTTCACGTCTTCTACCTCGTTTGCCAACCCTGCCGCCGCCTTTGGGCGGATGTTCAGCGACAGTTTTGCTGGCATTGCACCAAGCAGCGTGCCCGGCTTTGTGCTGGCTGAACTGGTAGGTGCTGCCGTGGCGGTGGTATTGAACCGCGCCTTAACCACCAAGCGCCCTCCGAGCTGATTGGCCCATGGGATTCTCTTGGAGCGATCTGCGAGAATCAAAACATGAACGAAGTAGCCATTTCCCCAGTAGCAGACATCGTGGCCGACATGAAGGCTGGCCGCATGGTGATTTTGGTAGACGAAGAAGACCGCGAAAACGAGGGCGACTTGGTGCTTGCGGCAGACCACGTGACACCCGAGGCCATCAACTTCATGGCACGTTTTGGGCGAGGGCTGATTTGCCTGACCCTCACCCGTGAACATTGCGAGCGGCTGCAACTCCCCCCCATGGTCTCGCGCAACGGCACCAAAATGGGCACCGCTTTTACCGTTTCCATTGAGGCCGCCGAAGGTGTCACCACGGGTATATCAGCGGCCGACCGCGCCCGAACCGTTGCCGCGGCGGTGCACCCCAAGGCCCAATCCAGCGATTTGGTGCAACCTGGGCATATTTTTCCCCTGCAAGCGGTAGATGGTGGTGTGCTGATGCGGGCTGGCCACACCGAGGCGGGTTGCGACTTGGCTCAGATGGCAGGCTGCTCGCCTTCTGCCGTGATTTGCGAAATCATGAAGGACGACGGCACCATGGCCCGCCTGCCCGACCTGATGGAGTTTGCCCACGTCCACGGCCTCAAAATTGGCACCATCGCCGACTTGATTGAGCACCGCAGCCGTACCGAGTCGCTCATCACTGAACTGGGCCAACACCCGCTGAAAACCGCCCATGGCACCTTTACGGCCCGCGCTTTTCGCGACCAGCCTAGCCGCGGGGTGCATTTGGCTTTGGTGTGCGGAACCTGGACAGCACAAGACACAGTGCTGGCACGTGTGCACGAACCCTTGTCTGTGCTGGACGCACTAGAGCTAGGCCGCGCCATGCATTCTTGGAGCCTAGACGCCTCCTTGGCCCGCATTGCTCAAGAAGGGCGAGGCATTGTGGTGCTACTCAACTGCGGCGAATCGGCAGACCAGCTGCTGGCTCAGTTTGAAGGCACGGCCCGCTCCAGCCACGCCCCTGAACGCGGCCGCATGGACTTGCGCAGCTACGGCATAGGCGCCCAAATTTTGCGCACTTGCGGTGTGCACCGCATGCGGCTCTTGGGCAGTCCGCGCCGCCTGCCCAGCATGGCGGGCTACGGGCTGGAGGTGGTGGAGCATGTGGCCCAGAATGGACCGAAAGCCACTTGACACCTCACGCCACCTTGTCGGCACCACATCCCTAACTTTTTTGCAAAGGACCCGTTCATGTTTGGCGCTCAAAAAGGCGAATTGAATGCATCGGACCGCAAGCTCGACGGCTCGGAGTTGCGTGTAGGCATCGTTCAGGCGCGGTTTAACAATTCAGTGACTAATGCTTTGGCCCAAGCATGCCGCCAAGAGTTGCTGGCTTTGGGTGTGATCGAAAAACACGTGGAGCTGGTCAGCGTGCCCGGCGCGCTGGAAATACCTGTGGCCTTGCAGGCCATGGCTGAGAGCAACCGCTACGACGCCCTGATTGCCTTGGGCTGCGTGATTCGCGGCGAAACCTTTCACTTTGAGTTGGTGGCGCAAGAATCCGCCGCTGGCGTGACCCGCGTGGCACTGGACTACCAGCTGCCCATTGCCAACGCCATTCTCACCACCGAAAACATGGCCCAAGCCGAAGCCCGCCAAACCGAAAAAGGTCCAGAGGCCGCCCGTGCAGCGGTTGAAATGGCCAACCTTTTGAGCGACCTGGACCGCTAATTTAAATAGCCAGACCTAAATAGCCAGATTTCACCCGGACACCCCCTTACCCATGTCGCCAGACCTTCCAGACACGCCTGACCTGTCAGAACAGCCTGAACCTTCTCAAACCGCGCGTCCCCGCTCCGCCGTGAAGAGCTCCTCCAAACCTGCACGCGGGCGGGCCCGAGAATTTGCCTTGCAGGGCTTGTACCAGCACTTGGTGGGCAGGCAGCAGGTGCAGGCCATTGACGAATTCACCCGCGACTTGAGCGGCTTTAACAAGGCCGATGCTGCCCATTACGACGCCTTGTTGCATGGCTGCGTGGACCAGGAGCAAGAGCTGGACGCGCTCATTACCCCCCTGCTCGACCGCAAATTGACAGAAATATCTCCCATTGAGCATGCCGTCATGTGGATGGGCGCTTACGAATTTAAATACTGCCTCGATGTGCCTTGGCGTGTAGTGCTCAATGAATACATCGAACTGGCCAAGTCTTTTGGCGGCACCGACGGTCACAAATACGTCAACGGCGTGCTCAACGGTTTGGCCCCCACCCTGCGCGGCCCCGAAATAGAACAAGACCGCAGCCGGCGAGAGGCATGACCCGCATCACGCAACGCGCCCAGCGCATTGAGCCGTTTTATGTGATGGAAATGGCCAAGGCTGCGTCCGAATTGGCGCTGCAGGTGGCCCACAGCGCCGAACCCATGCTGTTTTTAAACATTGGCGAGCCTGACTTTACGGCTCCACTGCTGGTTCAAGAGGCTGCGCACCAAGCTATTGCTCAAGGGCGCACCCAGTACACGCCTGCCACCGGCTTGCCTGCCTTGCGCGAGCGCATCAGTCATTGGTACACGCAGCGCTTTGGGCTTGAGGTGTCGGCCGACCGCATCGTGCTGACCTCCGGCGCGTCGGGGGCTTTGCAACTGGCCTGCTTGGCGCTGGTGGAGGCCGGTGACGAGATCCTCATGCCCGACCCCAGTTACCCCTGCAACCGCCACTTTGTAGCAGCAGCGGACGGCCGTGCGGTGCTGATTCCCACCACCGCGCAAGATCGGTTTCAGCTCTCGGCCGCGCAGGTGCGCGAGCATTGGGGCCCCAACACCCGCGGGGTGCTGCTGGCATCGCCCTCCAACCCTACAGGTACCTCTATTGCAGCGGCTGAATTGCGCCAGATTCACGAACATGTGGCCGCTAAAGGCGGCATCAGCATGGTGGATGAAATTTATGTGGGCCTGAGCTACGACCCTCTGTACGGGCAATCTGCCTTGCAGCTGGGGGAAGACATCATCAGCATCAACAGTTTTTCCAAGTACTTCAACATGACCGGTTGGCGGCTAGGCTGGTTGGTGGTGCCTCCCAAGCTGGTGGCCGTGGTGGAGCGGTTGGCGCAAAACCTTTACATCTGCCCGAGTGCCGTGGCACAGCATGCGGCGCTGGCGTGTTTTGAGCATGAGAGCTTGGCCATTTACGAAGCGCGGCGACAGTCTTTTAAAGAACGACGCGACTTTTTTATACCGGCCCTGAACCAACTGGGGCTGACCGTACCCGTTATGCCCGATGGCGCTTTTTACGCTTGGGCCGACTGCACCCAAGCCTGCGAGCGGCTGGGAGTGGCCAACAGCTGGGACTTGGCCTATGCCCTGATGCGCCAAGCCCATGTGGCCGTGTCGCCGGGGCGAGATTTTGGCCAAGCGCAAACCATGAACTACATTCGGTTTTCTACAGCCACCGCGCTACCCGAATTGCATGAAGCCGTGCGTCGGCTCCAAGCGGTATTAAGTTGATTGACTGTTGATATTTTTTGACTTACGGAAACGTTTTATGAACCAAGACTTGTCCATTTTGAACATGGTGCTGCACGCCAGCTGGGTTGTGCAGTTGGTGATGGCTATTTTGTTGTTGATGTCGGTGTCCAGCTGGGCGGCTATTTTTAGAAAATTGTTTGCGCTCAAGCGCGTTAAAAGCCTTAACGAAGACTTTGAGCGCGACTTTTGGTCTGGCAAAAACCTCAACGAGCTGTTTGCCGCCGCCACCCAAAATTCCAGGACGGCCGGGCCTATGGAGCGCATTTTTGCCAGCGGCATGCGCGAGGTGCAAAAACTGCGCGAACGCCGTATTACCGATGCGCCCAGCCTTCTGGATGGCGCCCGTCGCGCCATGCGCGCGAGCTTTCAGCGCGAAATGGACTCGGTCGAGTCCAATTTGTCTTTTTTGGCCACCGTGGGTTCGGTGTCCCCCTATGTGGGTTTGTTTGGCACGGTGTGGGGCATCATGCATGCCTTTACGGGCTTGGCTTCAATGCAGCAAGTGACTCTGGCCACAGTAGCCCCGGGCATTGCTGAAGCGCTGGTGGCCACAGCCATTGGCTTGTTTGCGGCCATCCCGGCCGTGGTGGCCTACAACCGCTTTGCGCGTGATGTTGACCGCGTGGCCATCCAACAAGAAACCTTTATTGAAGAGTTTTCCAACATCTTGCAGCGCAGCGTGGGCAACCAAGCCAATGCGTCGCCCTCGGGCCGTTAAGGCCAACCTAGCCAGGAGCCCAAGATGCCAGCCGTAGCGAGTAGAAGCCGAGGTCGCCGCACCATCAATGAAATCAATATGGTGCCCTTTATTGATGTGATGTTGGTGCTGTTGATCATTTTTATGGTCACCGCCCCCCTGATTTCCCCCAGCGTAATCGACCTGCCCACCATGGGCAAAGCGGCCAAACAGCCCGACCAAGTGATCCAAATTGTGGTGACCAAAAAAGAAGCTCTTGAACTTAAAACCTCCAACGCCAGCCGCCCTATACAGCTGCAAGACTTGGCAGCTGCCGTGCGCAGCGCCCAAGGTGCGCCGGGTAGCGCGTCTGCCGCCAGCTCTGCTGTGGTCATCAGCGCGGACAAAACCGTGAAATATGAACAAGTGGTGCAGGTGATGGACACCTTGCAGCGCGCGGGCATTCAGCGCGTGGGCCTGTCGGTGCAACTGGCGCCTTAATTTGCACCACAACCTGCCAGCATGATCACTCAAGTCCACCGCTTGGAGTTTGCCCCACCACCCGCCCCAAAGCGTTGGTCGGCTTGGGCACTGGCGGTGTTGGCCCACTTGCT
>CAMAXR010000011.1 GCA_945862195.1 Hylemonella gracilis
ACAGTGCCATCTTTTTGCAGGCGTTGGTGGCCCGCAGTGACCACCACGTCATCAGGCTCGAGGCCTTCCACAATTTCAACTCGGCCAGGACGGCGAATGCCCACCTTCACCTCGGTGCGCTGAGACACCTTGGCAGGATTAGCTGCGTCGCCGTTGTCGACCACCTTGATCACAAATACTTTTCCGCCCTGCGGAACAATGGCTTCTTCTGGAATCACGCGGGCTTGATTGCGTTCGCCAAACACGGTGGTCACGCGGGCAAACATGCCCGGGCGCAGCGTGAGCTGGCGGTTGTCAATACAACCCCTCACACCAACGGAGCGGCCATTGGAATCAATGAGGGGGTCGATGGCCAGCACCACCGCCTCAAACTTGCGGCCGGGCAATGCATCTAAGTCGACCGTGGCTCTTTGGCCTTTTTTCAGGCGGGTTTGAAACCGTTCGGGCAGCCTGTAATCGACAAACACGGCGTCAATGTCTTCTAGGTTCACGATGTCGCTGCCGTCTTTGAGGTAGTCGCCCACATTGGCCGAGCGGATGCCGGTGATACCGTCAAAAGGCGCGGTAATTTTGAGGCGGGCTGCGGTCGCCACCGACAAGGCCAGCTTGGCCTGCGCCACTTCGAGGCTAGCGGCGCTTTCGTCCACCGTGCGCTGGCTGATGAAGTTTTGCGCCAAAAGCTCTTGGTTGCGCTTGTGATTGGCTTGGGCAATAGACAGCTCGGCTTGGCTCTGTTTGACCTGCGCTTGCGGCAACTGATCGTCTAGCTGCACCAACAACTGGCCTTTGCGCACGCGCTCGCCGTCGCGAAAGTTGAGCTGCGTGATACGCCCACTGATTTCGGGGCGCACCATGACGCCTTGGCGAGACCTGAGGCTGCCCACCGTTTGCGCGTCGTCCACCAACTGGGTGATTTCGACCTTGGCCACTTCTACCGACACAGGGCGTGCAGGGCCAGCGCCCTGCGGGCCACCTGCGGGGCCTGCGCCTGGCGAGCCCGCACCTGCTGGGCTACCCGCAGATGGAGTCTGGGCCGCTGGGGCAGAACCGCCTTGAGGCGCGCTTTTTTCAAAAGATTGGCCCACTGGGCTCTTGTGCTGGTACCACCACGCTGCACCTGCGGCAGCAGCAATACCTACAACGGCAATCACGGAGTAAAGAAATTTAGAAGCCATATATAAATAGTTAGGTCGTAAGACTTATGTGATCGGGGAAGTGGTCGATGCTCGGCGAACGGCTGGCCCATAACTAGCTAACAACCAGCACATCACCAGCACTTGACCCCGCAATGTATCAGTCTTGAATCAGCCGCCCGATAGGGCCTGCTCGACGCCTTGGTTGGCCAGCTTGTCGGCGCGCTCGTTACCCGGGTCGCCGTTATGGCCTTTGACCCACAGCCATTCAATGTGGTGGCCCGAGCCTGACACCAGTGCGTCCAAGCGTTGCCACAAGTCCACATTTTTGACGGGCTGCTTGGATGCGGTTTTCCAGCCTTTGGCTTTCCAGCCGACCAGCCACTCGGTCATGCCTTTGAGCACATATTGGCTGTCGGCATGCAATTTGATTTGGCAGGGCTTTTTAAGCGCCTCTAAGGCCATGATCACCGCCAGCAGCTCCATGCGGTTGTTGGTGGTGGTCAATTCACCGCCGAAAAGCTCTTTTTCTACTCCGGCCGATTTCAGCAACACCCCCCAACCGCCTGGTCCGGGGTTGCCTTTGCAAGCCCCATCGGTATAAATGACCACGTGCTTGTGAGCCTCAGTGTGATGACTTTGCGCTGTCATGTTCGGGTGCTCCTGCGCTCGGGTGTGGGGTGTTTGTGAGCCACCGGCAATCTCACAGCGGCAGTTTTTCGAACCTTTTGCCGCTTGGGCTCGATCAGGCGCATGCCATGCACGCGCTTTACAGCCGTTACAAAGTACACCGCCCCCAATATGGGCCACCATTTAGGCCCCAGCCGGTCCATAAAGCTCAAGCGGCGCATCCAGTCCTCATGGCTGAGTTGGGGCAAATAACAGCCAAAGCCACCGCGCTCAATTTCAAAATCCAAAAGCTTGAGCCAGTCGCGCAGGCGCCAGTACCCAATCAGCTCCTGCACTTGGGGCAACACCAGGCCGCTTTTGGGGGCGGACGACCTGTACCGCCAAGCCCATAGGCTGTTGGGGTTGAGACCACAAATCACCACGCGCCCTTCGGGCACCAAGACCCGCGCCGCCTCACGCAATACGGCGTGGGGGTCGGGGTGCAGTTCTAGGGTGTGGGGCATGACCACCAAATCAAGGCTGGCCTCGGGAAAGGGTAAGGCCGAGGGCTCGCAGACCAATTGGGCTTGTCCGACCTTTGCACCATGTGCGACATCAACGGGGTTTTTCACGGCGCACCAACGGTGGGGCATGCGATTGGCCGCCAAGGTGTCGAGTTCGGTCAAGCCCAATTGCAAGGCGTGAAAGCCGAACACGTCGGCGACCAATGTCTCCATTTGTGCCGTTTCCCACGTCTTAAGGTAACGTCCGGCGGGAGAGTCCCAAAAATCTTGCATCCCTATAATCTTTTCGTCCATGAAAACTCAATTGAAACTGCTGCCCATCCCTGCGTTTTCTGACAACTACTTCTGGTTGCTGCACGACGATCATCAGGCTTTGGTGGTGGACCCAGGAGATGCAGCGCCGGTTTTAGATATTCTGCAAGCTCTGCGTCTGACACTGCAAACCATTCTAGTCACGCACCACCACGCCGACCATGTGGGCGGCTTGCAAGCACTGGTAGAGGCCACCGGCGCCCATGTGATGGGCCCAGCCACAGAAGCCCTTAACCACCCCATGGACAGATTGTCGCAAGGTGATTCGGTTACTGCCATGGGCATAGCGTTTGAAGTGCTTGACGTGCCAGGCCATACGGCGGGCCACATTGCCTTTTTTGCCCCTGCAACCTCAGCGCTGTTGGACACACCCGTTTTGTTTTGCGGCGACACGCTGTTTTCAGGCGGATGCGGCCGCCTGTTTGAAGGTACCCCCGCGCAAATGTTGGCGTCTTTAAACCGCTTGGCCGCTTTACCAGGGCCTACCCGCGTCTGCTGCGCCCATGAATACACCTTGGGCAACCTGAGATTTGCTCTTGCCGTGGAGCCCGGCAACCCAGATTTGCAAGCGTACGAGGCGCATTGTCAGGCGCTGCGCCACCAGGGCATGCCCACTTTGCCTTCCACCATAGGTATGGAACGCGCCATCAACCCGTTTTTGCGCTCCAGAACCGCCACTGTGCATGAAAGCGTGGTGCAGCATGCGGGTTGCGAACCCAATGACGTGGCGGTGTTTGCCGCCCTGCGCGAGTGGAAGAATCAATTCAAGTGAAGCTCTGCTTTAAGCCTTGGGTAAAGTTCTGTTGGGTTCGAATGTGCAGCAAATCGCGCTTTTTGAGCTTGTTTCGCCTGTTGGGCTTGACTTTGGTGCTGGGCTCACTCAACGCCTGCGTGACCATGCCGCCGCTGGACGCCCCCAGCCCACCCTCGGCCGAAGCCACACCACCAGAATCTAAAGATTCTTCGCTGCTCTCCTTTTTCAAAGGCGCATCGGTTTCTGCTTCAAAACCCAATGCTGACGCTGGCCGGGAAATTTTGAGCTCACTGCCGTCTGCCAGCAGCTTAGAGACCCCGCCAGTGGCGCGACTGGATGCGCCTGAAACCATCTGGGACCGAATTCGCGTGGGTTTTGACATGCCGGATCTAGATACCGATCTGGTGCGCGACCGAGAGCAGTGGTATGCCGCTAAACCGGACTACCTGTTTCGTATGACCGAGCGCTCCCGCAAATACATGTTTCACATTGTGGAGGAGCTGGAGCGGCGCAACATGCCCACGGAGCTGGCATTGCTGCCCTTTATTGAAAGCGCATTCAACCCCCAAGCCGTTTCCACCGCCAAGGCGGCGGGCATGTGGCAATTTATTCCCAGCACAGGCAAGTACTTTGACCTGAAGCAAAACGCCTTTAGAGATGACCGGCGCGATGTGTTGGCATCCACCCGAGCCGCTTTGGATTACCTGCAAAAGCTCCACGGCATGTTTGGCGATTGGCATTTGGCCTTGGCGGCTTACAACTGGGGGCAAGGCAATGTGCGCAAAGCCATTGCCAAAAACCAGCAAATGGGCTTGGGCACCGGCTATGTGGACCTGAACATGCCGATGGAAACCCGCATGTACGTGCCCAAATTGATGGCTATGAAGTGGCTCGTAGCTGCCCCTGAAAAATACAACCTGAAATTGCCCGACATAGGCAACCACCCCTACTTTGAAACCGTGACGCTGAACCGCGACATGGATGTGGCCTTGGTCGCCAAGCTGGCAGAAATTCCTTTGCAAGACTTTAAAGCGCTGAACCCATCGCTGAACAAGCCGGTCGTTCTGGCCGCGGGCAACCCCCAAATTTTGCTGCCATGGGACAACGCCAACCTCTTTTTACGCAACCTGGACGCGTTTTCAGGGGCTAGGCTGTCTTCTTGGACGGTGTGGGTAGCACCCAGCACCATGAAGGTGGCTGATGCGGCTCACAAAGTGGGTATGAGCGAAGCAGAGTTTCGTCAGCTGAACCAAATTCCGCCCAAAATGTTGGTGCGCGCAGGCTCTGCTTTGCTGGTGCCGCGCAGCCAGCACATGGACCGAGACGTGACTGAGCACTTGGCAGATCATGGACAAGTCAGCTTAGCTTCGGAGCCGAGCACGCGTAAAAAGTCTAATAAGCAGTCCAAGGTTGCCCCGCAAAACAAAGGGACACCACAAAAGAAACCCAAAGTGAATGTGGCTGCCGTTAAAACGGCGCCAAAGCGTTAAGTCGCCCAAAGGGCCGCAGTGAGCAACGCGGTATTGACCAAAAAGGCCAACACCCAAACCAAAGAGCGCGCATTGGCCATGTTTTGTACATACAACGCCACATACAGCACGCGCAAAGCTGTAAACACCCCAGCCAGTAGGTTGATCCAAAACAATGGTGCCGAGGCAAGGTGCGCCAAAACCAAGGCCACAAAAAAGAAGGGTAAGGCCTCAAAGGTGTTTTGCTGCGCCGCATGCGCACGGGCGCGCCAGCCGTCAAGCTGCGACAACCAAGCGCGGGGAAGCTGGTTGTCATAGCCGCCCTCCTCTAAAGGCTGCTGAAATTTGCCCGATTTGGCAATGCCCGCACACACGATGGGCAAACACGCCATGACCAAAACACACACTGAAGAAAAAACAAACGCCATCACCATCTCCTGAACATTTACCGGCGGTCCACCAAAGCGTGCGCAATGGTGCCCAAATCTACATACTCCAGCTCGCTGCCAATCGGCACACCCCGAGACAAGCGGGTACAAGACACACCCCGGGCTTTAAGCGCCTCGGCAATCACATGCGCGGTGGCTTCGCCCTCAGACGTGAAGTTGGTCGCCAAAATCACTTCGCGCACTGGGCCTTCGGACACCCTTGCAAGGAGCTGATGGATGCCAATGTCTTTAGGTCCTATGCCCTCCAGCGGGTTGATCCGCCCCATCAGCACAAAGTACAGGCCTTGGTAGGCGCCGGTGCGCTCGAGCGCCGTTTGGTCGGCAGGGGTTTCTACCACGCACAGCTTGGTGGCGTCGCGACGCTGATCGCTGCAGGTGCTGCAAATGCTCAGGTCAGTGAGGGTGTGGCAACGCTGGCAATGCTGAATGTGCTCTACGGCGTGGTTAAGGGCTTGCGCCAGCCGCTGAGCACCTTGGGGGTCGTGCTGCAGCATATGAAACGCCATGCGGGAAGCCGACTTAACCCCCACCCCAGGCAAGATGCGCAAGGCTTGAATCAGTTGTTCAAGGGGGTGAACGGCTGCCACTTAAAAAGGAAACTTCATGCCCGGGGGCATAGGCATACCTGCGGTAAGTTTGCCCATACGTTCTTGGCTGGTTTCTTCTACCTTTCGAACCGCTGCATTGAACGCAGCCGCCACCAAGTCTTCCAGCATGTCACGGTCGTCCCCCAACAAGCTGGGGTCTATGGTCACGCGCTTGACTTCGTGTTTACAAGTCATCAAAACCTTCACCATGCCCGCACCGGATTCGCCGGTGACCTCCACGTTGGCCAACTCGTCTTGGGCTTTTTTGAGGTTGTCTTGCATCGCTTGGGCTTGTTTCATCAAACCCGCCAACTGACCTTTATTGAACATGAGGCTTCCTTTTCTTGTCGATTAAATAGTGGGAACGAACCGTTTGTATGGAGAGACTGAAGTTAAAGCGGCTGTATGGATCCGGGAACGATTTTCGCGCCAAAGTCCCGCATCATCTCCTGAACCCAAGGATCTTCGTAAATCACCTGTTCTGCCGCTTGTTGCTTTTGGGCTGCAGCAAACGCCATGCGCTTGGCAGGGCTGTCGGTCACACGACCCACTTCAAAAGACAACGCCACCTTGTGGCCGACAGCCTCAAGCGCAGCAGATAAGCGCTGTCGGCTGGTGGGTGAATTTAAGGATTCGCGCTCCAAACGGAGCATCCAGTGCTGGGCATCGCGCGCCAACAATTGAGACTGCAAAGCGAGTTCACGCACCAAAGCCACCACAGCTTCAGCCTTGACCAACTCTTGCACCACTTGGAACCAAAAGTCTCCGTCTTCAGTGGTCTGGAGCTCGCTCACGGCCAGACGGGCAGGCTCTGGAGCAGACGCTCTGTCTATGCGGGGCGTATCTGCCGCCACCTTGACCGAAATGGCTTGCAATTTTTCAGGCTGGGCGGCTTCTGGCTTGGGCTGCACTGGCGCATCTTGTGGACGCACCACAACAGGCAAGCGTTGAACCCGCACCGCAGCGGCTGATGGCACATGGGGTTGGGGCACAGGCGCCACATCAGGCGCCGTATTCAAAGCTCCTGTCGGCTCAGGTTCCTTGGTTTTTAAAGTTTTTTTTTGAGCCGGTGCAAACGCAAAAAAGCGCAGCAGCACCATGGTCAGGGCGGCGTATTCATCAGGAGCCAACCCCAATTCGGCTCGACCGTGCAGACACATGCTGTAGAGCAACTGGGTCGCATCGGGAGCTATTTGATTGGCTAAATTCTCCAAAGAATGTGCGCCAGTAGATTGACCGTCTGGGTTCGGGCTATCTGAATTAGCGCCTTCCTCTGCTGCACTGGATTGTGGAGCGGGAACCATTTGCAGCACCGCCATTCTCTGCAGATGCACGGCCAGCTCCTCTAGGGTGGAGTGAGCGCTCAAGCCCTGTTTGCGCAAATCGTCCACCGAATTCACAACCGCAGGGGCATCGCCTTGCACCAAAGCCCCTAACAGCTTGTACACATAAGTTTGGTCTACGCTGCCCAACATTTGGTTGACTGAAGTTGCCTCTAAAACGCCTGAACCAAACGCAATGGCTTGGTCGGTTAAGGACAAAGCGTCTCGCATAGAGCCTCTTGCTGCGCGCGCCAGCGACCTTAAGGCGGACGGATCTGCCTGAATGTGCTCTTCTCCCAGCACCTTCGCCAAATGCTCTTCAATCGTTTCAGGGGCCATAGGACGCAGGTTGAACTGCAAACAACGTGAAAGCACGGTGACTGGCACTTTTTGGGGGTCGGTGGTGGCCAACACAAACTTTAAATATTCGGGCGGCTCTTCAAGGGTCTTCAACATGGCGTTAAAAGCCGTGTTGGAGAGCATGTGCACCTCGTCAATCATGAAGACCTTAAAGCGCCCCTGGACCGGCTTGTACACCGCTTGTTCTAGCAAAGACTGAACCTCATCCACGCCGCGGTTAGAAGCCGCATCGAGCTCGGTGTAATCCACAAAACACCCGGCATCAATATCCCGACAGGCCTGACATACCCCGCACGGCGTATCGGTAATGCCCCCTTGACCATCAGGCCCCTGGCAATTTAAAGACTTGGCCAGAATGCGGGACACCGTGGTTTTGCCCACACCCCGCGTACCTGTAAATAAGTACGCATGATGTAAACGCTGTGACTTCAGCGCATTGCTCAAGGCGCGCACCACGTGCTCCTGACCGACCATTTCGGAGAAATTTTTGGGCCGGTATTTGCGGGCAAGCACTAAATAAGACATTGGATGAATTCTAAGCTCGTGGCACTGAATGGCAGAACATACAATGAGTACTGACGGGCCTTCCCGCATGGTGAAGCGGCCAACCGGGTCAGGTGGGGAACCAAGCAGCCCTAACTGTGAATCCAGTGCCGGGGTCAAGGTCCGTCATTCTTACCCGCTTTAAAGCTTCCGCCCTCTTTACATGCCCTTCAGGCCTGTGACTGAAACCAAATTGTCACGGTAGTTTCATTTATTACTGAAAAACTACACCATTAAGTTGACTGGTAACTAAGTGGCACGCCAAGACCGTCAAAATATTTTCATATTTGAGACGCTCGAGCCAAACAAATGCTTTGCATTGCTGTTTGATGCGCCGTTTGGGTTTCTGGTCAACGTAATGGCTTTAGTTTTGATCATCCACGCGGTGCACCCTCAATGAACATTCGTCAAAGAATCACGTCCCTTATCGTTTTGACCTTCTTTGCCTTGTCTTTTACTGGTGGATACGCTGTTTACCAAGCCTGGGGCAGCGCCTCAGAGGTCAAGATGGTGACTGAAGGCGTTGTGCCCAGCGCCATGAAGTCCATGGAATTGATGAGCCAGCTCAAAGATGTGCAAATTGCCGTCATGAACATGGTTCAAGCCAAAGACAAAGCGGAAGTTCGAAGCAATAACGAGCAGCTCCAGAAGAAAAAGAAAGATCTCCAGGCCGCCCTAGAAAACCAAATGGAAAAGGCCGATTCATCGGCTCAGCAAGGTCTGGTCAAGGAAGCTCAGGAGTCCCTAACCAATTACTTTTCAGCGATTGACGATACCGCTAATTTTGTGTTGATGAACCAACGCGGCATGGCCGAAGCCGTGCTTTCAGCCACGGTAGAGCAATACCTGCGCGAACTCGGTGGCGTGATTGACACCCTGCAAATTGAAAAAACACGATCTAAAGACCAAGCCATTTCGAACATGAACGACAACTTGTCGGGCACCTCAAGCACTTTGACCATCGTGACCATCGTAGCGGTCACGGTGATTTCCTCTTTAGGGCTTTTGCTGTACCGTCAAATCATCTTGCCTATCGGCGAGATGGAATTGAAGATGACTGAAATTGCACAAAGTCACGATTACACGCACCGTGTGCCCGTGCACCGAATGGACGAGATTGGCCGATCCATCACCGCGTTTAACGAAATGATTGAGCAAATTCAGGCCAGCTCCGAGCTCATCAAGCAAAAGACTGCGGACATTCACGCCATGCTGCAAAACATACCCCAGGGCATTTTGACCTTGGAGCACGGCAACAAAATTCACAACGAATACTCTGACTATTTAGAAACCGTCCTCGAAACCGACCGCATTGGCGACCTCAACGTCATGGACGTGGTGTTTGCTGAAACCAACTTGGGCTCAGACTTGTTGTCTCAGGTGGACGCCACGATCAGCGCCTGCATTGGCGAAGACCTGATGAATTTTGAATTCAATATGCATCTTTTGCCTACTGAAATCGAAAAGAAAATGTCCAACGGCAGCGTCAAAATTTTGGAACTGGGCTGGTCGCCAATTGCCAATGAACACGATTTGGCGGATCGCCTGATGTTGTGCATAAGAGATGTGACCGAGCTCAAAGCATTGGCCAAAGCAGCTGATGCACAAAAACGCGAATTGGCCATCATTGGTGAAATTCTGTCGGTGCGCGAAGAAAAGTTCCACGAGTTTGTGTCCAACGCACTGAACTTTATTGAAGAGAACGAGAAGCTCATTGCAGAGTGCGGTGCCACTCCCCAAGCGCAAAAGCGTCAAGACGTTATTGGCCTGTTGTTTAGAAACATGCACACCATCAAAGGCAATGCCCGCACCTACGGCTTGTCCAACATGACCAATGTGGTGCATGAATGTGAGCAAACCTACGACGACCTCAGGCACCAACCCGAAATGGAGTGGCCACAAGAGCGCTTGTTGCACGAGTTGGCTTTGACCCGAGAGATTTTGGATGAATACGCCCAAATCAATGAACACAAGTTGGGTAGGAAAGGATCTGGCCGGGCAGGTGTATTGGATAGGTTTGTCAACATTGGAAAAGACCAAATCAACCAAGTGATTCAGTTGTTGGATACGGCGAGCGCCAAAGGTGCTGAGGCTTTGGTTGAAACCGTGCAAAAAGTTCGCGTTCAACTGGCATTGATTGGCACTGAAAAAATTCAAGACACCTTGTCCGGCGTGATGGAGTCTTTGCCCTCCCTAGCCAAAGAACTGGATAAAGCTCAACCCAAATGTTCTGTTCATGACCACGGCATTGTGGTCACCTCGCACATCACGGACATGCTCAAGAATGTGTACATGCACCTTTACCGCAACTCCATGGACCACGGCATTGAAAAACCTGCACAACGTGTGGCTCTTGGAAAACCAGAGGCTGGTCATATTGAACTGACGGTGAACCTCAGTAAGGATCAACTGCAATTAACGTTGCATGACGACGGACGGGGACTGGCCATTCAAAAAATTGCCGCCAAGGCCCAAGAGGCAGGTCTATTAAGTGCGGAGGACTCCAACCCGCAAGCCATTGCCCAAATGATTTTCAAGTCGGGCTTTTCCACAGCGGACAAGGTCACCGAAGTATCCGGCAGGGGTGTGGGTATGGATGCGGTAAAAGGGTTTGTGCAGGCTGAAGGTGGCGATATCAAGTTGGTGGTGGGTGAACCCACGCAAGAGCCCGGCTACTACGCCTTTAAAACCGTGATCACGCTTCCAGCCAAATTTGGCGTGCTTGCTTCTGCCTAATGGATTCAACGCTCAGCATGATGGAATTGATTTTGGTTTTTGCAGTGGGCTTAGCCTTAGGTATGGCGGTGATGGGCTGGAGATGGCAACAACTCAAAAAAGCCACCACCCATCTGGTCCCTCCCGAGCAAGTGACGGAGTTGGTGCAAGACAAACAAAACGTCATTGAAGACTTGGAATCAGAGCTCAACGAATTGCACAGTGCTTTGCAATCCGCACGCATGGACATGGAGTCCAACATCAAGCGGCTGCAGGATCAGCACGACAAACTGCTGCGTCAAGAGACTTCTCAAATGGAGTCCCTGAGGATTTCAGCCTCTAGCGAGTGCATGACCTTGTCCTCTGCTTTGGAAGACCTGCTGGGTATCAGTAAAACTTTTGAGCGCTGGCACGAGGACATGAGTTCTCTGCTTAGCCACAACCGTGGCATGCATGCCAAAAATGAGCAGTTTGCCTCTATCGTGCGACAAATTGTGATTGTGGCGCTCAACGCCTCCATTGAAGCCGCACGTGCAGGTGATATGGGTCGTGGCTTTGCGGTTGTGGCCGATGAAGTGCGACAACTTGCAGGTCGTGCTGAAACCCTTTCTAAGAGCTACAGCGCCAGTTTGTATCAAAACGACTTGATCACTACCACCACCTTCCAAGACATGCAAGCCGGTGGAAAAATGATTTTGGGTGCTGTCACAGGCTTGAACCTGACCGCCAAAAAACTCAACGACAACTTGGCTTCGCTGTGAGCATGATCAGCACCAGAGCCCTTTCCAGTTTTGACGACATGATGATCCAAGGCATTAAGAGTGGCTTGGTAGGCAGGTCTGACGCCATAGACCAGGTGATCACTCTGGAAGCTCTGAGCGAGATTGAAGAAAACAAAATGGTCATTTTGACCATTTCATCTTATAAATTCCGTTTGATGGTCTTGATTTATTTCAAGCAATGCGAGGAAACCATCGCGCACTTTGCGCGCATGAATGGCCGTGAGACCAAAGACATGACTCAGCAAGAGTTTATTGACGCCATCTGCGAAAGCGGCAACATGTGTTGCGGCACTCTTAATCGCGAACTGGGCCGCATTTACCCCCACTTGGGCATGTCTACGCCCAACATTATTGACAAAGAGTGCTCCGACTACTTGTCTCTATTGGGTGTAAACCACACCCACCACTTCAAGCTCGAGCTGAATCAAAACTTTACGTTTTATGTGTCGTTGGCCATTAGCGATTTTGACGACATTGACTTTGACCCGCCTGTATTGAGCGAATCCGAATCCACGGGTGAGCTGGAAATGTTTTAACTGAATAGTTTTTTTTACTGGAAGGAACCTCATGGAAGACACTCAACCCGTAAGTAAAGTTCTGGTGTTGGACGAAAGCCCCGCTTGCTTGCGCCGCATCAAAGCCTTCTGCGAAGCCAACAAGTTAGTGGCCTTGCGTGTTCAAGAAGAAAACATCATGTCGGTACTGAAGTCCAACGTGGATTTGGGTGGTATTTTCATTTCTGAGAACCTCAGTGGCAAAGCCAGTGCGGGCGTAGAAATTGGCCACGACATCCACCACATTCGCCCAGAGCTTCCGCTGTTTTTGCGTCGCGATGCAGGCACTGGACGTGAAGAGCTTTCTGCTGACGAGAAAAAATCTTTTCGGGCCTCTTACACGCTTGACACGATTGACGATCTTCGCAAAAGCATTGATGACTGCATCTTCAACATGATGTACCCCAACGCCTTGTTGCGCGGCATCAATGAAATGACCATCAAATCGCTTCAAAGCCAGTTCAAGGATCTGGAACTGCATGTGGAAACGCCGTACATCGTGCGTGACCGCTTGATCTTTGGTGAAATTTTCACACTCATCCCCATCGAAAGCCCTTGGTGTCGCGGCTACATGAGCTTGCAAACTGAAGAGTTTTCTTTGCAAAATTTGGTCATTGGCAATAAGACCCATATTGCACCTGATGAGGGTGACGACTTTAGAAACCTCAACTCCATTTTGGGAGAAACCACCAACCTGATTTGGGGTGCTTTTAAAAACCGCTACACCAATTTGGAAGGTAAGCCTGCTTATTCTTCGCAAGTGCCGATCATCATCAACCACTTGCATCGCTACATTTCCTTTGGATCTGAGCAGCCCCAGCTTTGCTACAAATGCACGCTCACTGACCCCAATGCTCGAGACTCCAGCCCAATGGTGATTTACCAGCGTTTTGCCTTCAACTTGAGCTGGTCCCCTGAAGACTTCAGGGAAAACGATGTTTCTGTAGACAATCTGGTTGCCGTTGGCGACTTAGAACTTTTTTAATTTAGACGAGGTAAAACATGGCACAAGTACTTGTAGTTGACGATTCCAGCACCGTTCGTAATGAAGTCGGTGATTTCTTAAAGCAAAACGGCTTGGATGTGGCCTTTGCAGTGGACGGCCGTGACGGCTTGGACCAACTCAGCGCTGACCCCTCCATCAAGCTGATTTTGTGTGACGTGAATATGCCTAACATGGACGGTCTGACCATGGCAGAGAAAGTCCGCGGCGAACAAAATAACCAGGCGGTCAATATCATCATGTTGACCACTGAAAATTCTCCCGTAATGAAAGAGCGCGGTAAAGCGGCTGGCATCAAGGGTTGGATTGTGAAACCCTTCAACGGCCCAGCCGTGATTGGCAGCGTCAAAAAACTCCTCGGCATGTGAAGCGTTCCTGACCTAAGGCAACTTGGGTCAGGTTTACGACCGAGATGCATTTGCCCGAAGCACTTAAAAATGCTGCATTTACTGTGGCATTTTTTTTCGGGTCTTGCCCCGTTTCGTCCAGCTGAGCTATGGCAATTTGAGCTGCTTGCACGTACAGCTCCATTTTTGAAGTCAAAGCCTCTTGATTCAAGGGTTGGTGGCTGAGCTTGTAATCCAATACCCACCATTCGTCTTGAGTACTTGGGACTCGCCTCTTGACCAACCGGTCCAAACGAAAGGTTTGCCCCTTGAAGGTCACTGGTAACTCATTGGCCCACCAAGCCAGATGCTGGCTTTGCCAAGCCCAAGCCGCCTCCCCCTTCAAGATCACTGTGGCGCTTTGCACCGCCTCGTCTAGCGACGAAGCGTCCAACTTAAACTGACGTTGCACTTTTTGAGCGTGTGCATCCGGAATATTCAAGCAGTCCACCCCTTGCCACTCCAACAATAGGTGCATGGCTTGACCTATACGTGACGCTCGGTCACGAGTGGCCAAATGAAGCGAAGTGGTTTCGTCGTCAATGAGGACCGTATCGGTCATCTGGCTATCAGACGTAGTTGTCACTTTGAGAATAGGCAAGGTCTTGAGGGTGTAGGCCTCTGGCGTCATACCAACCTCTAAACCTTGGGTTTGTAATGAAATTTGCGGCGGCATTGCCCTTTCCGACATTTCAGGCAAGTGCGACGCAAAACTTTGCCACCAGCTCTGGGCGTTGACCCGATGCGGCTCCGATGCAGACACCACCAAGCATTCTTGTGCACGGGTCATCGCCACATAGAGCGCGTTGCGCTCTTCTAAGGCCCTCGCCTGAAGCTCTTCTTCCATCAGCCCCCGCGCACTGGGTGTCACGCGAGCCTCACTCCTCATAAAACTGAAGTGGGTAGGCCGTTTGGATTGGCCAGGCCAATTGATTAAAACGCTCATGCTTTGAGCATTTTGAGGTGCCGAATGGGTATCCAACAAAAACACGCAAGGCGCTTCTAAGCCTTTGGCCCCATGAACGGTTAAAAGCTTCACCGCATCAGGGGCCTGAGCTCTGGGCGCCTGGTAGGCGCCTTCGGCCCTGAGCGCCCTGATAAAGGCATAGGGTGATGCATATCGACCGCGATCGAGCGACAAAGCCGCCCACAACAAGGCCTGTAAATTGGACTGAACCGACTTGCGCAATGTGCGGGGACTGGCCGCAACAAACTTGGCGATGACATCACCCTCTTGATAGATATGGCTCAAGGCATCGTGTGGCGGCAATTGCCCCAACAAAGCCTTCCATTTCATCAACGTCGCGCCACAACTCTTCAAGTGCTCCGTCTGCATGCTGGCGTGTTGCAGCACGTCAAACCAAGCAATAGGCACTTGTTCGCCCTCATTTCCTCCTTGATCACCACACTCATCCGCCAGTGACCTGTGAAGCTTAGACAACTCCACCAAATCAGAATCTGACACGCCAAAAAGAGGCGACTTAAGCGCTTGTGCCAAAGACATATTGTGTTGGGTAGAGACCAAAGCGTCTAAAAGGGCCAGCACATCCAAGACCTCTGGAGCCGAAGCCAACTCCAACTTTTCAGGCTGGTCTGCGGGTATGTCCAACGCTCTTAAGGCTTGCTCCATCAAGACCAAGTTGTCTCGTTTTCTGGAAAGCACCATCAGGTCTTGGGGTTTATAGCGCTGCAGCTTTAAGAACGTTGCAATGTGTTGCGCCATTTGCTCGCACTCTTGGGCTTTTAGGGTGTCTTCCTCCACCGATCGAGGAGTCGTGAGACTGTCGCGCCAAGTCAGAGCTTTGGGCTCAATGACAGCACCCACCGGTTGCAGCTTCGACACCAGAGGCAATTTATAAATTTCCCCCGACACTTGAGAGGCGGTGGTGTGCCATCTAAAGTGCGTCGATAAAAGCCTTAGGCTCTCTGAGCTCATCACGCGGTTCACCGCATCGGTCACTTGTAAGGCATTGCGGCGGGTGTGATCGCAGCTGAGCAAGTCACCCGACAACTCTTGCCTGATAAAGGCTTGTGCCGCCTTAAACACCTGTGGCTCTGCACGGCGAAATCTGTAAATACTTTGTTTGGGATCGCCCACAATAAATAGGCTGGGGGGCTGCGCCCCACCCCCTGCTCCCACATAAGAGGACACCCAAGCATGCAAGGTTTGCCACTGCAGGGGACTGGTGTCTTGAAACTCGTCAATCAACACATGCCGAATATGTTGGTCCAAACGCTCTTGCACCCAACCGCTCAATACCGGGTCAGACATCAGGGCGTTGGCTAACAGCTCCACATCGTTCATATCCACCCAACCCCGTTGGTGTTTGAAGATGGAATACTCTTGAACCAGCAACCCAATAAGTCGCCGCATGGCCTGCTGATGCAGGTAGGCGAGGTGTTGATCCTGCGCTTGAGACAAGACCTGAAGCTCCAGTTCTGCGGCCTGAGCCACCGGGTAAGCCTTCAAATGTTGACTCAGGCGGTCTTCTTTGGCTACAAACAGCGCTTTTTTAAGAGCTTCTAAAGCACGCTCACAAGTGGCCTCAGATGTGTCACCCGGCTGTGCCAAAAGTTCAAAGGCCGCCACAATGCCCGCAGCGGCCTTTCGAGGTGTAGCCAAAGTTTCACGCCCCAGCTCGGCTGACCATTGCAACCAACGTTGCCGAGTTTCCAATTGGCATAGCGATTGAGCAGGAGAAATCAAGTTTTGAAACTGTGGAAACATCTCATCAAACCTGCACACCGACGTCTGCACCACACCCGCAGCTTCTGCCAACTGGAACTCCACGCGCTTTTGCAAGCCAGACTCCAGCGCTTTTTCTGTTTGGCTGCGCCCGTGCAGTCCCACTAAATGTTCGTAATCAGCTAGTGCGTTCGGGTCTTGGTACAGGCGCGCATAAAAAGGACGCCAAACTTGCGACCTTGCAGGAGCATCGTCCTCAAGCAGGGTATAGCTGATGGGAAGCCTGAAGTTTTGAAGCACCGAAACCGGACACCCCATAAGCAAGGCAGCAAACCAGCTGTGGAAAGTTCTGATCTGAACCGGTTGTCCGCTGGCCAGCATATTGGCATACAGTCTTGCAAGCTTGGGCGCCAGATGCATGACCTGATCTTGGGGCACGCCGCGGCTTATAAGCTCGGGCTCAAGCTCTTGGGCACTCTGAGTTGAAAATTTTTGAAGCCAGTCCAATAGGCGCTCTCGCATTTCACCCGCGGCCTTTTTGGTGAACGTGATGGCCAAAATTTCTTGGGGTTTAGAGCCTTCCAAAAGCGCTCGAATGATGCGTGACACCAACATCCAAGTTTTTCCTGCGCCAGCGCAGGCCTCAATGGCTACATCCTGATGTGGATTGCAAGCCACCGCATAAAAAACCTCGGGCGATACCGGGTTGCCATTGATCTCGTAAGCGGGGGCGTGATCATTCATGGGCATGGCGTCTCCCAAAAGTCTTTTCGGCACAAGCCCCTGACTTCACAATAACTGCACGCCTCACCTTCACCTAATGCGGGCATGGATAAACCTGCTGCAATACGACGCAAATCACTCAACAATCCTTGAACAAATTCATGTCGAACCCCCTCGACATCTTTCATTTCGTAACACCGCGTCCCGTCACGTTCGGCCACATTCACGTAACCCAACCTTAAGGGCTGGAGATCTTCCTGAGTTCCCATAAGCACGGCATAAAAAGCCAACTGCGTGTCTTCTAAGGGTGCTTTCATGCGCGCTGCTGTTTTTGGCGGGATCTCGGTTTTGTAATCCAACACCCAAGAAATGGGGGGCTCACTGGTGGGAGACTTTAAGTTGGAGTCACCACCTGATGTGCAAATTGATACATCCATTCGGTCGATGCGGCCCACCAAGAGCCAGTCCTCAATGGATTGCTCAAGCTTGACCTCTGCTGCCTTGAACTTAAACCCTTGGTCTTCATGTCCGGCTAGCCAATGCAAATAACCATCGCGAAGCGCAGGCCAAGACGCTTGAAAGGGCACAAAATCTTCTTGCGGCAACTTCATCTGTTGGGACACAAGCTCCGCCATACGGTCTAACAAAGCTCGCTTAGCACTTACAGGCAAAGACGCATCAGCAACCGCAACTTGCTCATGAAACAACTTGAGCACTTCATGCAGCCATTGACCCATCAACCTCTTATCAATCTCAAATTCAAGCTCGTTTGGAGCTTTCAAGCCCAACACATGTTTAGCAAAAAATCGGTAGGGGCACGCCCGAAGGTCGTGATACGAACTTGCTGAAATTCGACGAGGCATGAGGACTTGGTCGAACGGGCCCAAAGCAGGTTGAGGTTGGGGAGGCACGGCAACCTCAATCGTCCTATCCAACCTTAAATCTTCGACCAGCACTTGATGCGTGTGCTTCTCCAACTTCAACACCCAGGCGCTGGGCTGAATCAGCTCGCCACTGGCCTCGGCGGTGTGCCACAGAACTTCGACGCAAGGAGCCTTAAATGCTTCTTCCCATTGAGTTTTGAATTGCGCTTGAACTTCGGTTTTTGTGGGCAAGCCTAAAACTTTTCTCAGACTCTCAGGCCAGTCACCCTTACCCAAGTGGGGCACACTCAACCTGACCTCATCACAACCGGGCAGCACCACCACATTCCAAGGTCTAGCATAAAGGTTGTGTAGGGGCAGAATGTGCACTTGCGCATGGCTTGGGGCCTCTGGCACAAAACTGCAGCCCTCCAATACACCGTCGACCCATTGCGTGAAGTCAGAAAGCGAATAATTTTTGACAGCCCAAGGTGCATCGGCAACATTTTGTAGATCGTCAACGGCGTCATTGTGCAAATGCAATACATCTAGCAACAACTCACCCGCTGCGTCTTGCTCAAGTAAGTTCCATTGACCCGAATCCACCAATAAGTCTTGGACCGAGATCAACCACTGAGCCAGTTTTTTTGGGGCTTGGCAAACGCCTCTCCACACATTTAGTTTTTCCAGCAACCAAGTTGCATCGCTGTTCACAACACTTTGGGAAACAGCCCCTTCTTCAACTCCAATTTTTTCAGGCGTTAATTGCAGCTTTCGCCATAAGCTCTGTGGCGACTGTCTTAAATTTCTCTCTAACAGATCGGCCCGATATCCAGCCCAGTTTGGCGCATGCTTCACCCAGTTCAAAACTTCATCCACCGAGGCATTCCAAGCCATAGCCTTTAAGGCCAACATCACGTGCAGCCCACTTTGGGTGGTCGAGAGCTTCCACCCCGTTTCATCTTTTACCAAGACACCCGACTGCACCAAGAGAGCATGAATACGGCGGGTCAAGACGCGGTCAACCGCCACCACTGCTAATGGTAAGACGCCCCTTTGAACATGATGCAACACACAGGCCACTGCACGTTCCGCTAATTCAGAGATGTGTGAGCACTGATGCAAATAAACCTGAGATGCGCTCAAGTTTTCGGATGAAACCACAGGCACCAACTCTTGGAAAGTATCTCCACAGGCCTGTGCACATAACTGCCGCATGGGATCGGCTTGCACGCCGGGCATCCACAGGCAACAGTCCACATCTTGAAAAGACTGGGCGGCAAAGAGCGCATCGGTGGCAAAACTGGAATGACTGGCCCACACGATTGCCGTTTGAGCCACGGCGGACTCCACCGTTAAAAAAGGTGCGGCCATAGTTTGCGCCACCCAATGTTTGCCCTCTTGGCCCCATTGCGTTCGCAACTCTGGAGATACTGCTGCAGCTTGCGGCACCAATGCGCGGGCCATGTTCAGCAAGGTTGCGGCCATGTCTGGAGCGAGTTGTGTCAGACCAGCTGACTTCAATAAAGACTGTGCCGTGAGCAAATCCCACGACGCATCAAAACCTAAGTCGCTGTGCTTCAGCGTGACGGGGGACAAGTGCTCACACCAAGAGCGCAGGGTTTCAAAACGTGGCGAAAAGCCCGTGGGGTGCACTTCGGCCCAATACTGCTGCGCCAACGGCAACAACTGCGCAAAGGGCAACAGCACCACACATCGGCTGGGATGCACCTTTCGTGCCTTGATGGCATCCTGAATTTGTGCAATCCACCCGCTTTGTGGATGCGTCCACTCGGAAGCTCCCTGGGCATCATGCAATAAGGTTTCTGTCAAAATTCAGTTTTCCTATTTAAAAACACGGCAACACCCGACCTTTCCACACAGGAGTACCTCATGGCCAGCGATTTGATTCAGCATGTATCAGACAGTTCTTTTGAACAACAAGTGTTGCAAGCCACACTTCCTGTATTGGTTGATTTTTGGGCCGAATGGTGTGGTCCTTGCAAAATGATTGCCCCCATTCTTGACGAAGTGGCGGGCACTTATCAAGGCAAACTTCAAATTGCCAAAATGAACGTGGATGAAAACAGAGATATTCCATCTAAGTTTGGAATCCGCGGTATTCCCACCCTGATGCTTTTTAAAAATGGGCAACTGGCTGCCACCAAAGTCGGCGCACTCAGCAAAGCCCAATTGATCGCCTTTGTCGACCAACAAATGACCGCTTGAACCATGGGCTGCAAGCCAGCCCATTTTTTCCTGTCATAATTCAATAAGTTCTTCGGTCGCCTCTTATTTTCGCGGTCGTTTCGAAAAAGGGCCAGATATCACTTCAGCGCCCTGCTTTACCCCTCCCCTGAATAATTAATATCGATTGGCTAGAAGCCCATGCATTTAAACGAACTTAAGGTACTCCACGTATCCGAGCTGCTCACGCAGGCAGAAGCCTTGGAAATTGAAAACACAGGCCGAATGCGCAAGCAGGAACTGATGTTTGCCATCATCAAACGCCGTGCCCGCGCTGGAGAGCAAGTTTTTGCAGATGGGGTTTTGGAAATTTTGCCCGATGGTTTTGGCTTTTTGCGCAGCCCAGACTCCAGTTACACCGCCAGCACAGACGACATTTACATCAGTCCCAGCCAGGTCCGGCGCTTTAACCTGCATACCGGCGACATGATTGAAGGTGAAGTGCGCACCCCTAAAGATGGTGAGCGCTACTTTGCATTGAACAAGCTGGAAAAAGTCAACGGTGGCGCGCCCGAGGCCAACAAACATAAGGTCATGTTTGAAAACCTGACGCCTTTGTTCCCCAAGGAGCAAATGCGTTTGGAGCGGGATTCCTCTAAAAGCGACGAGAACATTACTGGCCGCATCATTGACATCATCGCCCCCATAGGAAAAGGCCAACGTGCCTTGCTGGTGGCCCCGCCTAAAAGCGGTAAGACCGTGATGATGCAGCACATTGCGCACGCTATTGCGGCCAACTACCCCGATATTCACATGATGGTGCTGCTGGTCGATGAGCGCCCTGAAGAAGTGACCGAAATGCAAAGAACCGTTCAAGGTGAGGTGATTGCCTCCACCTTTGACGAACCTGCGGCCCGACATGTGCACGTGGCTGAAATGGTGATTGAGCGCGCCAAGCGACTTGTAGAACTCAAAAAAGACGTGGTGATTTTGCTGGACTCCATCACCCGACTTGCTCGCGCTTACAACAACGTCGTGCCCTCAAGCGGCAAGGTGCTAACCGGTGGTGTGGACTCCAATGCGCTGCAACGCCCCAAGCGGTTTTTGGGTGCGGCCCGAAATGTGGAAGAAGGCGGCAGTTTGACCATCATTGCCACCGCCTTGATCGACACCGGCAGCCGAATGGATGAAGTGATTTTTGAAGAATTTAAAGGCACGGGCAACTCAGAAATCCACCTGGATCGTCGCCTGTATGAAAAACGGGTGTTTCCATCTATACAGCTCAATCGCAGCGGCACGCGCCGCGAAGAATTGCTGTTACAGCCTGAAATTCTCCAAAAAACACGCATATTGCGCCAGTTTTTGTACAACATGGACGAAATTGAAGCCATGGAAATGGTGCTCAAACAGATGCGCGCCACCAAAACCAACAACGAATTCTTCGACATGATGCGCCGAGGCGGATAAATTTTGTAGAATCTACGGTTTTCCGGAAAGTAGGTCGGATGTCCCGGCCCGGCTCCCGAATTTTTTGAAAGAGTAAAGCGATATGAAAGACGGCATTCACCCCAATTACCGCGAAGTGTGTTTTTTGGACTTGTCCAACGGCTTCAAGTTTGTCACCCGTTCTTGTGCCAACGCCAAAGAAATGATCAAAATGGACGATGGCCGTGAGTTGCCTTTGTTCAAACTCGATACCTCTAGCGAATCGCACCCCTTCTACACAGGCACTCAGAAATCTGTGGATAACATGGGTGGTCGCGTTGAGAAGTTCCGCAACCGTTTTGGCAAAACGACTGCCGCCAAATAAATTGTGCGCATTGAGCGCTCTTATTTCTAACAGCACGGACAACGTGCTGTTTTTTTTGGTGCCTTGTACCAAGCCCCATAGTTTGTGAACTCTCCCACCCCATCCATCGTTGCGCAAGCGGCCGTCAGGCGCCTGCCGCGTGTCGCACTGTGGTTGTTTTGCTTGGCTTATGTGGTGCCCGGCTTTTGGGGCCGAGACCCTTGGCGCAGTGACGACATTGAGGCCTTGGGCTACATGCTTGAACTGGCGCGGGGCTCAGCCGATTGGTTTCATCCTAAATTGGCCGGCGAATTTCCTGCCACCGGCGGGCTTTTGCCTTATTGGTTGGGAGCTTGGAGTGTGCAGTTCAATCAAGGGGTTTTAGGTCATGCGCTGAGCGACACTTGGGCTGCAAGGCTGCCTTTTGTGGGGTTGCTGGTGTGGACTTTGAGCTCGGTTTGGTATGGCATTTACAGCTTTGCTCAAAACCCCCGTCTAAAACCTGTTGCCTTTGCCTTTGGCGGAGAAGCCAACCCAAAGGACTACGCCCAAACCCTTGCCGATGGTGGTTTGTTGGCCTTTATTGCTTGTCTAGGCTTGGCTCAGCTCTCTCATGAAACCACTCCGGCGTTGGTTCAGTTGAGCCTGTTGGCTTGGCTGTTTTGCACCTTCGCTGTGCTGCCCATCAAACCCCAACTTGGCTTGATTGGAGTCACGTTAGGGCTTGTGGCCCTTACGCTATCAGGTGCGCCTAACATCGCCCTCGCCCTAGGTTTAGGCTGCACTTGGGCGCTTCGAGAACAAATTCCATTGCCAGTTCGGCTCAAGGTGTTATTGGGAGTTGGCGTCACAAGCGTCCTCTGCTACCTGCTGGGGCTTAAATGGAACTTGGTCAGCTGGCATCTCGCCCCCCCCCTGTCCCTACATCAATGGCAGGACGCAGGGAGTTTGTTGTTTTGGTTCACTTGGCCCGCTTGGCCAATGGCCGCATGGTCTGTGTGGAGTTGGCGCCAACCCCTTGACCACAACCTGTTTCGACATCCTCTGCTTTTGCCCTTGGTATTTACAGGGGTCACGGTGAGCGCCACGGTCTTGACGGGCGCTAGCGACAAAGCGCTGTTGTTATCGCTGCCCGCATGGGCCTGTTTGGCCGCAATGGCATTGCCCACCCTGCAGCGCAGCGTATCAGCCCTTATTGATTGGTTCACCCTGCTTTTTTTCACCTGCTGCGGATTCATGATTTGGGTGATTTGGATTGCCATCCAAACGGGCGTTCCACAACAACCTGCTGCCAACGTGGCCCGCTTGGCCCCCGACTTTTCAACCCGCTTTGAATTTTGGCCTTTTGTGTTGGCCCTAATGGCCACCCTGTGTTGGGCTTGGTTGGTGAGGTGGAGGGTTGGCCGCCATCGGGCCGCTTTATGGAAAAGTATGGTCTTGCCTGCAGGTGGTGCGGCGTTGTGCTGGCTGTTACTGACCACCCTTTGGATGCCCCTGCTCAACCATGCCAGAAGCTACGACCCTTTGCTGCAAAAAATTTCCAACCAGATCCAACCAGACGGGTGTGTTCAGTACTTTGGCTTGCCCTTAGGCTTGATAGCTGGTCTTAAATTTCAGGCTCAACTCAGCATAGAAACCGCCAGCGACTCTGCCTTGTGCCCTTGGCTGTTGGTGGACAGAGACATCGTGTATGAAGTACCAGGCATCGTGAATGCGTCGCAATGGAAGCAAGTAGCCGCTTGGGGTCATCCCAAAGAAGGTGAAGAAGACGTGGTGTTGTTCTCTAAAGTGCTTCATGGACAGCACTGACAAAGTGCCATCTCACCTCAACCACCCTAGCGAATTCAAGCGCGTGTCTCAACACGCTTCATCGGTATTGGCTGGCCAATTGGCCACCATGGCATTTGGCGTGACGGACACCATCGTCTGCGGCCGATTTTCAGAGGCGTCCTTAGCCGCCCTTTCTGTGGGTACTGCGGTTTACATGAGCTTGTTTGTTGGGCTTATGGGGGTGTTGCAAGCCCTTCTGCCCCAATGGTCTGAGCTCTTGGGTGCGCAAAAGCAGCATCAACTGGGTTATTCGTTTCGCCAGTCTTTGTATTTGTCTTTGGCGTTGGCGCTGATTGGCATTTTGGTGTTGCTGCACCCTGCTGCCATTTTGAAATGGGGCGATGTACCCGAAGCCATGCAGGCCCAAGTGCAAAGCTATTTGGGTATTTTGTCGATGGCATTGGCACCTGCTTTATGGTTCAGGTTGTTCAGTACGCTCAACCAGAGTCTGGGCAAGCCTATGTTGGTCACGTGGCTGCAAATTGGCTCACTGGCTCTTAAAGTGCCTTTATCCATCGTGTTGTGTTTTGGGTGGGGCGGACTTGAAGCCCAAGGCGTAGAAGGTTGTGCTTGGGCTACGTTGGCGGTGCAATTGCTTTTGGCTTTGGTGGCCTTTATCCTGCTCAGCCGCCTCAAGCTCTATCGGGCGTTTAAGTTGTTCAAATTTCCTGAACCTCCCCATTGGCCCACCTTGAGTTTGTTTTTAAAACATGGTGTGCCTAGTGGGCTAACGGTCTTGGTGGAGGTCACGTCCTTTACCTTGATGGCTTTGTTCATTGCGCGCTTGGGTACGCTGGCCTCGGCCAGCCACCAGATTGCAGCCAACCTTTCGGCGCTGCTTTACATGATTCCGCTGGCCATCAGCATTGCCACCAGTGCACGAACCAGCTACTGGATGGGAGCCCAAAATTTCAAAATGGCTTATCAAACCATTCGGATCGGCTTAAAACTGGTGGTGTGTTGTGCCTTGGTGTGTTCAGGGCTGTTGCTGCTGCTTAAGCACAGTTTGGCCTCGCTTTATGCGGCCAACCCAGAGGTGGTGGCACTGGCAACCTCACTCTTAAGCTGGGTTGCGTTATTTCACCTGTTTGATGGTTTGCAAGCACTGGCCATTTTTGTGTTGCGTTGCTTTAAGGTGACCTTGCTGCCTTTTGCAATGTATGCGTTTTTGCTCTGGGGCTTGGGCTTGTGGGGAGGCTACCACCTGGCTTATGAGGGTTGGGCTCAATGGCCTGCCATGCTCTCACCCGTTGCTTTTTGGAGTACTGGGGCTGCAGCTCTGGCCATGGCGGCAGTCATATTCTGGTCCATGATTGCTTACCACCTCAACGGGGCCAACCGAAATTAGCCACAGTTAAACGTCTTCGTGCGCTTTACGCAAACGGCTAAATGGCAGCACAATAGAAAAACGTGAACCTTGGCCCGGTGCGCTTTGAATATTGAGCTCACCGCCATGTCTTTGCACCACATGCTTCACGATGGCAAGACCCAATCCTGTGCCTCCAGTGTCACGGGATCTGCTGCGGTCTACGCGGTAGAAGCGCTCGGTCAACCTTGATAGGTGTTCTGATCCAATGCCCGGTCCACTGTCCTGAACCACGTACTCGCCACGACCATCGGCCAGACGCCTCCAAGTCACTTGAATGGTCTCGCCTGCTGGGGAGTAACGCACGGCATTGTTCACCAAATTAGAAAACGCGCTGTAAAGCTCCGAGGAAGCACCGGCAATCTCATCATCCTGCTCTATAGTCAACACCACAGTCTGCGCAGGCAAGGGCTTGGGGTAAAGGGCAGAAGATAAAGCTTGTGCATCTTGGTCAATTTGAGCAACCAAAGACTGAACAGATACCCACTCGTTCATGCCTGGAAAAGGTGTGCCCTCTAAGCGCGATAGGGTAAGCAAATCATTCACCAAGGACTGCATACGGCTAGCCTGTTGCGACATCAAGGTCAAATACTGTTCGCGCTCATCATCTTCAAGCGGTAAAGATTGCAAGGTTTCAATAAATCCGGCCAACACGGTCAGTGGCGTGCGAATTTCATGCGAGACATTGGCCACAAAATCACGTCGCATGGCGTCGGCTTGCTCTAAAGAGGTCACATCTCTAGACAACAACAGGCGCCTACCCTCTCCGTAAGGAAACAGCTGCACGGACAGTTTGATGGGACCGGATGGTGTGCTCAATTTGCCGGAAAACATGAGGTCTTCTCGAAAGTCGCCCGTGGCCACGTAAGCCGCAAATGCGGGGTCTCGCACCAAATTGCCAAAGTGCTGCTGCTGATCTCTTTGTATGTCCAACCCAAAATGAGAACTGGCGGTTTGGTTGAACCACTCTATACGTCCATCATCATCCAGCAAAACCACACCGTTGGGAGAAGCATTCAAAGCTGCAAAAAAGTCTAACAAGCGGTCTTCGCTCTCGTCAAACTGTTGGTCAAGCTCCATGACCAACCGTTGTACCCGCTGCGCCACCACGCCCCACAGACCTGCTTTTAAGGGGGGCTCTGTATGGTCAGCTGACTTGAGCCATTGGATCACCTGCCGACTTCGATGAAAGTCCAGCCCAACCCAAATTGCCCCGCCCAACAAACTGCCCAAAAGTAAGGCCGTTGTGAAAAAGGTTTCTCTAGAAAAAAAGAAAGCTGCGTAAAAACCGGCGGATACCCACAGCCCCAACGAGAGGTACCGCCAATACATAAAAAAGCGAGGATGAAAGCGCTTAAGCTCGAGCAGAAGAAGACGTCTGCACCGTCAAGCGGTAACCTGCACCGCGAACAGTTTCCACCATGCCAGAGGCGTCGCCCAAGGCCTCGCGCAGACGCTTCACGTGCACGTCCACAGTGCGCTCCTCGATAAAGACATGGTCGCCCCACACCTTGTCTAACAGCTGACCACGGCTGTGCACACGTTCGGCGTGGGTCATGAGGTACTGCAAAAGCTTGAACTCTGTTGGGCCCAAACGCAAAGGTTGATCGTTATGCAACACGCGGTGCGTAGAAGCATCTAGGCTCAAGCAGCCCACAGAAACTTTGCCGCCCGCTTGCTCGGGTGCACGCCTGCGCAGCACCGCACGGATGCGGGCCAACATTTCTTTGGTTGAGAAAGGCTTGGCCATGTAGTCATCGGCGCCGGCATCTAAACCGGCAACACGGTCAGCCTCATCGCCTCGTGCCGTCAACATGATGATCGGGATTTCTTTGGTCCTAGGGTGGTGGCGCCAGCGCTTGGCCAAAGCCAAGCCGCTTTCGCCAGGGAGCATCCAGTCCAACAAAATCACATCAGGCAACAAGGCGTCAATTTCGCACTGCGCGGTATCGCCATCCATAGCCCATATAGGCCTAAAGCCGTTGTGCCTGAGGTTGACCGCAATCAACTCGGCAATAGACGACTCGTCTTCAACAATTAAAACGGCGGGTTGGTGCTTCATCTCGCTAGGTCACTTCACTAAGGCTTCTATTTGCTCTATTGGCAAATGACGAACATCCGCCCCCTTGACGACATAAATGATCAGTTCAGCAATATTTTTAGCATGATCACCCACACGCTCTATGGACTTGGCCAAGAACAACAGGTCTAGGCTGGGAGAAATCATGCGGGGGTCTTCCATCATGTAAGTGATCAACAAACGCATGCATTTGTCAAACTCTTTGTCAATCAGGTTGTCTTCTTTCAAAATAGACAAAGCCGCTGTGGTGTCCAGTCTGGCAAAGGCATCTAGAGACTTTCGCATCAAACCAGCCGCCAATTCAGAGGCTGTTCTGAGCTCAGCAGCGGGCAACAAACGAGACTTTCCGCTTTGCACAATCGACAGCACCATACGTGCCATTTTGTCGGCCTCATCTCCAGCACGTTCCAAGTTGGCTGTGGCCTTGGACATGGCAATCAAGAGTCTTAAATCATTGGCAGCGGGTTGCCGCCTGGCAATGATGGAAGAGATCTCATGGTCGATGGCCACTTCCATTTCGTTGACGCGCGTTTCAGCCACAATCACAGCGCTGGCCGCATCTGAATTGAAATGCGAGAGCGCAGTGATGGACTGCTGAACCTGCGACTCAATCAGGCCGCCCAACTCCATCACCCGTGAGGAGATGGCATTGAGCTCACTGTCAAACTGCGTGGAAAGGTGCTTATCCGGCATGGATCAGCCAAAAAATTAGCCGAAACGACCTGTGATGTAGTCTTCGGTTTCTTTGCGGGTCGGCTTGAAGAACATCTGCTCAGTGGCGCCAAATTCCATCAGGTCGCCTAAGTACATGTAAGCGGTGTAGTCGCTGCAACGTGCAGCTTGCTGCATGTTGTGGGTCACGATCATCACGGTGTAATCGTCTTTGAGCTCCGTAATCAGCTCTTCAATTTTTGCGGTGGAGATGGGGTCCAAGGCAGAGCAAGGCTCATCCAGAAGAATAACTTCTGGCTTGATCGCAATGCCGCGTGCAATACACAAACGCTGCTGTTGACCGCCAGACAAACTGGATCCGCTCTGTTGAAGTTTGTCTTTCACTTCATTCCACAAGGCAGCTTTGCGCAACGCCCATTCAACTCGCTCATTCATGTCGGCTTGATTGAGAGACTCAAACAACTTGATGCCAAACGCAATGTTGTCAAAAATCGACATAGGAAACGG
>CAMAXR010000012.1 GCA_945862195.1 Hylemonella gracilis
GTTTGAGGTCAACTAGATCTCAAATAGGAGCACCCGTTTGTTGCAACGTCATAAGCTGGTCTTAGCCCAGTTCTTTGCACATCTGCTGGCCAAGGTACTGGCAGTCGTGGCGGCGGTCTCGGTCTTGATATTAGGCCTCACCCTTCTTATAACCCCTGCTGTTTACGCACAAACCGAGGCATCAGAAACCTTGCAATTGCCCGCCGAAGAAGTGGCTCGGCTGCGTGAAATTCTGAGCCGCCCCATCGACCCCAACGGCCTAAACCAAACCAAGGAAGATCTCTACAAGCTCAAAGACAACGCGGCTTGGCGCTTGGGAGACATAGTCAAACGCGAAGAAGTGTTGCGCGAATGGGCCCAAACCAGTAACGATGGCAAATGGACGCTGCGTGATTATTTGGCAGGTACCGAAAAGCGCGCAGAGGCCTACGCCATAGGCAAAGAGTTGATAGAGGTGATGAAGTTCCCGCCCTCTGCTGCCCGAATTCGCATCACCTTGGCCAACAACTACATAGACGACAGCAACCTAAAAGAAGCAGGTAAGTTGCTGGATCAGGCTGAAAAAATCATCAAAGAAGAGTGGCGCAATGTGCCGTTACGGGGACCCAACCAGTTTTGGATGTCTCGGGCCGAGATGGAGTTTCACAACATCAAAGCACTGTACCTGTGGCGCACGTCTCGCTGGGTCGAGTCGGTTCAAAGTTCCGAACTCTCCATCCGTAAGGGCAAAGAGATGATGAAAAACGATGCTCAAGCGGACGAGCGTCAAAAACAATTTGCCAAAAATTATTTGATTTACTGCCACAACATTTTGGCCTTGACCCAAATGGCGGCAGGTCAATACGCCAATGCAGAGTGGAGCCTGAGGGAGGCTTACCGTTTGGCCAAAGAATTTAAGTTCAGCGACAACCAACTGATTGGCGTGTTCAACCGTTATGCAGACATTCGCAATGCGATGAACAGCCCAGATGAAGCCAAATCATATGCAGAAAAAAGCTTGGCCTTGCTGAATGCCCAAGGTTACAAACCAGGCTCATTTAATTGGGTGTTTGCCAACAACAAAATCTCGCTTTCATTAACGATTGCGGGCAAATGGAAAGAAGCTCTCGACCAGTTTGATCTGGTGGACCAAGAGGTTTCCAAGCTTAAAACGCAATCGGCACAGTCGCGCCAAACCTTTGTGCGCAGCTTGGTCTACATGAACAACCAAAAAGCCACCGACGCCCTGAAATATTTGGAGCCCACCTTCAAGTGGCATGTCCAAAATTTTGGCGAGAACCATTACCAAACAGCTGTTGCCGGCGGTCTTTTGGCCTCGGCTTTGAGCCTCTCTGGGCAGCCTGCTTTGGCTAAGCCGCAGTTTGAGCAAGCCATGCGCAACATCACTGCGCCTGAAGTGCTCACAGGCGACTTTGCCGAAACCGCGTTTCAAAAAGCGGCCAAGCGGTTTGTGTTTCAAACCTACTTGCAGCTTTTGTCTAAAACCGCATCTCAAAACCCCAAAGATGCAGAAACTATTTTTGAGCTGGCAGATTACCTGAATGCCTCATCAGTGCAGCAGGCTCTGAGCGATGCCGCCGTGCGCTCAGGCATTGATGTGCCCGGCCTGTCGGACATCATCCGAAAAGAGCAAGACGCCAAAGGCGAAATGACGAGCTTGTTGTCTTACTTGTCCGGCCAAAGTGGCGAAGGAGATGCGCGCCGCATCACCCCACAAGTGGTGGAACAAATGCGCGTCAGGCTGCGTGAACTGGAAGCACAGCGCCGCACCTACAAAGAAGACATTGCCAAACGGTTTCCGGATTACTTTCAGCTCATACAGCCACGCTCTCCAGCACCCTCAGATATTGCCCAGCAACTCAAACCGGACGAAATTTTTGTATCTGTGTTGCCTATGGATGGTGAGACGTTTGTGTGGGGATTGAACGCCCAGGGCGAGATCCATTTCCACCGCTGGTCTCTGGGCGACAAACAAATCAACGCGCTGGTAGACCGAGTGCGCCAGACCTTAGACGTGGCTGGATACGGCAACCAAGCGCCCGCATTTGATGCAGCAGGTTCACACCAAATTTACAACGGCGTTCTGGGCCCACTAGAAAAAATGTTGGCGGGTAAAAAGCATTTGATTTTGGCCACCTCTGGCCCCTTGGCGAAACTGCCTTTGGCGGTGTTGGTGCGTGCCCCCTACCCGCCTAAAACGGCGCCGCACTTCCTCATACAAGACATGGCCGTCAGCCATGTGCCCACGGCCAGTGGCTGGCTGGCCTTAAAGCGGTTTGGTAAGGTGCCCGTCACCTCTCGCCCATTGGTGGCTTGGGGCGACCCCGTGTTTGAAGCCAAGCAATTGGCCGTCAACACCAACGGTAGCGCGCAAGTGCGCGCGGCTCAAGCGGTTAGGTCAGTTTTGGAACCCCGCACACTCCCCCAAGGCGGCCTAGAAACAGGTGTGATGAATTTTGTGGACTACGCCCAATTGGCTCCCCTGCCCGAAACGAGGGACGAAGTATTAAAGTTGGCACAAATTATGGACAGCCTGCCCGATCAGGATTTGTTTTTAGGGGCCAAAGCCACCCGAAACTCCGTGTTGCAACACAGCCACTCAGGCCAGTTGGCCCAAAAACAGGTGGTGGTATTTGCCACTCACGGCTTATTGGCTGGCGACTTGCCCAATCTGAACCAACCCGCCTTGGCCATGGCGGTGACATCCAACCCAGCAGATTCACCCCTGCTCACGCTGGAAGATGTGCTGAGCTTGAAGCTCAACGCCGACTGGGTGGTGCTGTCGGCTTGCAACACGGCCGGTGCGGACGGAAAAGCCCAAGAAGCCTTGAGCGGTTTGGCGCGTGGCTTTTTTTACGCAGGCAGCCGCAGCTTACTGGTCACGCATTGGTCTGTGGAGTCTGAAAGCGCCATGCTGCTCACCACCCGAACCTTTGAAGCCTACAAAACCCACCCCGACATGCGCCGCGCCGAGGCCTTACGCCAAGCCATGCTCCAAACCATGAAAGACAAACGCTTTGCCCACCCGGCTTTTTGGGCACCTTATGCCTTGGTGGGAGAGGGCGGGCGGTAAATTTGGGTGGTCCAAAATGGATTCGGCCAATGGATTAACCGAGCATTTGACTACTGAGCTTTATTTCAGACCACCAAAAAAGCGTGAACGAAAGTTACACGACCTTAAGAGCATCCGAGTTACGCAAACGAATGTGCAGTTCGCGCAACTGCTTTTCATCCACAGGGCTTGGGGCTTGGGTTAACAAACATTGAGCCCGCTGGGTTTTGGGGAAGGCAATGACGTCACGAATGGACTCTGCGCCGGTCATCAGGGTGACGATGCGGTCTAAACCGAACGCCAAACCACCATGGGGTGGCGCGCCGTACTGCAACGCGTCGAGCAAAAAGCCAAACTTGTGTTGTGCGTCTTCAGGTGAGATTTTGAGGGCGTCAAACACTTTCTTTTGTACTTCAGCACGGTGGATACGCACCGAACCGCCACCAATTTCCCAGCCGTTGAGCACCATGTCGTAGCCCTTGGCAATGCATTTTTCGGGGGCAGTTTCCATCCAGTCTTCATGGCCGTCTTTAGGCGCGGTAAAGGGGTGGTGCACCGCGCTCCATCGGTTTTCGTCTTCATCAAACTCAAACATAGGAAAGTCCACCACCCACATTGGGCGCCATGCGGACTCAAACAGACCGTGCTGTTTACCAAACTCACTATGGCCAATCTTGAGGCGCAAAGCGCCAATGGCGTCGTTAACTACCTTGGCTTTGTCCGCGCCAAAGAAAATCAGATCACCGTCTTGGGCGCCGGTGCGGCTCAAAATTTCGGAAATGGCCTTATCGTGCAGGTTTTTGACGATGGGCGACTGTAATCCATCGCGGCCCTTGGCAGCCTCATTGACCTTGATCCAAGCCAAGCCTTTGGCTCCGTAAATTTTGACAAACTCGGTATAGCCGTCAATTTCGCCGCGGCTCATCTCGCCACCGCCGGGAATGCGCAGCGCCACCACTCGGCCACCCTTCATGAGGGCGGGGGACGAGAACACTTTAAAGTCCACATCGCCCATCACATCGGTCAACTCTGCAAACTCCAGCTTGACGCGCAGGTCTGGCTTGTCAGAGCCAAAGCGGTGCATGGCTTCGGCATAGGCCATGACGGGAAAATCTCCAAGCTCGATATTGAGCACATTTAAAAAAACCGACTTGATCATGCCTTGGAACATGTCGCGAATATCTTGCTCGCCCAAGAACGAGGTTTCAATATCGATTTGGGTGAATTCGGGCTGGCGGTCGGCGCGCAAGTCTTCGTCACGGAAGCATTTGGTGATTTGGTAATAACGGTCGTAACCGGCCACCATCAAGAGTTGCTTGAAGAGTTGAGGACTTTGGGGCAGCGCAAAAAAATGACCGTCGTGCACACGGCTGGGCACCAAGTAGTCGCGCGCGCCTTCGGGCGTGCTTTTGGTGAGCATGGGCGTTTCAATGTCTATAAACCCGTGGGCATCTAAAAATTTACGCACCTCCATCGCCACGCGGTAGCGCAACATGAGGTTGTTTTGCATATAAGGACGGCGCAGGTCCAATACCCGGTGAGTCAGGCGTGTGGTTTCAGACAAGTGCTCGTCATCCAGCTGAAAAGGTGGCGTAACGGATGGGTTGAGCACTTGCAGTTCGTGGCACAAGACCTCTACTTTGCCGCTTTTGAGCGCGTCGTTGGTAGTGCCTTCAGGCCGTGCACGCACCAAGCCCTTGATTTGCACACAAAATTCATTGCGAATGTCTTCGGCCACCTTGAACATGTCGGCGCGGTCGGGGTCACACACCACTTGAACATAGCCTTCACGGTCGCGCAAGTCGATGAAGATTACGCCGCCGTGGTCGCGCCGTCGGTTGACCCAGCCGCACAGACTGACCTCTTGACCCAGCAGCGTTTCGTTGACCAAACCGCAGTAGTGAGAACGCATGGACATGAGACTTCTTTCGTGAGAATTTGAAAATAAGGATCTGGGGTTTAGCTCAAGGTATTTGGAGTTGCCGCTTGGGCTGAAGGTCCGTGTGCCCCCGGGACAATCACACCCATTGAAACCACATAAGTAAGCGCCTCGTCCACGCTCATATCCAGCTCTATGCAGTCTGACGCCTTAACCATCACAAAATAACCCCCTGTGGGGTTGGGCGTGGTGGGCACGTAAAGGCTGATGTGCTCGCTTCCGAGGTGTTGCACCAGCTCGCCACCGGGCTTACCCGTTAAAAAACCAATGGTCCACATGCCCTCGCGTGGAAATTGCACCAAGACGGCTTTGCGAAAGGCATTGCCTTTTTCAGAAAACAAGGTGTCCGACACCTGCTTCACACCAGAGTAAATGGAGCGCACCACCGGAATACGGTGCAATAAAGCGTGCCACCACGTGACCAACTGCCGGCCAATAAAGTTAGACGCCAAAGCCCCAATGGTCAAGACCACTACCAAGGCAAACACCACGCCCAAGCCCGGAATGTGCAAGCCAAGGTACTGATCGGGCTGCCAAGCTTTGGGCAATATGGCCAGCGATTTGTCTAAGGTGGACACCACCCATTCGATCACCCACAAGGTGATGATCAGGGGCACCAGCACCAGCAAGCCGGAAAACAACCATTTACGTAGCTTGCTCATAAAAAACGTCCTTTTAGAGGTGAAGGCAAGAGTCAGCTGGTGGTCTTACCAGAGCCAGCGCTTGAACCAGAGTCTGACTTGGGCGCAGGGGTGGCGGCTTTGGATTCGGTACTTGAGGCCGACTTAGGCTCAGCCTTAGATTCACCCTTGGTTTCAGATTTAGCCTCTGATTTGGCGCCGTCAGCGGCTCCATCAGCGCCTGCAGGTTTGCCCGAATCGGTTCCGCCAGCTTCAGAGGCTGCAGACCCTTCTTTGGCGTCTGCAGAACCCGCACCTTTGTTGCCGTCTCGAAAATCGGTCACATACCAACCAGAGCCTTTGAGCTGAAAGCCCGCGGCAGTGAGTTGCTTTTGGAAAGTTTCTTGCTTACAGGTGGGACACTGGGTGAGCAAGGGGTCAGAGATTTTTTGCAAAACATCTTTGGCGAATCCACAGGATTCACACTTGTAGGCATAAATGGGCATGACAGGGCAGACGTTGTTGAAGCAAAACCATAAATTATAGGCTTCGGGGGCTATTTCAAGGGCTCCATACCGGCCAAACGGTGGTGGCTGCCATGCGCATTGGCCATGAACTGGGGCGCCAAAGAGCCCACCACCATGCCCAAGCCCGCAGCCAGCAGACCGGCCAATTGGGCGGGAAATTCCTCTCCGGCGGGGGTGAGCAGCAGCACACCCCAAGTCAACACACCCCACACGATGGAAAATACCGCGCCCTGGGTGGTGGCACGGCGCCAATACAAGCCGCACACCAAGGGCACAAATGCACCCACCAAGGTGACCTGGTAGGCACTGGAAACCATTTCATAAATAGAGGTGCCTTGCATTTGAATGGCGTAGGCCAAAACCAAGACGCTGAACACGCCCACGGTGATTCGCATGGTGAGCAACTCTTGGCGGTCGCTCATGTGCGGCCGCCAAGGACGCCAGATGTTTTCCACAAACGTGACGCTTGGTGCCAGCAAAGTGGCCGACGCGCAAGATTTGATGGCGGACAACAAGGCTCCAAAAAACAGCACCTGCATCACAAAGGGCATTTTTTCCATTACCAAAGTGGGCAATACTTTTTGCGGGTCGTCTGCCAACAACTCTTGAGTTCGCTCGGGCATGATGATGAGCGCACTGGTCACTAAAAACATGGGTACAAAAGCAAACAAGCCGTAACAAAGACCGCCGATGATGGGGCCGCGGGTGGCCGAGCGCTCGCTGTCGGCCGACATGACGCGCTGGAACACATCTTGCTGAGGAATGGAGCCCAACATGATGGTGATGGCTGCGGCAATAAAAAACAGCACATCCTTCAAACTGGGCTCAGGCCAAAAGTTGAACAAATCTCGGCTGGAAGCCAGCTCTAAAACCTTCCCCGCACCACCAGCCATATCGCTGGCAAACACCGCCAGAACACTTAAGCCCACCACCAAAATGATCATTTGCATGAAATCGGTAATGGCCACGGACCACATACCGCCAAACAGCGTGTAAGCCAAGATCGAGACCACGCCAATCACCATGCCCACAGGCACAGAAATCACGTCCCCTGACAAGAGGTTGAACACCAACCCTAGAGCGGTGGCTTGGGCCGACACCCAACCCAAGTAGCTCAACATGATGATGATGGAACACACGGTTTCAACGCCTCGACCAAAACGCTCGCGAAAGAAGTCGCTGATGGTCAGCAGGTTCATGCGGTACAAACGCGCCGCAAAAAACACGCCCACCAGTATCAGACAAGTCGCCGAGCCAAATGGGTCTTCCACCACATTTCCCAAACCGCCGTTGACAAATTTGGCGGGAATACCCAGCACGGTCTCAGAGCCAAACCAAGTGGCAAAGGTAGTGGTGACGATCATGATGAGGGGCAGCTGCCGCCCCGCCACCGCAAAGTCAGATGAGTTTTTGACACGCCTTGCAGCCACCAGACCTATGGCAATCGTGACCAGCAAATACAAAAACACCAGAGTCAACAGCACTTGATCCTCCGTTTGAACTTGGAGCTGCCCCGTTCGCTACAAATAGCTGAACGACACATTAAAAAACAACTGTACGGCTACAACACCCAAAGCGAAACCTGCTCCGACGTACACCAAGCCCTGCAAGTAACGGTTGGTTTTGCGCTGCTCAGCCAATAGCTCTTGCAACTGGTGTTTGTGAGGGTCGTGGCCCTGTTGCAGGTAGTCGTGAAGCAAGCGGGGCAACTCCGGCAACATCTTGGCGTAACGGGGCGCTTGGTTGAGCAACTCATCCCAAAGCTTGCGGGGCCCAATTTGGCTGGACATCCACTTTTCCAAAAACGGTTTAGCGGTGCTCCACAAATCCAAATCGGGATCAAGCTCACGGCCCAAGCCTTCAATATTGAGCAGCGTTTTTTGCAAAAGCACCAATTGCGGCTGAATTTCGACTTGGAAGCGGCGCGAGGTTTGAAACAAACGCATCAGCACCATACCCAGCGAAATTTCTTTTAAGGGCCGATCAAAATAGGGCTCGCACACGGCGCGCACCGCGGCCTCAAGCTCGTCGACACGGGTGTTGGCTGGCACCCACCCCGACTCAATATGCAGCTCGGCCACCCGCTTGTAGTCGCGCCTGAAAAAAGCCGTGAAGTTTTGGGCCAAATACTCTTTGTCGTACTCGGTGAGAGTCCCCACAATGCCAAAGTCCAAGGAGATGTAGCGCCCCAAAGAAGAGGGCTCAATGCTGACCTGGATGTTGCCGGGGTGCATGTCGGCATGGAAAAACCCATCGCGAAACACTTGGGTGAAGAAGATGGTGACGCCATCGCGTGCCAACTTTTTCATGTCCACGCCCGCAGCCCTTAGCCGGTCTGTTTGGCTTATGGGAACACCGTTCATACGCTCCATCACAATGACTTCATTGTGGCAGTAGTCCCAAAACATTTCAGGAATCATGACCAAATTTAGGCCTGCCATGTTGCGCCGCAACTGGGCCGCACTGGAAGCTTCGCGTACCAAGTCCAGTTCATCGTGAAGGTATTTGTCAAACTCTGCCACCACTTCACGAGGCTTCAAGCGTTTGCCATCGGCAGACAATGCGTCTAACCAAGACGCCATCATGCGCAAGAGGCGCAAGTCTTTCTCAATGGCCCCTAACATTCCTGGGCGAAGCACCTTAACGGCTACATCTCGCTCTACGCCCTCACGGGTTTTAAGGCGGGCAAAGTGCACTTGGGCGATAGAGGCGCTGGCAACTGGGGTGCGCTCAAAGGCACTGAATATGTCGTCCACTTTTTTACCAAACGCCCGCTCAATGGTGGCCACGGCCACTTCGGACGAAAAGGGCGGCACGCGATCTTGCAGGCGAGCCAGCTCTTCAGCAATGTCGGGGGGCAACAGGTCGCGGCGGGTAGAAAGCACTTGCCCAAATTTCACAAAAATAGGACCCAGGGCTTCTAAAGCTTCTCTTAAACGCTGGCCGCGCGGTGCACCAAAGCTGCGTCCTAAGGTCAGGATCCGCGTGAGCAACCTCAGACTGGGGTGCTTGAAACTGCTGAGCAGCAGCTCATCTAAGCCGAAGCGAAACACCACCCAGAGGATGAAAACGCCTCGCAACAGTTTGCTCATGAATGGTTTGAGCCTTTGATCCGGCCCATAAGCTGCAGCACGGCCGCTTGGGCACGGCGCACCGCCTGACCCAAGGCATAAGCTGGCGCGTCGCCCAAAAGCTTGGCCACATCTTCTTCAATATCCCAGCGCACATGGTCAAACAGCCAGTTGATGTCAGCGGCCAGTTGCACATCACCTTCAATACGCACAGGCGGCTTTTGGCCGGTCATGAGAGCTTGCACGAGGCTACTCGGCGAGGTTTCGGTGATCCACAACATCAAATCCCCTGCGCCCGGGGTGTGCAATTCAGATGAAGGCAGCACATCCAACAAACCAGCTGGCGTGATGCGCACCGCAAAAGACCACTGATTCCACTGCACCACCACGCAACGGCCTTTTTGGCGCGCCAAGCGGTTCATAGCTTCGGGCTCTTGCATCAGCACGTGGTTGACCAGCAACACCAAGCGCCGTTGAACCTCTATCGTGGCCCAGGCGGGCGGTTGAAATTGTCGGGTTATAGAAAAAAATACGTCGTCTACAAACGACATCGGGGGCTTGATGTTCATAGCCCCCGATTATTCATGCAATTTGCTTATTGCAGCGCCTGAACGCCAGCCACCAACCAACCGCCGTTACCGGCCTTTGGTTTGACCAAATTCCAGACTTCGCGGAAAGGGCTAGGGCCGGCAGAGGGTTCTTCGCGGATCATGCCGGAGAACTCCACGCTGGCCATGTAATCGTTGCCTAAGTCTTCAATACCCAACAATTTGGCATCGATCATGACCACATCGGTGTGGTTCAAGACGCCACCCGTGTGAGATTCGCGGTCGGCCAGTTGCTGGCGCATTTCTTCCAGCATGGTGTCGGTCATCATGGCGCGCAGGGTAACCAAATCGGCTTTGTCCCAAGCGGCCTGCATGTCCACAAAATTGACTTTGGCAGCTGCCACAAAGCCTTCGGTGTCAAAACCTTCGGGAATTGACCAAGTGGAAGATGGCGTGGCCAAACCGGAACCAATAACGATACCTTGGCTGCTTTGCGGACGGGCGTTGTAACCGGAGGTTTCAAATGAGGCTTGGTTACGCTCCCAGGGGCGGGCAGAGGCGTCGTTACCCACGTTTTCGGGCCGGTAGCCGGGTTGCAGGGTGTCGGCCGCGCCAGCATTGGCCCCTTGGTAGGCATAGGGGGTCTGGTTTTGAGGCTGGTTTTGCATCGCGCGGCGACGCATGAACCACCCAATGGCCACCATGATCACCAAGGCCAACAGCGCAAACATTAAAAATTCACCGAATTCAGCACCCAAACCTAAAGAGCTGGCCAACCAAGCCAAGCCCAAACCAGCGGCCAAACCGCCCAACATGGCACCCCATGGCCTACGGGGTGCAGGAGCGGCAGCTGGTGGGGCTGCAGGTGCAGGTTTGGCCGCAGCTGGTGCGCTTTGCGCAGGGGCAGCTTGCTGGTTCACGTTGTTAGATTGTTTGCCAGCCGACTGGCCGCCGCCCATGCGTTTGGCTTGAACGTGACCAGCTCCCAACATGAGGGCTAAGGTCAGAGCCAAAGTAAAAATCCTGAGAAACGATTTCATAAAATCTCCAATTGATCTAGCTGACTCCAAAATAGTACGCCTTTTTGGTGCGCTGTGGTTGGTATTGGGCTACTTTCAGTAGGGGCTTAGCACTTGATGCCCAAATGCAAGGCCACCACACCCGCACTCAAGTTGTGCACATCTACATGGCCAAAGCCAGCGGTATGCATCATCTGCTTCAGCTCTTCTTGATTAGGATGCATGCGAATGGACTCAGCCAAGTACTGGTAGCTTGCAGCATCTTTGGCAATCCATTGCCCCAAGCGGGGCAACACCTTAAAGGAGTACCAGTCGTACATTTTTTCTAATGGTGGTGCCACTTTAGAAAACTCCAGTACCAACAGCTTGCCCTTGGGCTTGAGCACACGGCACATTTCTTTTAGGGCTAGGTCTTTGTGCGTCATGTTGCGCAAGCCAAACGCAACGCTCACCACATCAAAAAATTGGTCAGGAAACGGCAAGTGTTCTGCATCACACACCACGGTAGGCAAAGCCACACCCTCATCCAGCAAGCGGTTGCGGCCAGTGCTGAGCATGGCGGCATTGATGTCGGTGTGCACCACCTGCCCGGCGGACCCCACGCGTTTGGCAAAAGCCTGAGCCAAATCGCCGGTTCCCCCCGCAATATCCAACACCCTATCGCCGAGCTTAAGACCAGCCAGCGCCACGGTGTAGGCCTTCCATACTCTGTGCAAACCCAAAGACATGAGGTCGTTCATGAGGTCGTAGTTGCCAGCTACAGAGTCAAAAACACCGCGCACACGCCGCGCTTTTTCGGCAGCGTCTACGGTCTGAAAACCAAAATGGGTTTGAGTCATGGCATCAATGAGTGGAGCAGCTGTGGCTTGCATTTTGGGGCATGGGGTCGTCCCGCCCCATGCCCGCTGCTTGCAAACGGGTCTCGTAATCTGCCCAAAGCTTGTCTTGTTCGGAGCCCAAATGGTAAAGATACGTCCAAGAAAAAATGCCACTTTCATGCCCGTCTGAAAACGTAGGTTGCACCGCATAGTGACCTACCGACTCCAGCTGGACAATGCTCACCGCCCGCTTGCCGGTTTGCAACACCTCTTGCCCGGGCCCATGGCCCTGCACTTCTGCCGAAGGTGAATACACACGCATCAGCTCAAACGGAATTCGAAACTCTGCGCCGTCCGAAAAACTGATTTGCAGCACTTTAGAGGCGCCATGCAGTGTGATGTTGGTGGGCGTCGGGGAGCCTTGTTTTAAGCCAGCCATGAAATTGGTCCTTGTGTGAAACCGTCAGGATAAATTAAATCGCCAAAGCCAAAGCTGCATCAACTTCAGGCATTTGGTCTGTCAAATCTTGAAGCTTGGCATCGTGAGCGGGTCGTTGCGGTTTGCCCCAATACGGTTCTGGAAAGTGAGTGTCCCAGTCGAATCTGGCCATCGCGTGCCAGTGAAGGTGCGGCACCACGTTGCCAAAGGAAGCCAAGTTGACCTTGGTGGGCTGTAGTTGAGAGCGCAAAACAGTTTCGATTGCGGCCACGGCATGCATGCATTCGCCTCGGTGCAGCGGGGGTAAATCGGTCCACTCGGGCACATGCTCGTTCCAGATCAGGCGGTAATAGGCTGGAAATTGGGCATCCTGCACCCGCACCACCCGAAAACGTTCGGTGCGCACCACCAGCAAGCCACCCATGGTCTGGCACAGGGGACAAGAGTTGCCGCCCAGTGTCAAACCAAGACCCGCTCGATACCACCGGAATTGGCTTGGGCAATGTACTCAGGCATCCAGTTTTCGCCCCAAATGCGGCGCGCCATTTCTACCACGATGTAGTCGGCCTCCAGCAAGCCATTGTTCAGGTCGTTGCCATAGCGCGAAAGGCCCTGTAAACAGCTTGGGCAACTGGTGAGAATTTTGATGTTTTCTAGAGGTTCTGAAGTCTGGGCGCGAAGCGCCTCGGCCCCCTTGAGCAACTCGGCTTCTTTGCGAAAACGCACCTGGGTAGAAATGTCGGGGCGGGTCACGCCCAAGGTACCCGACTCGCCGCAGCAACGCTCGCTTTTGAGCACGTTGTCACCCAGTAAAGACTTCACAGTTTTCATGGGCTCCTGCAGCTTCATGGGGCTGTGGCAAGGGTCGTGAAACAAATAAGCGCCTTGACCTGTGGTGGCATCTAAAACAACGCCTTTTTCCAGCAAAAATTCATGGATGTCCACAATACGGCTGCCTGGAAAAATGTCTTCAAACTTGTAGCCTTGCAACTGGTCGTAACAGGTGCCACAACTCACCACCACGGTTTTGATGTCCAGATAGTTCAGGGTGTTGGCCACGCGGTGGAACAACACGCGGTTGTCGGTGATGATTTGATCGGCCTTGTCTTGCTGGCCCGATCCGCGCTGCGGATAGCCGCAACACAAATAACCAGGCGGCAGCACCGTTTGGACGCCGCTGTGCCACAGCATGGCTTGGGTGGCCAAGCCCACTTGGCTAAAGAGCCGCTCTGACCCGCATCCCGGAAAGTAAAACACGGCCTCAGAGTCCGAAGCGGTCGTGACGGGGTTGCGGATGATGGGCACGTAGTTGGCATCTTCAATATCCAACAATGCGCGCGCCGTTTTATTGGGCAAGCCCGCAGGCATTTTTTTGTTGATGAAGTGAATCACCTGCTCTTTGATGGGTGCTGGCCCTAAAGTGGCGGGTGGTTGCAGGGTTTGGCGGCGCGCCAAACGTGCGAACAGGTCGTTCGCTAAGCGTTGGGCTTTAAAACCCACATCCACCATAGCACTGCGCATGAGCTTGATGGCTTGTGGGTTGGTGGCATTTAAAAAAGCCATTGCGACCGCTTGGCCGGGCCTGAACGACTTTTGTCCCATTTTGCGCAGCAAGTTGCGCATGGCCATGGTGACATCGCCAAAGTCTATTTTGACTGGGCAAGGCGCTTCGCATTTGTGGCACACCGTGCAGTGGTCGGCCACGTCTTCAAACTCCTGCCAATGTTTGATGCTCACCCCACGGCGGGTTTGTTCTTCGTACAAAAAGGCTTCAATCAGCAAAGAGGTGGCCAAAATTTTATTGCGCGGGCTGTAGAGCAAATTAGCACGTGGCACATGGGTGGCGCACACTGGTTTGCACTTGCCACAACGCAAACAGTCTTTGATGCTGTCGGCAATGTTGCCAATGTCAGACTGCTGCATGATGAGGGATTCATGCCCCATAAGGCCAAAACTGGGGGTGTAGGCTTGGGTGAGGTCGGCCGAGCGGCTGGCTTCATGCCCTGCGACTTGGCCAACCTCTTGTGTGGCGCGCATCAACTTACCGCGGTTGAAGTATCCCTTGGGGTCCACGCGCATTTTGTAGTCTGAAAAGGGCTGCAACTCTGCGTCGCTCAAAAACTCGAGCTTGGTAATGCCAATGCCGTGTTCGCCCGAAATGACGCCATCTAAAGACCGAGCCAAGGCCATGATGCGCTTGACCGCGCCATGCGCCATTTGCAGCATGTCGTAGTCGTCGCTGTTGACAGGGATGTTGGTGTGCACATTACCGTCACCGGCGTGCATGTGCAGGGCGATCCAAACCTTGCCCTTGAGCACACGCTGGTGTATGGCCTTGACCTCCAACATCAAAGGCTCAAACGCACTGCCCGTAAACACATCATCCAGCGGCTTGAGCAGCTGCAGCTTCCAGCTGGCGCGCAAAGTGTGGTCTTGCAGGGGGCTGAAGAGTTCATCAATGCGGTTGAGCCAGTCTTGCCACTGAGCCTGCACCTGCTGCACCAAGCTCTGGGCCAACACCAAGCGCTCGTCCAGCAAGTCCCCCGAGGACACATGGCTGCCGTCATCTTGGCGCGACAAATCCAGCAGCTTGACCAAATCAACACGCTTGAAGAACGCCTCCAACTCGGCGCACAAACGCAGTTTGTTGTGCAGGCTCAGTTCGATGTTGATGCGGTCAATGCCATCGGTGTATTCGGCCATGCGGTGCAGCGGAATCACCACGTCTTCATTGATTTTGAAGGCGTTGGTGTGCCTAGAAATGGCCGCGGTGCGCTTGCGGTCGAGCCAGAATTTTTTACGCGCATCGGGGTTGACGGCAATAAAGCCTTCACCGCTGCGCGAGTTGGCAATGCGCACCACCTCTGAGGTGGCTTTGGCCACGGCGTCGGGGTCGTCACCCGCAATGTCGCCAATGAGCACCATTTTGGGCAAACCACCGCGTTTGCTCTTGGTGGCGTAGCCCACGGCGCGCAAGTAGCGGTCGTCAAGGTGCTCCAAACCGGCCAGCAACACCTTGGGCTGTTCACCCGCCGATTTGGCCAAGGCAAACATGTAATCTTTGATTTCCACAATGCTGGGCACTGCATCTCGCGGGTGACCAAAAAACTCGAGGCACACGGTGCGCGTATGGGTGGGCATACGGTGCAACACCCAGCGCGCGCTGGTGATCAGGCCGTCACAGCCTTCTTTTTGAATGCCGGGCAGGCCACTTAAAAATTTGTCGGTGACGTCTTTACCCAAGCCGGTTTTGCGAAAACTGGCACCCGAAATATCCAAGTGCTCGGTACGCAAATGGGTGGTGCCATCGGCCTTGAAGTACTTGAGCTCAAAGCTGGCCATGTCTGCATCGTGAATCTTGCCCAAGTTGTGACCTATGCGGGTCACTTCTAGCCATTGGGCGTCGGGCGTCACCATGCGCCAGCTCACCAAATTGTCCAAAGCAGTGCCCCAAAGCACGGCTTTTTTGCCACCTGCATTCATGGCAATGTTCCCGCCAATGCACGAGGCTTCTGCCGATGTAGGGTCCACCGCAAACACAAAATCGGCTCGCTCGGCCGCATCGGCCACGCGCTGGGTCACCACACCGGCTTCTGTCCAGAGTGTTGGCACAGGCTGATCTACGCCTGGCAGCTGGGTCATTTCGACCCCAGACATGGCTTCGAGCTTTTCGGTGTTGATGACCACGCTTTTCCATGACAAGGGCACTGCTCCGCCGGTGTATCCGGTACCGCCGCCGCGCGGAATGATGGTCAGATCCAGCTCGGTACACCCCTGAACCAAGCGCGCCATTTCGGTTTCGGTATCGGGAGTGAGCACCACAAAGGGGTACTCCACGCGCCAGTCGGTGGCGTCGGTGACGTGTGACACACGGCTGAGGGCATCAAACTTGACGTTGTCTTTGGCTGTCAGCCGCCCCAACACACGCATGGCTTTACGACGCAAATCAGCGGTTTGGCGCAAAGACGCATCGAATTGCTTAACCGCCAAGCTGGCGGCTTGCAACAGCTCGCCCACCAGGGCGTCACGCTTGGCTTGGCGATCTGAGGATTCAAGGGGATCACTAGCCTGATCTGTCGAGGGCTCGCTGCGAGTGCGGCGCTTTTCAACTTCACCCAATCGGTGCTGCAAGGCGCCCACCAACATTTGCCGTCGCTTGGGGTTGTCCAGCAAATCGTCTTGCAAATAGGGGTTACGCTGCACCACCCAAATGTCACCCAGCACCTCGTAAAGCATGCGCGCAGATCGCCCGGTACGGCGCTCTTGCCGAAGCTGGTTCAACACCTCCCAGGCACGGCGGCCGAGCAGGCGAATCACAATCTCGCGGTCGGAAAACGAGGTGTAGTTGTAGGGAATCTCACGAATGCGTTCGTGGTCAGACTCCGGAGCTTGCGGCGGACGGGCCAACAAATGGGGATGGAGGGGTGCGTTCATTGAACAATGGATGTTACCCCAGCCCCTCCAAGTGAGCCTCACATAATGTGGGATGACCCTAGATCAGTCTTGGCCTTACCCCCAATGGATCGCGCATCGCGGGGCAGGCCTTAGCGCACCAGAAAATACGCTGGAGGCCATTCAAATGGGCGTGGCCTTGGGCTCCAGGATGTTTGAGTGTGATGTGAAGCTGTCTAAAGACGGCGTACCTTATTTGATGCACGACGATCTACTGCTTCGCACCACAAGGTACCCCCATGCGGCAAATGCCCTGACTTGGCCAGAACTTCAGCGGCTCGATGCGGGAAGTTGGCATTCACCCGGCTTTGCTGAAGCCCGAATTCCCAACTTAGCACAAGTGATGCGCTTTTGTACCCAGTCGCAGCCCGAGGTCTTGGTGAATTTTGAAATCAAACCCAACCCCGGGGAATCCACCAGAACTGGAAAGGGCGTGGCCAATGCCGTGCGAGCCCACTGGAGGACTCAGTGTGAACGCCCTAAACAGATGCTGTCCTCTCAAGCGCGGCACCTTAAAACCCTTCCCCTTTTAAGCTCTTTTGACTTTGATGCTTTATCAGCCGCACAAGACGCTGCGCCGGAATTACCCAGGGCATTGTTGTTGGCGCAAGCAGCCCCCAATTGGCTGAGCCAGGCCCAAAAGCTGGAGTGCAGGGCTATCGTTGGGCACTGGAGTATGTGGACGGAGGTGCGAGTCCAAGAAGCATTACAGGCGGGTTTGGCTTGTATGAGCTACACCGTCAACGAACTCGAGTTGGCTCAAAAACTGCTGGATTGGGGGGTCAAGAGCCTCATCAGCGACCGGCTGGATGTGTTCTCGAGAGAGTCAGCTCATGAACCATTGAACGCTGGCAACCGTTAGCACCATTGTCACGTAGGTGGTCATTTTTCCGTCGGACCCGAGCTGCCACCATCCAACACACAATACGCCCAAAGCTGTTAGAAAAATCATCAAGGCTTGGGTGGCCCACGACACAGTTTTTCGTTGGCTCGTTCTGAACAGTCTGGCGCAAGCTGGAAGGGTCAAGGCCAAAAAAGCTGCAGGCGCCCCAAAATAAAGCACATGCGCCAACTGATCCAGCAGATTCATGGCAAACAGGATCTGGCCATGGCATCACTTAAGGAAGCGCTGAGATCGATGATTGAAGCTTCAAACATTGTGCAATTTTATAATTCGGTAAAGAATCACTCATGGCAGTCTGGGCGTTAGGCATCAATCACCACACGGCTCCGCTCGACTTGCGGGGGCGCTTTGCCTTTGCATTAGACCAAATGGGACCCGCCGTGCAAGGCCTGCGAAGCGCGCTCTCCAAACCGCCTGAAGCGGCCATTTTGAGCACTTGCAACCGTACTGAAATTTATTGCGCGAGTGATGCGCTTGAAATTGTCCCTACGTTGCACTGGCTGGCGCAAAGCGGGGGGGTGTCGAGCGAAACCTTAAAGTCGCACACCTACACATTAGAAGGCAGCATGGCTGCGCGGCATGCTTTTCGTGTGGCCAGCGGCTTGGATTCTATGGTGCTGGGCGAACCCCAAATACTGGGCCAGTTCAAAGACGCGGTGCGCGCCGCCGAAGAAGCGGGTGCTTTGGGCCAAACCCTTAACCAATTGTTTCAACGTTCTTTTGCGGTGGCCAAAGAGGTGCGCAGCTCCACCGAAATTGGGGCGCATTCCATCAGCATGGCTGCAGCAGCTGTGCGCTTGGCAGGCCAAATTTTTGAAGACATCCAAGACATTCGGGTGCTGTTTGTAGGTGCAGGCGACATGATTGAGTTGGCCGCCACCCACTTTGCGGCCAAACACCCCAAAAGCTTGGTCATTGCCAATCGCACGCTTGACCGAGGCGAACAATTGGCCGCGCAGCTGGGTGCCCAGGTGATGCCCTTATCCGATTTACCCAATCGCCTCCATGAGTTTGACGCCGTCATCAGCTGCACCGCAAGCACCCTGCCCCTTATTGGTTTGGGCGCGGTTGAAAAAGCCCTTAAGCTGCGCCGCCACCGGCCCATGTTCATGGTGGATTTGGCGGTGCCGCGCGACATTGAGCCCCAAGTGAAAGATTTGTCCGACGTGTACCTCTACACCGTGGACGATTTGGCCAGCGTGGTGCAAACGGGCCAGGCCAACCGTCAAGCGGCAGTGGCTAAAGCGGAGGCCATCATTGACGCTGGCGTACAAAGCTTCGTGAGTTGGCTGGATCAGCGTGACCCCGTTACCGGCGTGGTTCCTCTTATACAGCAACTTCAGGTGCAAACCGAAGAATGGCGTCAAACCGAGCTGGCCAAAGCCCGCAAGGCGCTGGCTAAGGGGGAGCCTTTGGAGGCCGTGCTCGAGTCCTTATCTAAAGGACTGGCTCAAAAAATGTTGCACGGCCCCTTGGCAGAGCTTCGGGCCAGCGATGCGGAAGTCCGGGAGCGGGCTGGCGAGGCCATCAGGCAGTTCTTTTTGCGCAAAGCGCGCTGATGAAGCCTTTTTTAAGACAACAGCTGGACCGCTACACCCAACGGGTGGAAGAGCTGAACTTTCTGCTTTCACGTGCAGACATCATGCAAGACATGACCCAGTTCTTGGCCCTATCGCGCGAGCACACTGAGGTGATTGCGGTGGCTTCAAGATGGGCACGCTACCAAGAACGTGAACAAGACTTGGCTACTGCCCAAGAGATGCTGACCGATCCAGAACTGTCAGACATGGCGCTTGAAGAGCAAAGCTCTGCTGAGCAAGAAATGGCAAGCTTGGACGCAGAACTCCAACGCATGCTGTTGCCCAAAGACCCAGACGATGCACGTAATGCGTTTATTGAAATCAGGGCGGGTACGGGCGGCGATGAATCCACCCTCTTTGCCGCCGATTTGGCAAGGATGTACACCCGCTATTGCGATGCCCGGGGATGGAAAACCGAAATCATCAACGCATCGGAAAGCGAACTCAACGGCTACAAAGAGGTGGTGCTTCGAATCGAGGGGCAGGGCGGCGCAGGTGCTGCGGGTCCCTATGGCAGCTTAAAGTTTGAATCGGGCGGGCATCGGGTGCAGCGTGTACCCGCCACGGAAACACAAGGTCGCATCCACACCAGCGCCTGTACGGTGGCGGTATTGGCTGAACCTGACGAAGCTGAAGCCATCAAGATCAACCCCTCAGACCTGAGGATTGACACTTTTCGCGCCAGTGGCGCCGGTGGCCAGCACATCAACAAAACCGACTCGGCGGTTCGTATCACCCACTTGCCCACGGGCATCGTGGCCGAATGTCAAGATGGACGAAGCCAGCACAGCAACAAAGCACAAGCTTTAAGGGTGTTGACGGCGCGTATCCAAGACAAAGAGCGTGCCGAACAAGCTGCCAAAGATGCCGCCGAACGCAAAAGCCTGATTGGCAGCGGAGACCGCAGTGACCGCATCCGCACTTACAACTTCCCGCAGGGCCGTCTGACAGACCACCGGATCAACCTCACACTTTACAAATTGTTGGCCATCATGGAAGGCGACTTGGGTGATGTGGTGGAAGCTTTGCAGGCCTATGAGGCTCAGCAGCAATTGGCAGCCCTAGAGCACAGCCAGCTTTAATTAAGCGCCATGACCCTGTGCGTTCAAGAAGCCTTGCTGCAGGCGCAAGCCCAAGGCTTGACGCGCTTAGAAGCGGAAATGTTGTTGTTGCATGCCCTATACCAATCGACCCATGCAAGGGCATGGCTGCTCACTCATGAGTCGCTGGTTTTGAGCCCCGCACAGTTGGAACAATTTAAAAACTCTACACAACGCCGCTTGAACCTGGAGCCTGTGGCCTATATCGTGGGCTGCAAAGAGTTTTTTGGTCTGACGCTTCTAATAAGTAACCAAGTGTTGGACCCGAGGCCCGACACTGAAACCTTGGTGATGTGGGCGCTAGAAACTTTAAATACAGCCCTCAATACCACCCCAAACTCCCGCCCCTCAGTCATGGACTTGGGCACCGGCAGCGGCGCCGTGGCTTTGGCCATTCAACATGCGCGGCCTGATGCTCATGTTCAAGCCTTGGACTGCAGTGCCGCCGCGCTTGAACTGGCTCAGCTCAACGCACAACAGCTGAACCTAAACGTGAAGTTTCGCCAAGGCTCCTGGCTTGAAGGCGTCTTAGATACCTTTGACTTGATCGTATCCAACCCCCCCTACATACGCACCGGCGATGCGCACCTGCACGCTCTGCGGCACGAACCCGCTTTGGCTTTAGTTTCTGGTGCGGATGGGCTACACGCCATAAAACAAATTGTGCCCTCTGCCGCCGCATGCCTGAAACCGGGTGGGTGGTTGTTGCTGGAACACGGGTTTGACCAAGCCGAATCGACACGCAATTTGTTGGCAGAAGCTGGGTTTAAAAACGTCCAATCACGCCCTGATTTAGCAGGCATTGAGCGCTGCAGCGGCGGTCAAAAAGCCCTGTAATAGTGACGCCACAATTCAGTTACTTCTCATATACTTAGGTACTTAAGCAAAAAATTAATTGAACCTTTAAGTGGATATGGAGTCGCCATGATCGATCACGCTGACAACAAACTGTTGTGCCAGGTAGAGCATCAAGCCCCTATGGGCCAAATGATGCGACGCCACTGGGTGCCGGTGTGTTTGATTGAAGAAGTTGCCGAGGCCGATGGCACCCCCGTGCGGGCACGGCTATTCGGTGAGGACTTGGTGGTGTTTCGCGACACTGAAGGTCAAGTGGGCGTGATGTACGAGCGCTGCCCCCACCGAGGTGCATCGCTGGCTTTGGGCCGAAATGAAGAAGGCGGCCTTCGTTGCCTGTACCACGGGTGGAAGCTCAATATTTCAGGGCAAGTCACCGAAATGCCCTCTGAGCCCGAGGCCAGCGGCTTGGCACAAAAAGTTCAACACACGGCCTACCCCGTCCAAGAATGGGGCGGCATGGTTTGGTCGTACTTGGGGCCTGCCGATTCACAACCAGAATTCACCCCCCCGCCTTGGGCACCCAACACAGAGGTGCGCGTCACCATTGCCAAAGCCATTCTTCCGGTGAACTGGGCGCAAATATTAGAGGGTGCCATAGACTCTGCGCACAGCTCTAGCCTGCACAGTTCGGATATGGTGCCCGCTCGGGTGAACAGTGCCGAGGCCAACACCGACACTTGGCTGCGCCCTTCCACAGACAAAGCACCCCGTTTGCAGGTGCAACTGGGGGACTATGGGTTTAGGTATGCGGCGATTCGCAGACCAATTTTCAATGCCCAAACCCACGACTACGTGCGCACGACCGTGTTCGTGGCCCCTTGGACGGTCCTGATACCGCCCAACAACCTCTACAACATTGCCAACGTGAATGTGCCGATAGACGATCAAAACACGGCCTTTTATTTCATTGCCTGGGGGCACCCCGCGCAAACCCCAGAAAACGAGACATGGCGCAAGTTTCTAAGGCAGCAAATTGGGGTGGACTTAGACGCCAATTACCGGCCCCTGCGCAATATAGACAACCGGTTTTGGCAGGACCGCCAAGCCATGAAAGCGGGCAACTTCACGGGCATCAAAGGTTTCCCCAACCAAGACATTGCCATGTGGATCACCATGGGTGCCATGGCCGACCGTACCCAGGAACGCTTAGGAGCCAGCGACTTGGCGGTGGTGGAATTTCGCAAACAAATGTTGAGCGCTGTGCATGCTTTTGAGCAGGGACAACCAGCAATTGGCACCGGCAACTTGTCTATACCCAAAGAGGTCTGCTCTTTTCAAAGCATCATTCCCAAAACAACGGACTGGCGTCAGTTTTCAACCCAACCTATAAACGTGTCATGAGCCAACTTCAAATTTCTATCGCCATGGGCGACTACGACCGCAACCGCGCCCTATTTGACGGGCGGGTGCAAATTGATGGCTGTGATCCGGTGTACATGCTGCTCAGCCCCGAAGAGATGTTTTTCAGAGCCATGCGAAGCCGTGACTTTGACATCACCGAGTTGTCCTTTTCGAGCTATTTGGTCAAGCACGCTCAGGGCGACTGCCCCTACATTGCCGTGCCGGTGTTTTTGTCGAGGGCGTTTCGGCACACCTCCATTTATGTGCGCAAAGACCGCATTCGCACCCCACAAGACCTCAAAGGCAAGCGGGTCGGTATTCCGGAATACCAACTCACCGCCATTGTTTGGGCACGCTCCATTTTGCAAGACGACTACGGCATTCACCCCGAGGACATCACTTGGGTCAGGGGGGGCATTGACACACCCGGCCGCCCTGAAAAAATCAAACTGAATCTGCCCGCAGGTGTCCATGTAGAGGCAGCGCCCGAGGGCACCACCATTTCTCAGTTGCTAGATGCGGGCGATATTGATGGCTTTATTGCCCCACGACCTCCCAGTGGAGCTGCGCTACAAAACCCCCATGTGGGCTGGTTGTTTGACGATCCCACCGCCGTAGCGAAAGACTACTACCGACGCACAGGTATTTTTCCCATCATGCATGTGGTGGGCATACGCAAAGAAATTGCTGCGGCCCACCCCTGGTTGCCCGGCGCTGTATTCAAGGCTTTCAATGCGTCTAAAGCTGCGGCATTAGATCTGTTAGCGGACACCTCGGCCACTAAGGTCACGCTCCCCTTTGTGGAAGAGCAACTCAAGGCCGCTAAAGATTTGCTGGGCGAAGACTTTTGGTCATACGGCGTGCAAGCCAACCGAAACACTTTGCAAGCTTTTTTAAAGCACCACCATGCACAGGGCTTGTCATCGCGTTTGGTAGAGGTGGACGAGTTGTTTCACCCCTCCACCTATGAAACCTACAGCATTTAATTCAAATTTAAATTGAGCTGGCTGCATCTTCAGCCAGGTTTTCAATCATTTGAAGCAGTGCTTCGCGCACCTGATTCACTTCAGCATCGCTCATGCCGCGCACGCTGACTTGGTTGACTTCTTCAGCCAAAGGTACCAACTTGCGCTGAAGCGCTTTACCTGAGCGGGTTAAAAACACATGCATGTTTTTACGGTTGCCCTCGAGCTGGCGGCGTTCGATCAGCCCCATGCTCTCCATGGCCTTGACTGCAGCAAAGGTGGTGGGCTCCATCACTCCGGCTAAAGCGCTGAGCTCTCGCTGGGTCAAACCATCTTGAATCCACAAAATGCGCAAAAACGTCCAGTGCCCAAACGACACGCCATGGGCCTGAAGCCGCTCAGACAGGGCGCGCATTTGCGCGCGGCCTACATCGCGAATCAAATGAGCCAAACGGTCATTGGGAACCGCTTCACGCCAATGGCGCAATAAGTGCTCGGTGTCTATGGCTGTTGCGCCAGTTGATGTATTTTTAGCGGGCTTCATGCAGCAGGGGCGCCTCCGTTTGGTGGTGCAGCGTGATGTCTGCACGTACTGCCCGCGCATTCTGCTGACCCGATTCCAATATAGCCAAACAGACCTCTAAAGTGGCACGAGACCAAGCACCGCTATGGACCGGCGCTACGCCCTGACGCGCAACAGCCCAAAGCTCATCGATCACTTCTTGCCTTGGAATGAGCGGAGGGCCTGCAGGCTCTAGCCGTACGCCTTGGGCATCGTGTACCTCTACCCCCATCGGCGTTAAGCGCAAATCGGCGCGGTCGCAACTCACAATCACCGGGCCAAAATGTTGACTGGCTTGCGCGGGCAGCGGCAGTTCGAGAGCGTAATGGGCACCACCAAAATTGCGCTCGGCTTTAAGCAGGGCTTCTTGCTGCTCGTCCACTGCGGCCGCCAGCCTTTGTCGAGTGGCTTGGTGGGCACCAGCAGGCTTGGGCTTGGCCAGCTCGCCCACTTGGCCCATTAGTACATCTGAATCGTAAAAACCATAGCCGTTGTAAGTGACGTTGGCCACCACACCCGACTCAAAATTTAAAAGCGCCGTGTAAGCCCCCTCGGTGGGGCGAGTGGGATCCCATTTGCCGGTGCGTGCAAACACAGACGCCACTTGGCCGCCGCCCAACAGCCGCACCACATCGATTTGATGCGCCGCCTGGCTGAACACCACACCCCCACCACGGGAGGTGTCCAACTCTTCGGGCCGACGAGGGCGAAATAAAAAGTCGGTGAAGTTCATGGCGTGAATCATGCGAACCGCACCATAGGTTTGACGCTCAATGATGCGCTTGGCCAACAGCACCGGGGCATTGAAGCTGTGGCTGTGCCCTACGATCAAATGGGTACCAGCAGCATGGGTGGCCTCGATCATGCGGGTGCAGTCGCTCAGGCTCAGGGCCATGGGTTTCTCAACCAATACGTGCTTGCCAAAGCGAGCTGCGAGCTCCACATGTTCGGCATGCATTTGGTGGGGGCTGGCAATGTAGATCCATTCCACATTGGGGTCGGCACAAACGCCTTGAGCCGACTCATGTGCCACACCGGAAAACTCTTGTACAAAAAGTTGCCGGGCAGAATCTCTGGGGTCAAAAGCCGCCACCAAGCGAATTCTGGGGTCCTGGGCAAAAGTAGGCAGCATGAGGGTAAAAGCCCGGCCCATACCTAAAACACCTAAAGCAATAGGTGCTTGGGTTGAATCGGGTGAAGTCTGTATTGCGGTCATCATGCTGCTTAACAATCTAGAACCAAAACATCTGACTGGGCGCGCGACACACACACCATGAGGTGGTCGGATTTTTCGTCATCGCGCAACACCATGTCTCGGTGGTCGGCCACACCCTCTAGCAAGCCCACCTTGCAAGAGCCACAGGTGCCGCTTTCACAAGAACTGGAAATGGAAATGTGATGCCGACGCAAAGTCTCCAAAATAGATTGGTCTGCCGGCACCTCCAGCGTTTTTCCACTGCGATGCAGCACCACTTGGAAAGCACGATCGTCTGCTTTGGGACGACGATCAGCCCCAAAGCTCTCAAAGTGCACCGCGCTGGCTGGCCAATGGCCCGACATGTCGCGCACGGCATCCATCAAAGGCTGAGGTCCACAGCAATACATATGTGCCCCGGTGAATTTTTCAAACACGGGCCATAAATCCATAGACCGCGTGGCTTCGCCTTGATCGTGGTGAATCTGCACTTTGCCTTGGTACTGAGGAGCTTGAAATTCATTTAAAAAAGCTGTGCTCTCAGCGTCTCGGGTCAGATAAATCAATTTGAATTTTCGCAACCCCTCCAACAGCAATTCGGTCATCATGGAGCGAATCGGTGTGATGCCAATACCACCCGCAATAAATAAAAATTGGCTTGCCTTGGGGCTCAACTCAAACATGTTTTGTGGAAGTCCCACGTTAAGCTGCTGGCCAACTTGGACCTCATCCACCAGCCTTTTCGAACCACCACGGCCGTTGGCCTCGCGCTTGACTGCAATTTGGTAGCGAGACAGGTCTTTAGGGTTTCCGCACAAGGAATAGGCGCGCATACTACCCCCAGGCACCTGCACCGGTGTATGCGCGCCTGCGCAAAAAGACGGCAAGTCCTGCCCTTCGGGATGTTGGAGCTCAAAGCTCATGATGTCCCGAGCCACCCAATGCTTTTGAGTGACCACCAAGGCTTGGAGAGCAAAAGATTCAGACATAGACAGAGAGACGGATCACCATAAAATTACAAAACATAAGTTTAGCCTTCTAACCATATAAACTTGTTTCTCTGAGTCAATTAAGTTGGCTTGGCATATTTGCAAAGGCCTGACTCCAATTGATTCCAGATTTAGATATGTCGCAATGGCTGCTCATGGCTTTTGGAGCAGCGGTTTTTTTATTAGGCGCTTTTGTTAAAGGCACCTTAGGTGTGGGCATGCCGCTGGTGGTGGCGCCCTTGTTGTCTTTGGTCATTCCTGCATCCACCACTATTGCGCTACTGGGCATGCCGGTGTTGGTGTCCAATAGCATGCAGTCCATTGAAGGTGGCTTGCTGCGCTACAGCCTCAAGCGCTTTGGCTGGCTGATCTTGATGCAAACGGTAGCAACTATCTTGACGGTGAAAATGACCCTTAATTTGTCGCCTGGAATGCTTAACTCTTTACTGGCTATCTCCGTATTAGCTGCTACGGTGTTGATGGCCTTTACGCTGAACCTGCGCATCGCGCCCCAGCACGAAAAATGGTCAGGTATTTTGGTGGGCGCGGCTTCGGGTTTGATGAGTGGAGTTTCATCACTGACAGGCCCGCTCATCATTGCCTATTTGATGGCGCTCAAGTTGAACCGCGACATGTTTGTGGGCAGCATCAGCATCATTTACCTGTTTGCGGCGCTTCCGCTTTACCTGTCGTTGTGGTGGTTTGACCGCTTTGGCTGGAATGAGTTTGTACTCTCGTCCTTGGCTCTGATTCCTATGGTGCTGGGCTTAAAGTTGGGCAGGCTATTGCGTCACCGTCTGAGTGAAACTCTGTTTCGCCGAATTTTGCTGGGCTTTTTGACCACCATTTCCCTGATTTTGCTGTTTAAGTAACCGATGAGCCAAGATATATATCACACTGCTCAAGCGCCTCAGGCTTCAGCGAATACTGCACCACCCACTTTGGAATGGAGCGATGCGTTTTTATTGGGCTACGGCCCTATGGACCGCACACATCAAGAGTTTGTTGAGTGCGTTCAAGCGCTGCAATCCGCCACAGAGGCTGAAATGCTGGAGCGCCTACAAGGCTTTGCTGCGCATGCCGAGAAGCATTTTGGCGAGGAAGACCAGTGGATGCGTGAGACTGAATTTCCTGCGCGCGAATGCCATATTGACGAACACGCCGCAGTATTGGCCAGCGTGCGTGAAGTCATGGCCGAAGTTGAACAAGGCCGCACGGCCAATGTCCAGCGCTTGGCCGCCGAATTGGTGCGCTGGTTTCCCGGTCATGCCGACTATCTGGATTCAGCCCTAGCCCACTGGATGTGCAAGCAGCGCTTGGGCGGAAAGCCCGTGATCATTCGACGCAACGCGGCATCCAACGCGTCTGCCGCTTGACTTTTTATGCCTCATCCCTCACCCCTTCGCAACATGGCTCAATCCAATCTCCAACACAACATTAAGGCGCAAGCTGCCGAAGACGTTCGCCGTGCTCTGCAAGAAGACGTGGGCAGCGGTGACCTCACGGCCCAACTGATTCCTGTGGCCCAAAAAGCCATCGCCACCATCATTTGCCGCGACCAAGCCGTGCTGTGTGGGCAGCCTTGGGTTAATGAAGTGCTCAAGCAGGTAGCGTCTTCTGCACAAGCGCAGTGGTTTGTTCAAGATGGACAAGCCTGTTCACCAGGGGAGCGCGTTGTG
>CAMAXR010000013.1 GCA_945862195.1 Hylemonella gracilis
TGGTCTGCCCGGAGGGGATCGAACCCCCGACCCTCAGCTTAGAAGGCTGATGCTCTATCCAACTGAGCTACGGGCAGAGATTCTTGAGTAATGTGGTAACCGGCTGGAAAGTAATTTTATACCGCTCACTTGCGCGAGTGGGCTCTTTATGGGGCGTCTAGCTGGGCCTCATCCAAAAAAGCTTTGCCGTAATCCAAGTACACCTTGTGCGACACAAACACTTCAAACAGGTCAGGGTCAATATGGCCTTCTTGGCTCATTTTTTTCAAAATACCGAGCGATTGCGAAAGCTTCATAGGGCTTTTATAGGGTCGGTCGGCGGCCGTGAGTGCTTCAAAAATATCGGCAATGGCCAATATACGGGCCTGTACCGACATGTCCTGGCCTTTTAAGCCCTTGGGGTAACCCTTGCCGTCTATGCGTTCGTGGTGCCCACCCGCATATTCGGTCACGTTTCGCAAATGGTTCGGCCAGGGAATAGCCTCCAGCATGCTGATGGTCGACTCAATATGGTGGTTGATGATGTGGCGCTCTGCCGAGGTCAGCGTGCCCGCCACAATATTCAGGTTTTCCCGCTCGTTTTCAGATAGAAAGGCAACTGGCGTATTCTCGCCACTGGGCAACCAAAGGTAACGCTGGCTGATGTGTTCGACCTTGGCACGGTCTGCTTCAGACATGCGCTCGGAGCCCTTATTGCATTGCCGTAAAAAAGCTTGGTCTGAGTTGACCTGCTCCAATTTTTGACGCAATGCATCTGCCTGCCCATTGGTATGTTGAGTCTGCCCTTGCTGGGCATCAAGCAATTGTTGTTGCAAGAGCTCAATTTGAATGTCCCTGCGAATCACCTCAAAACGGGTATCGATCAGGTGGATACGATCAAAAATGGTTTCAAGCTTGGTTGATTTATCGACCACATGAACCGGCGTGGTGACTTTGCCGCAATCGTGAAGCAGTGCCGCAATTTTGAACTCATAGCGGTCGGCATCTGACATGTGAAAACTGGCCAGCGGCCCCTCTTGCACTTGGTGGCAAGCTTCTGCAAGCCGCAAAGCAATTTCGGGCACCCTTGCGCAGTGGCCGCCGGTGTAAGGCGACTTTTCGTCAATGGCCTGATTGATCATCTTGATGAAAGATTCAAAAATCAGCTCTAAATCTTGAATCAAGCGATGGTTAGAAAGCGCTATAGAGGCCTGAGATGCCAGCGACTCTGCCAAGCTTTGGTCATGTGATGTAAACGCAACCACTTGGCCATTACCCTTAGGGCAAGCATTGATAAGTTGCAGCACGCCTAACAACTCACCTTGGTGGTTGACCATAGGCACCACCACCATAGATTGGGACCGGTACCCAATTTTTTGGTCAATTGCACGGGTACCCGAGAAGTTAAATTGCTCGGTGGCGTACACATCTGCAATATTGACTGCGCATTGGGTCAGCGCCACATGAACAGAAACATTGGCGTGGTTTTCGCTTCCGTCAGTGGACCTGAAAGGCAAAACACCAGAGTGTTTGGCAACGTCCAGCAATCCTGCTTTGTCTAGGTCAATCAGTTGGTTGCGGGCAAACACAAACCGAAGGCCTGTTTGGTTTTTGTCCGTCAAATAGACCGTACCCGCCTGCGCGTGCGTGAGGCTCATGGCGGTCTCGACCAGTATTTCCAACAGATGATCTAAGTTGCGCTCTTTGGAAAGCGAGATTCCAAAACGATTGAGTTCTTCAATCAAGTTGAGGTAATTGTGTTCAGAAGTCATTCGGAATCAGATCCATCGCAGCGACAAAAAGCTACTTTGAAACTGAGTTGAACATAAATTGATGAACAACTTCCGGCAAAGAAATCGGGTGACAGGAAGTGTTTGTAAAGAAGAATGGTCGGGGCGGTGGGATTCGAACTCACGACCCTCTGCTCCCAAAGCAGATGCGCTACCAGGCTGCGCTACGCCCCGACAACCCATATTCTAGCGTTGCTTGGCCTCCTTTTTGGCTCAAAGTCTGGTTTGCGAGTTCTGTCTTAAATTAGCGCCATGCCCAAACCTGACTCACCCCCCCAACCGCCATTGGCCTGGCTGGAAGCGGGCGACGCTTTTCCACCACTTGAGTCAGCTTGGGGCCCAGCTTCAGAGGCTCCAGGCTTGCTTGCTGCTGGGGGCAACCTTGAGGTTGAAACGCTGCTGGCGGCTTACAGCCACGGGGTTTTTCCTTGGTTCAGCCGCGGGCAACCGGTGCTGTGGTGGAGCCCGGACCCTCGCATGGTGCTGCCGGTTAAGGCTTTCAAATTGCGCCGCTCTTTTAGAAAAAAACTGCTTCAAGTTCAAAGCGAAACTTTGTTTGAAATCCGCACGGACACGGCTTTTGAGCAGGTGGTTCAGGCTTGCGCGCAAAGCCCTAGAGACGGCCAAACAGGCACCTGGATCGTGCCCGCCATGGTGCGGGCTTACACCGCGCTGCACCACGCCGGATACGCGCACAGTGTGGAAACATGGAAAGGCGGCCAATTGGTAGGCGGCCTGTACTGCACAGTGCTGGGTAAGTCCGTGTTTGGGGAGTCCATGTTCACGCGCGAGAATGACGCCTCCAAAATAGCCTTGGCCGCCTTGGTGGGCTTTTGCGCGAGTCACGGCATTGAATACATAGACTGCCAACAGAACACGCCGCACCTGGCATTTATGGGCGCTCATGAAATGCCACGCAGCGACTTTTTAAAGCATGTGCAGGCCAACAGCCCCTTAGCTGGGCCTGAGTGGGCGTTTGACACTTCTATACTGAACACCATTCTTTAAATCTAACCTTTCGCCAAAGACCTAAAGCCTGTGACTTTTCCGCAAGAACTGCCCTTTGACGCCTTGCAGTTTTATGCCACGGCCCCCTACCCTTGCAGTTATTTGGACGGACGTACCGCCCGATCTCAGGTGGCCACCCCCAGCCACTTGATTCACAACGATGTGTATTCAGAGCTGGTCGCCCAGGGCTTTAGGCGCAGCGGCCTGTTCACTTACCGACCTCGCTGCGATGGTTGCCAAGCTTGTGTGCCTTTACGACTGAATGTGCAACGTTTTCAAGCGACCCGCAGCCAACGACGCGCTTGGCTGAAGCATCAAGCTTTAGAGGCACGCGTTCTGCAACTGGGGTTTGCTCAAGAGCACTACCAGCTGTTTTTAAAGTACCAAAACCACCGCCATGCGGGCGGCGGCATGGACCAAGACAGTGTGGAGCAATACCAGCAGTTTTTGCTGCAAAGCCGAGTGAACTCTAGGTTAGTGGAGTTTCGCCTCCCGGCCCAAGGTGCTGAACTGGGCGCTCTCAAAACGGTGTCCATGGTGGATGTGCTCAACCAAGGTTTGTCGGCGGTTTACACCTTTTACGAACCCGATGACATTGCCAGCTACGGCACCTACTCCATTCTTTGGCAAATTGAACAAGCTAAAGCCATGGGGCTGGAACACGTGTACTTGGGGTATTGGATAGAGCAGAGCCCCAAGATGAACTACAAAGCGCAGTTTTCGCCTTCGGAGCGCTGGGTTAATGGGGAGTGGGTGGAATTTTTCACCTGATAAAATTTAGGCAGCTTTTCGGCTTGCAGGAGTTACCATGAAAAAAGACCCCTCTGAATTGCCAGCCACCCCCGCAGTTCAGGTTTTAGAGCGCATGTTCACGCTGATGGACGTTCTGGCTTCGCGCGAGGAGCCCATGAGCCTCAAGGACATCAGCGAAAAAACAGGTTTGCACCCCTCCACCGCCCACCGCATCTTGAATGACCTCACCATTGGACGGTTTGTGGATCGCCCCCAATCGGGCGTGTACCGCTTGGGCATGCGTTTGCTGGAGTTGGGCAATTTGGTCAAGGGGCGCTTGAACGTGCGCGATGCGGCCATGACTGCCATGCGCGATTTGCACAAGCACATTCAACAACCTGTGAACTTGAGCATGCGCCAGGGCGATGAGATTGTGTACATAGAGCGCGCGTACAGCGAGCGTTCTGGCATGCAGGTGGTGCGCGCTATTGGTGGCCGTGCGCCCTTGCACCTGACTTCGGTGGGTAAATTGTTTTTGGCGGCGGACGACACCCAGCGCGTCAGAAACTATGCCACTCGAACTGGCCTGAGCGGCCACACCAAAAACAGCATCACGCAATTGCCGACCTTAGAACGAGAGCTTTCTAGAGTGCGCCAATCGGGTCTTGCTCGAGATGACGAAGAGCTGGAATTGGGCGTGCGCTGCATGGCAGCAGGCATTTACGACGACCAGGGCAAACTGGTTGCAGGCCTGTCTATTTCGGCACCCGCCGGACGTCTGGACGAGCAATGGGCCCCAAAATTACAGACGATTGCCGAGGAAATTTCGAAAACGCTGGGCTACCAGCCCAGCAAAGGGGTGCAAGGCTTTAAAGCTTGATCGCCTCGTGCTTGCCCGAGATAAAGTCCACCGCAGGTCGCTGAATATTGACCTGATGCTTGAAGGATGTGGTTTCCAACCACCGACGCACACGCTCTGCATCGGCCACACGGCTGAGCTTACCGGCGGAGTCCAAAAACACCATGATCAATTTGCGGCCCGCTACCTGGGCTTGCATGACCAAGCACTGACCTGCCTCTGAGATGTAGCCGGTTTTTTGCAAACCAATGTCCCAAGAGGGGTTTTTGACCAGGCGGTTGGTGTTGTTGTACTGCAGCACTTGGCGGCCTACCGACACTTGGTACCCGTGGCTTGTAGACAAGTCACGCAGCATAGGGTCTTGAGAAGCCACATTGACTAACATGGCCAGGTCTTTCGCGCTGGACTGGTTTTTGCTCGAAAGGCCTGTGGGCTCTACGTAAACCGTATCCGACATGCCCAACTGACGTGCTTTGGCATTCATGAGCTGCACAAACATAGGCATGCCGCCCGGATAGGTTCGCCCCAAGGCGCTGGCAGCTCGGTTTTCACTGGACATCAGGGCCAAGTGCATCAACTCGCCACGAGACAAGGATGTGCCGACTTTGAGCCTCGAAGAACTGCCTTTTTCAGTGTCTACATCGTCTTGGGTGATGGTGAGCATGTCATCCAAAGGCAATTTAGATTCGCTAATTAGCAAACCAGTCATCAACTTGGTCAAAGACGCAATGGGCAACACAACCTGTTCGTTTTTACTCAGCAAGACCTCTTGAGTGTCTTGGTCCATCACAAAGGCTACGCTGGACTTGAGGTCTAAATGGTCTTGTACTTGGTGCAAGCCCGCCAACTGGCCAAAAGAGGGTCTAGCTGCCAGGGCTACGGCTGCAGTGGCAGCGCCCACACGCGCGATTTTTTTAACTTTTTGGGACTGTGCTGATTGAGCTGCGCTGCGTCTAGACCCTGACTTGGCTGGAGCCGTTGGCTTGGCAGTGGCTTGAGGAGTCCGCTTGGCTTTTGTAGCTTCTTGCGAAGTGGCTGCCCCAGCATTTAACCCACCCGAAATCGACACTGCCAGAGTGAAGGCTGTGGCTGAAAAAACCATCCAACCACTGCGCACAAGCGATTTCGTAGCCCAATCAAATAAAGACATGCAAACAACCTTATGGATGAGATGCCTCAGTTTATACAAAATTTCATAAAAATATCAACAACTTGCAACACTTTTAAAGAATTAACCCGAGTTTCCAACTAGCCTTGAGCTGCCACACGGTCTGACTTGTTGTGCAACTTGTTCAGGGCGCTCAAATACGCTTTGGCAGAAGCCACCACAATGTCTGGGTCTGCACCCACTCCATTGACCACTCGGCCGCTGTTTTGCAAACGTACCGTCACTTCGCCCTGGCTCTCGGTAGATCCGCTTATGGCGTTGACGGAATACAACACCATCTCCGCACCGCTCTTCACAAAAGACTCTATAGCCTTGAGCGAGGCGTCTACGGGGCCGTTGCCGCCTGAAGCGCCTTTGACCTCTTTGCCGCCCACGGTGCACACAATGGAGGCCTGAGGTTGCTCGCCCGTTTCGCTGTGCTGAGACAAAGACACAAATCCAAAGTGCTCGCGCTGAGGCGTGACGCTTTCATCGCTGACCAAGGCCAAAATATCTTCATCAAAAATTTCGCTCTTGCGGTCAGCCAACTCTTTGAACTTGGTAAAGGCGTGATTGACTTCGCTTTCGCTCTCAAGGCTCACGCCTAAATCTTGCAAACGCTGCTTGAATGCGTTGCGGCCACTGAGCTTGCCCAACACAATTTTGTTGGCGCTCCAGCCCACGTCTTCTGCGCGCATGATTTCGTACGTGTCGCGGGCCTTGAGAACGCCGTCTTGGTGGATGCCCGACGCATGAGCAAAAGCATTGGCCCCCACCACAGCCTTATTGGGCTGGACCACAAAACCTGTGGTTTGGCTGACCATGCGGCTGGCGGGCACAATTTGGGTGGCGTCAATGCCGATATCCAAACTAAAAAAGTCGCGGCGGGTACGTACCGCCATCACCACCTCTTCCAAGGCGCAATTGCCCGCACGCTCGCCCAAACCATTGATGGTGCACTCCACCTGGCGCGCCCCACCAATTTTGATACCCGCCAAAGAGTTGGCCACTGCCATGCCTAAGTCGTTATGGCAATGCACCGACCACACAGCCTTGTCGGAATTGGGCACTCGCTCGCGCAAGGTTTTAATAAATTGACCATACAGCTCAGGCACGGCATAACCCACTGTGTCCGGCACATTGATGGTGGTGGCACCTTCTTGAATCACCACCTCAAGCACCTTGCACAAAAAGTCCATGTCGCTGCGGTAGCCATCTTCGGGGCTGAACTCAATGTCGTCGAGTAAGTTACGGGCAAACCGCACCGACTGCTTGGCCTGTTCCAGCACCTGCTCGGGGGACATGCGCAGCTTTTTCTCCATATGCAAAGCCGATGTGGCAATGAAGGTGTGAATGCGCGCTCTAGACGCCAGCTTTAAGGCCTCTGCGGCTCTTGAGATATCGCGGTCATTGGCGCGCGCCAATGAGCAAACGGTAGAGTCTTTAATAGCTCCGGCTATGGCCTGAACAGCCTCAAAGTCGCCATTGGAACTTGCGGCAAAACCGGCCTCAATCACATCAACCTTGAGACGCTCAAGCTGCCTGGCAATGCGCAGTTTTTCGTCACGGGTCATGGACGCCCCGGGCGACTGCTCTCCATCACGCAAAGTGGTGTCGAAAATAATCAACTTGTCGGTCATGGTCAGCTCCTGGTCAACACTTCAAAATTTCTACTGATGCAAGCCTTTTTCTTCAGGCTCTTCAGTGGACATGCTAATGACGCTGGTTCGCAAGCCGCGAGCTTTGCGCCAGCTGTAAACCGCATAACCGCTCAAGCCATACACCATGAACGCACCAAACAAGATGGTGGGCGGATGAATGTTGACCACACCAATGGCCAACACAATCAGCACAATGACCACAAACGGCACACTGCGACGCATTTGCAAGTCTTTAAAACTGTAAAACGGCACGTTGCTCACCATGGTCAGGCCCGCATAAAGGCACATGACAAACATGGGCCAAGCCACGGTTGGTCCGGAAACTTCAAGCTCGATCATCAGCCATAAGAAGCCAACGACCAAAGCCGCCGCCGCAGGGGAAGGCAAGCCCTGAAAAAACCGCTTGTCCACTACCGCGGTATTGACATTGAATCGGGCCAATCGTAGTGCAGCGCAGGCGCAGTAGACAAAAGCAGCAATCCAACCCCAACGGCCCAAGCCGCGCAATGCCCACTCGTAGGCAATTAAGGCAGGTGCAGCGCCAAAGGACACCATGTCTGCCAAGGAGTCCATTTGCTCGCCAAAGGCGCTTTGGGTGTTGGTCATGCGGGCAATCCTCCCGTCAAGACCATCCAAAACCATGGCACAAAACACGCCCAGAGCAGCCAAATCAAACCTACCGTTCATGGCCATGACGACCGCATAGAACCCGCCAAACAAGGCCGCCAAAGTCACCAAGTTGGGCAACATGTAAATCCCCTTGGGAGGTTTACGTTCCTTTTCCTGTGGGCTAGCGACCTCTGTGTTTTCTGTCAAAGTCTCTTGCGGGTTTTGTGGTGTCATGGACACGAAGTGTGGCCTTAGTTGCGGGTTTGGTCCACCAACTTGTTTTTAGCAATCCAAGGCATCATGGCGCGCAGCTTGCCGCCCACCACTTCGATGTCGTGTTCGGCGTTCAAACGGCGGCGGCTGATCAAAGTGGGCGCGCCGGCCTTGTTCTCCAAGATAAAGCTCTTGGCGTATTCGCCGGTTTGAATGTCTTTCAACACCTGCTTCATCACGCGTTTGGTTTCTTCGGTCACCACTCTAGGCCCTGTGACGTACTCACCATACTCCGCGTTGTTGGAGATGGAGTAGTTCATATTGGCAATGCCGCCTTCGTAGATCAGGTCAACAATCAGCTTGAGCTCGTGGAGGCACTCAAAGTAGGCCATTTCGGGGGCATAACCTGCCTCCACCAAGGTTTCAAAACCAGCCTTGATGAGCTCTACAGCACCACCGCACAGCACAGCTTGTTCGCCGAACAAATCGGTTTCGGTTTCTTCTCTGAAGTTGGTTTCAATGATGCCAGCTCGGCCGCCACCATTGGCCATGGCGTAGCTCAAAGCCAAGTCACGGGCCTTGCCTGATTTGTCTTGATGCACAGCCACCAAGTGCGGCACGCCGCCGCCTTGGGCGTAAGTGCTGCGCACGGTGTGGCCAGGGGCCTTGGGCGCCACCATCCACACATCCAAATCGGCACGGGGCTGCACTTGGCCATAGTGCACGTTAAAACCGTGCGCAAATGCCAAAGAGGCGCCCTGCTTGATGCGGGGCTCTACATCGTTGGTGTACACGGTGGCAATTTGCTCGTCGGGCAACAAAATCATGACCACATCAGCTTGGGCCACGGCGTCGCCGACTTCTGCCACCTTAAGGCCAGCTTTTTCAACCTTAGGCCAAGATGCGCCACCTTTGCGCAAACCCACCACCACCTTCACGCCACTGTCGTTCAGGTTTTGTGCATGCGCATGCCCTTGGCTGCCGTAACCGATGATGGCCACGGTTTTGCCCTTGATCAAGCTCAGGTCGCAATCCTTGTCGTAATAAACTTTCACTTCTTTCTCCTTGTTAAAAATCAGACTCGAAGAATGCGTTCACCGCGGCCAATGCCGCTGCATCCGGTTCGAACGGTTTCCAGAATGGACGTGCGGTCAATGGCTTCCAAAAACGCGTCGTTTTTGGAGTGGTTGCCGGTCAATTCAATCGTGTAGCTTTTTTCGGTGACATCGATGATACGGCCCCTAAAAATATCGGCCATGCGCTTCATCTCTTCGCGCTCCTTGCCTACGGCGCGCACCTTCACCATCATCAACTCGCGCTCAATGTAGGCGCCCTCCGTCAGGTCTACCACCTTCACCACCTCAATGAGGCGGTTCAAATGCTTGGTGATTTGTTCAATCACGTCGTCTGAACCGGTGGTTTGAATGGTCATTCGCGACAAACTCGGGTCTTCAGTGGGCGCCACGGTTAAAGACTCAATGTTGTAGCCACGGGCAGAGAAAAGCCCCACCACACGAGACAAGGCACCGGCTTCGTTTTCAAGCAAAACTGCAATGATGTGTTTCATATGTGGTGGCCTTATAGATCTTCCGAACCGAGCAGCATTTCGGTGATGCCTTTGCCTGCTTGCACCATAGGAAACACGTTTTCCGTGGGGTCGGTTCTGAAATCCATGAACACGGTTCGGTCTTTGAGCTTGCGGGCTTCGCGCAGGGCGGGCTCCACATCTTCCGGACGCTCAATGAGCATGCCCACATGGCCATAGGCCTCGGCCAGCTTCACAAAGTTGGGCAAGGCGTCCATATAACTGTGGCTGTAGCGGCCTGAGTATTCAATTTCCTGCCACTGCCGCACCATGCCTAAGTAGCGGTTGTTGAGCGCCATGATTTTGATGGGGGTGTTGTACTGCAAGCAGGTAGAGAGCTCCTGTATGCACATTTGTACTGAGCCTTCGCCTGTGACGCAAAACACTTCACTTTCAGGCTTGGCCAGCTTGATGCCCATGGCGTAAGGAATACCCACCCCCATAGTGCCTAATCCGCCCGAATTGATCCAGCGGCGCGGCTCGTCAAACTTGTAGTACTGCGCGGCCCACATTTGGTGCTGACCCACATCAGAGGTGATGTAAGCATCTGCATCACGGGTCATGTTCCAAAGGGTTTCCACCACAAATTGGGGCTTGATGACTTTGGAGTTGCTGCGGTCGTACTTCAGACAATCACGTTGGCGCCAAGCTTCAATGGTCTGCCACCATTCATTCAAAGCTTGCGGGTCGGGGCGCTGTGAAGATTCTTTGACCATGCCGATCATTTCAGTCAGCACGTCTTTGACGTCGCCCACAATCGGAATGTCCACCTTCACCCGCTTGGAAATGCTAGAAGGGTCAATGTCAATGTGGATGATTTTTCGCTCGTTTTGCGCAAAGTGCTTGGGGTTGCCAATCACGCGGTCGTCAAAGCGTGCGCCCACCGCCAACAACACATCACAGTTTTGCATGGCGTTGTTCGCTTCTACTGTACCGTGCATACCCAACATGCCTAAAAATTTGCGATCGCTTGCGGGGTAGGCGCCCAAGCCCATCAAGGTGTTGGTGCAGGGGTAACCCAACATGTCCACCAATGTGCGCAGCTCTGGAGAGGCATTGCTCATCAGTACGCCGCCTCCGGTGTAAATGTAGGGCCGCTTGGCCGCCAGCAGCAGCTGCAAGGCCTTGCGGATTTGCCCTGAATGACCTTTGCGCACAGGGTTGTAAGAACGCATTTCCACCTTGTCGGGGTAGCCCGTGTAAGTCGCTTTTTTAAACGACACGTCTTTAGGAATATCCACCACCACGGGACCAGGCCGCCCGGACCTTGCGATGAAGAAGGCTTTCTTCATGATGTCAGCCATGTCTTTGGGGTCTTTGACCAAAAAGTTGTGCTTGACGATGGGACGCGTAATACCCACGGTGTCGCATTCCTGAAACGCATCAAGGCCAATGGCGGGCAGCGGCACTTGCCCCGTCAAAATGACCATAGGAATGCTGTCCATGTAAGCGGTGGCAATGCCGGTGACAGCATTGGTCACACCCGGGCCCGAAGTCACCAAGGCCACGCCTACATCGCCCGTGGCCCGGGCGTAGCCGTCGGCCGCATGCACTGCAGCTTGTTCGTGCCTCACCAGCACGTGCTGGATGGATTCTTGCTTGTACAAGGCGTCGTAAATGTGCAGAACTGCGCCACCGGGGTAGCCCCAAACGAACTTGACGCCTTCTGCAGCAAGTGCCTTGACCAAAATTTCGGAGCCGCGAAGCTCAGTGTCTGCGGAATGCACCGACGCATCCGCTTGAACGGCCGAAAACGCTTCGACTGGAGATGAATTCATGATGAACCTTTGTGATTTTCTCTAACGAAAAACCTAGGGTGCCTTTTCGTCGGTGCTTGTGGCAAGACGTTAAGACTTGAGATCAAAGCCATAGATGCCAGTCATGCCGCATCGAACTTTGAACCGTTTGCTTCAATTTGCTAGGGGTGAGATTATGGCATGACATAATTTGACGAGTTCACATCATGAAAAAAACGCATCTTGGCAACTCCACAAGAGCTCTCAGACTTTCTTAAAAGTGTGGAACGCCGGGCGTTCAAACGTGCCGTCTATCATGTGCGGGACGATGAGGCCGCGTTGGATATTGTGCAAGACAGCATGATGAAGCTGGTAGAGCATTACAGCCACAAAGAGCCCACAGAGATCCCTATGTTGTTTCAGAGAATTCTGACCAACAGCACCCTGGATTGGTTCAGGCGCCAAAAAACCCGAAATGCCATTTTTAGTAACCTTGGCGACTTTCATTCCGATGACTCTGAGGCCGACTTTGACTTGCTGGAAAACCTTGACCTAAGTCACCTGAGCGACCTGAAAGAACAATCGGAGAGCACTGAAACCGCACTAGAACGTTCACAGACCCTCCATATGATCGAAAAAGAGATTCAAGCACTCCCCGCACGTCAACGAGAAGCCTTTCTCATGCGTTATTGGGAGGAATTGGATGTTGCCGAAACTGCTGCTGCCATGGGCTGCTCGGAAGGCAGTGTTAAAACCCACTGCTCCAGAGCTGTTTCAGCCCTTAGCAAAGCATTGAAACTCAAAGGAGTCCGCATATGAACAACTCGACTAAATTGCAAGCTTTCGACCAGTTTGGTATGCGCTTGGCCGCCCGCCTGAACGACGCCTCACAAGAGGTGCCCCGTGATATTGCCGAGCGCCTAAGGGCGGGCCGAGTGCGTGCCCTTGACCTTTATCCATCCATAACTCAACTGGCCACTTCTGTTACAGCACAGCAAGGCCAAGCTGCTCTTCAATTGGGTGGTTTTTCACAGCACACGTTTTGGCCCAAATTGGTCTCTTTGATTCCTCTGCTGGCTTTGGTAGTGGGTTTGGTGCTGATGGACGACTTCAGCGATGACTTTTTGGCCCAAGACTTGGCCGAAATTGACGCTGCCATTTTGGCTGACGACCTTCCCCCCGCCGCCTACACTGACCCTGGTTTTGCACAGTTTCTTAAAAACCGCCTAGATGTGACCCTTCCCACCAATTAAGCTCTGCTTGATTGGTTTTATTCAACTCTTAAGCCCCATGACATTTTTTAACCAAGCCTTGCACCTCACCCCATCTACGGGCAGGGCGTCGATCTTGGTGTTGTCTTGGGCGCTGGTCTTAGGACTCTTTTTAGCTGCCCCTCAAGTAAGGGCTCAAGCAGGCACCACAAGCAACAGCAGCAGCACTGGTAACAGCTCGCTACCTACTGCTGCTCCAGCTTATTCCGCTTCTACGGAAACTGCGGCATCGTCAGCCATAACTCCTGACCCCGCTGCTGCGGACAACGCAACGGTCGGCACTTCTTCAAACACCGCCAATCCGGCCAATCAGGTTAATCCACCCGTCCTGCCCAGCCAGAACATCACCATTCATAATGCATTTGCGCCTTTGCCTGCGGATGCAGCCATTAGCAAAACCCCACCTGCGGATAAGAACAAGCCGCGTTGGCAAGATTTAACGGTCGCTCAACAAAAAGCACTGGCGCCCCTTGCGGAGCGTTGGGCTGACATGCCCTTGGTGAGCAAACGCAAATGGCTTGAGATTTCCAAGACCTTTGACAAGCTTTCATCAGCTGAACAAGAAAAGTCGCACTTGCGCATGAGCGAGTGGGTGGCCCTGAGCCGCAAAGAGCGCACGCAAGCCCGCTTGACCTTTGCAGACAGCAAATCCATGGATGCCCAACAAAAAGCGGCGCATTGGCAAGCCTACCAAGAGCTTTCTGAAGAAGAAAAACGCAAGCTCGCTCAAGCCTCACCAATTAAACCTACGGGCGCCACCACGGTCAAGCCTCAAGCCAACACCAAGCTGGCTGTACCCATCACCACGCGCCACTCTGCCAAGACCGACGACACCAAGCGCTCGACACCGCCCCTTCAAAACAACACCCTGCTTCCCAAGCCCGCATCGGCGCAATAATCTGTTCATTTGCAATGAACAGTCCCCTCCCAACGCCACCCGAAGCGCCACTCCCCACGCCACCCTCCACTCATCCGCACCTTGCACCGCCACTGCCGAGGAGGATGGCCTGCTGGTTTTACGAGGGCATGTTGCTCTTTGGCGTGGTGTTCATTGCCGACTATCTGTTTAGCGCGCTTACGCAAACCCGTCACGCCTTGGACAACCGCTGGGGCCAGCAAGCGTTTTTGTTTCTTATATTGGGCATTTACTTCACCTGGTTTTGGTCAAAAGGCCAAACGCTTGCCATGAAAACCTGGCACATCCGGGTGGTGGACCGTCAGGGTCAGCCGCTCACACAACAGCGGGCGCTGGCTCGCTATGTGTGCACTTGGCTTTGGTTTTTGCCACCCTTGGCTGCCATAGCCCCATTTGCCTTGAATGGCCCAGTAATCGCGCTGGTGGTGGTGGGCTGGGTAGGGTTGTGGGCGGTTTTGGCTCGTTTTCATCCGCAGCGGCAGTTTATGCACGACGCTTTGGCGGGCACACGCTTGGTGGACGCTCGCACGTTCCACCCAACGACATCTTCAGTTTCAACCTCGCCATCGCCCAAGTAAAGCCCCCAAAATGAAGCCTGCATTTAGCGTATGTGTGTACTGCGGCTCCAAGCCGGGCCTAGAACCGCAGTTTGCCCAAGTGGCCCAGCAGGTAGGGCAATGGATTGGACAGCACGGCGGACAACTGGTGTACGGCGGCGGCAAAGCGGGCTTGATGGGTGTGGTGGCTCAGGCCACCCTTGAGGCGCGGGGCCAGGTGGTGGGTATCATCCCCAAGGCCCTCGTGGAACGAGAAATGGCCTTTACCCAATGCCAAGAGCTGATCGTGGTGGACACCATGCACGAACGCAAGCGCCTTATGGCAGAGCGATCCGACGTATTTGTGACCCTGCCGGGGGGCATAGGCACATTAGAAGAGCTGTTTGAAGTGTGGACTTGGCGGCAACTGGGCTACCACGACAAGCCCATTGGCATCCTGAATACGGCGGGCTACTTCAACCACCTATTGGCGTTTTTAAAGACCAGCGCGAAGCAAGAACTGCTTTCCGATTGGCAAATGAACTTAGTTCAAATTGACGAGTCGCCTCTGACGCTGTTGCCTGACTTGGTTCAAAAAGCGGGGCTCACGCCCGAGCCCCATCTGCAACAGATTTAAAGCTCAGCTTCGCCGAGCCGCCTTGCTTTAAATCGCAGCCTCGTCCTGCTCGCCTGTGCGAATGCGAATCACGCGCTCCACTGGGGTGATGAAGATTTTGCCGTCGCCGATTTTGCCAGTTTGGGCCGCCTGCATGATGGCGTCCACACAGCGCTCCACCAAGTCGGACTGAACGACCACCTCAATTTTCACTTTAGGCAAAAAGTCCACCGCATACTCCGCACCTCGGTAAAGCTCAATGTGTCCTTTTTGACGACCGAATCCCTTGACCTCGGTCACCGTGAGTCCGGTCACGCCGCACTGGGCCAAGGCTTCGCGCACCTCTTCAAGCTTGAAAGGTTTGATGATGGCGATGATTTGCTTCATGGTGGAGCCTCTTGGTCTTGGATTGAAACTTGGTGGATCTTGACTTAATCATCAAGCCCTGAATTTGTTGGTTATAGGATAACGCCAATCCTTGCCAAAACTGCGGTGCGTGACCCGAATGCCCAAGGGCGCTTGCCTGCGTTTGTATTCATTGATCTTGATCAAACGCGTTACTTTGTCCACATCTTCGGCCTTCAATCCGCTGGCCTGCAGGCTTTCAATGGACTCGTCGTTTTCCATGTAGCGCTCCAAAATCTCGTCCAACACCTCATAAGGCGGCAGACTGTCTTGGTCTTTTTGGTCTGGGCGCAGCTCAGCGCTGGGGGGGCGGGTGATGATGCGCTCCGGAATGGGGTTGGCACCCCGGCCATACGGGTCATGCGCATTGCGCCAGCGCGCCAGCTCAAACACCTGTGTTTTCACCACGTCTTTGATCACCGCAAAGCCCCCAGCCATATCGCCATAAAGCGTGCAGTAGCCCGTGGCCATTTCCGATTTATTGCCGGTGGTCAGCACAATGCGCCCGCTTTTGTTTGAAAGCGCCATCAGCAATGTGCCCCTGATGCGGGCTTGAATATTTTCTTCTGTGGCATCCAGCGGCAAACCCGCAAACTCTTTGGAAAGCGACTGGGTAAATGCTTCAAACTCCGGCAAGATAGATATTTCGTCGTACTGAACGCCCATACGCTGGGCCATATCGCGCGCATCCAGCCAGCTGATGTCGGCCGTGTAGGGTGAGGGCATCATCACCGTACGCACCCGATCTGGGCCCAAGGCATCCACCGCAATGGCCAACACCAAAGCTGAATCAATGCCGCCGGACAACCCCAACAAGGCGCCAGGAAATCCGTTTTTACCAATGTAGTCTCGCACCCCCAGCACCAAGGCATCCCATAAATCGGCCTCGCTAGACCTGGGCTGAGCCAACTGCTCCGGCAACACATCAAGGTTCAGGCTGGGCGAGCCGTGAACATGGGTCTGCTGCGCCTTGACATACATCAGGTGCTCTACAAAACTTGGTGCACGAGCCGCCACATCACCTTGGGCATTTAAGGCAAAAGAATGCCCTTCAAACACCACCTCGTCTTGTCCGCCCACCAAGTGGGCATAGATCAGCGGCAAACCGCAAGCCAACACTCGCTGCCGCATCACAGTTTCACGCTCCATGCCTTTGCCCACATGGAAGGGAGATGCGTTGATCACCACCAGCATTTCCGCCCCCGCCTGATTGGCCTTTAGGGCAGGTTCGTCAAACCAAGCGTCTTCACAAATCAGCAGACCGACCCGGGTGCGCTGGCTATTTTGTTCGTCGCCCACCTCAAAAACGCACGAGGCTTGACCGGGCACAAAGTAGCGTCGTTCGTCAAACACCTGATAGTTGGGCAAATGTTGCTTGGCATAAAACGCCACCACCCGCCCCTCGGACACCACACTGGCCGCATTGACCAAGCCAGGTGCACTTACTGAACGGGTTTTGGCTAGGGGGTTGTAGCGATCTGCCCAAGCAGGGTGTCCCACCACCACACACAAATTCTTAAGGTCTTGCAAATCTTGCGCCACCTGCTGCAAGGCGTCTTCGCAGGCCTCAATGAACACAGGCCGCAAAAAAAGGTCTTCGGCCGCATAACCGCAAATAGACAACTCGGGCGTTAAGACCAAGCGTGCGCCCTGCGCGTAGGCTTGCCGCGCTGCATCCACCATTTTTTGGGCGTTACCCGTCAGGTCTCCCACCACAAAATTCAATTGTGCAACGCAGGTGGTCAGGGTCATGTTGGGGTGACTCGGCTCAGAAAAAGGTTGGCCCTGAAAGCCAAGGCAAAATGCGGAAGATCACTATGTTGGATTATGTCATTCAGGTCTCGCACCACCCCGACGCCATCGCGCCCGAGGCATGGAACCAACTTTTGGCGCAGCAGCAGCTGCCCACGCCCTTTATGCGGCATGAGTACCTCAGCGCCCTGCACCACAGCGGCAGCGCGGTGCCCCAAACCGGCTGGACGCCCCATTTTGTAACGCTTCAACACCCTGCCACCAAGCAGCTGCTGGCTGGCTGTGCCCTGTATGCCAAAACACATTCCTATGGTGAATACGTGTTCGATTGGGCTTGGGCCAATGCGTATGGGCAACACGGCTTGGCCTATTACCCCAAAGGTCTTATGGCGGTGCCCTTTACCCCTGTCACGGGCAGCCGCCTCATGGCTTCAGACGGCGCCAGCAGACGCGCTCTGGTTCAAGCCGTGAAACACCATGCCGAACAACAAGGCTGGTCATCCCTGCATGTGCTGTTTGGAACCGATGAAGACATTCAGTCTTGCACCGACAGCGCCTGGATGACCCGCCAAACCGTTCAGTTTCACTGGGAAAACCGCCTCCCAGCCCAAGAAGCAGCGGACTCTCAGGATTGGCATCCGTTTGAAAGCTTCGACGGTTTTTTGGCGTCCATGCGGCAAGAAAAGCGCAAAAAAATCAAACAAGAGCGACGCAAAGTAGCTGATGCCGGAGTGCGTTTTAGGGCGCTGGTGGACCAGGACATCACAAGCGCTGACTGGGACTTTTTTTACCGCTGCTACGAACGCACTTACCTAGAGCACGGCAACGCACCTTATTTGAGCCGAGCGTTTTTTAAGCATATGGCGCAAGATTTTCCCGAGCATTGGTTACTTTTCATAGGCGAGCGCGACAACCGCCCCATTGCAGCCAGCCTGATTGGCATTTCAGAGGCGCCCTCCTCCCAAAGCACAAGCATCAAAACCGCCTGGGGACGCTACTGGGGCGCTCTAGAGCGGGTGGACTGCTTGCACTTTGAGGCGTGCTACTACCAGCCCATTGAATGGTGCATTCAACACCAATGGCACAGGTTTGAAGGTGGCGCACAGGGGGAACACAAATTGGCCCGGGCCTTAATGCCGGTGGCCACCTCGAGCGCGCATTGGTTGTCTCACCCCGACTTTGCAGAAGCCGTGGGCCGCTTTTTAAGCCGGGAGCAAGAAGGCATTGCGAATTACGTGAACGAACTGGAGCAACATGCCCCGTTCAAAGCCAACTAGTTGACAACTGAGGCCAGCAAACCCAGTTCGGCGCTGGACAGCATGGCTTCCATGTTCATCACAATCAGCATGCGTTCGCCCACATTGGCCAAACCGGTAATGAAACGGCCATCTAAAGCCGCATCAAATTGGGGGGCTGCTTTGATGGCCGAATGCGGCATGGTGACCACATCCGACACCGAATCCACCACCACGCCCACCATGGTGCCCTTGATGTTCAAAATGATGACCACTGTGAATTCGTTGTAGTCGGCCTTGGCCAAATGGAGCTTCAAGCGCAAGTCAATGATCGGCACAATCACGCCGCGCAGGTTGACCACCCCTTTGATAAAGCTCGGGGCATTCACCATGCGGGTGGGCTCTTCGTAAGACCGAATTTCTTGAACCCGCAAAATATCAATGGCGTACTCTTCTTGTCCAAGCCGCAGCGTCAAAAACTGACCAGAGTCAGCCAATCCTTTACCAGAATTGCCACCGCGCGACAGGCTAGAGGAGTGGGCATGAGACGTTTGCATGAGAGGGGTTCCTAGATTCGGTCAGACAAAATGATCATACACGGCGGCTATGAACCCGCCTCAGGTGTTCCGTGGCACGGTCAGAGTGTTGTCAAGGTTTATCAAGCTATGGTTTTGGCGTATGTCGCCATGCCGTCTGTGATTTCTTTTTTAGCCGCATCAGGCCCTTCCCAGCCCAGCACCTTGACCCACTTGCCCTCTTCCAGGTCTTTGTAGTGCTCAAAAAAGTGGGCAATGGTTTTCAATCGGGCGGGGTTCAAGTCTTCAGGCTTTTGCCACTGGGTGTAAATGGACAACAACTTATCAATGGGGACGGCCAATACTTTGCCGTCTTGCCCGGCCTCGTCTTCCATTTTCAAAATGCCAATGGCACGGCAGGTCACCACCACACCTGGAATCAGGGGCACAGGCGTGATCACCAACACATCTACCGGATCGCCATCACCTGAAATGGTTTTGGGCACATAACCGTAGTTGGTGGGGTAATGCATGGCCGTGCTCATGAAGCGGTCCACAAAAATCGCACCGGTCTCCTTGTCTACCTCGTATTTGATGGGGTCGGCGTTCATGGGGATTTCAATGATCACATTGAAGGCTTCGGGTGCTTTGGGGCCAGGGGTAACGTTGTCAAGTGACATATAAATTTGTAAGAGAAGTTAAGAAAAAGGCGTACGACACAGCTCGGTACTAACCCTGATTCTAATGACCCCCCTACACCCCATCCTGCCGCTCCAAGGGCTTTCCCTCTTGCGCTGAGTTTCAGAAAGCCTACATTGGATCCGTTGGCCAATCGCTTCTCAAAGGACTACTCAGTGAGGACGAGCGAGGAAGCAACGCAGTGGTGGCAGCACACCAGCGTTGCCACCGTTTCGTTACACATCAATGGAGTATGGATATGACAGGCAACTCTGCGCTTATTTTGGCGTTGGTCTGCGGTCTGATTGCCGTGGGTTACGGCTTTTGGGCACGCAGCTGGATCTTGGCTCAAGACGCGGGCAACGCCCGCATGCAAGAAATTGCAGCGGCCATTCAAACAGGGGCTTCGGCCTATTTGGCTAGGCAATACAAAACCATTGGCTTAGTAGGCGTGGTGCTGGCCGTGTTGATTGCATTTTTTCTGGATAGCCACACCGCCACGGGTTTTGTGGTGGGTGCGGTGCTGTCGGGGGCTTGCGGCTTTATTGGCATGAACATTTCCGTCAAAGCCAATGTGCGGACGGCCCAAGCCGCCACCCGTGGCATTGGACCAGCCTTAGACGTGGCCTTTAGAGGCGGCGCCATCACCGGCATGTTGGTGGTGGGTTTGGGCCTTTTGGGTGTGACCGGTTTTTATTGGTACTTGACGGGCAACGCCCGAACAGGCGCCAGCTTGGACCAAGTGCTCAACCCACTGATTGGGTTTGCTTTTGGCTCCTCGCTTATTTCCATTTTTGCCCGCTTGGGCGGTGGCATTTTCACCAAGGGTGCCGATGTGGGTGCCGATTTGGTGGGCAAAGTAGAAGCAGGTATTCCTGAAGACGACCCGCGCAACCCCGCTGTGATTGCCGATAACGTGGGCGACAACGTGGGCGATTGCGCTGGCATGGCCGCCGACCTGTTTGAAACCTATGCCGTCACGCTCATTGCCACCATGGTGCTGGGCGCCTTGTTGCTCACGGGTTCAGGCACCAGCTCGGTGCTCTACCCCTTGGCGTTGGGCGCGGTGTCCATCATTGCGTCCATCGTGGGGTGCTTTTTTGTCAAAGCCAGCCCTGGCATGAAAAACGTCATGCCCGCGCTCTACAAAGGCTTGGCCGTTGCGGGCGGCTTGTCATTGGTGGCGTTTTACTTTGTGACAACTTGGCTGATTCCTGACAACGCCATTGCCGCATCAGGCAGCCAAATGCGCCTGTTTGGAGCCACTGTGGTGGGCTTGGTGCTGACGGCCGCCTTGGTGTGGGTCACCGAGTACTACACCGGCACGCAGTACCCACCCGTCAAGCACATTGCGCAAGCCTCCACCACAGGGCACGGTACCAACATCATTGCGGGGCTGGGCGTGTCCATGCGCTCCACCGCGTGGCCAGTGCTGCTGGTGTGTTTGGCTATTGGCTTGTCTTACCAATTGGGTGGTTTGTATGGCATTGCGGTGGCAGCCACCTCCATGCTCAGCATGGCAGGCATTGTGGTGGCGCTAGACGCCTATGGCCCGATTACCGACAACGCGGGCGGCATCGCCGAAATGGCCGAGCTGCCCAGCAGCGTGCGCGATGTCACCGACCCGCTGGACGCCGTGGGCAACACCACCAAAGCCGTCACCAAGGGCTATGCCATTGGGTCAGCTGGGTTAGCGTCTTTGGTTTTGTTTGCAGACTACACCCACAAGCTGGAAGCGTTTGGCAAGGTCATCACCTTCGACTTGAGCGACCCTATGGTCATTATTGGGCTGTTTATTGGCGGGCTGATTCCATACCTCTTTGGCGCTATGGCCATGGAGGCCGTGGGCCGTGCGGCAGGCGCCGTGGTGGTGGAAGTGCGCCGACAGTTCAAGGAAATCAAGGGCATCATGGACGGCAGCGGCAAACCCGAATACGACACCGCAGTAGACATGCTCACCAGTGCCGCTATTAAAGAAATGATGGTGCCGTCCTTACTGCCCGTAGTGGCACCTGTGTTGGTGGGCTTGATACTGGGTCCTGCAGCTTTGGGCGGCTTGTTGATGGGCACCATCATTACCGGCCTGTTTGTGGCCATTTCTATGTGTACGGGCGGTGGCGCTTGGGACAACGCCAAAAAATACATAGAAGACGGCCACCATGGCGGCAAAGGCTCCGAAACCCACAAAGCCGCAGTGACCGGCGACACCGTGGGCGACCCCTACAAAGACACTGCGGGCCCCGCCATCAACCCGCTCATCAAAATCATCAACATCGTGGCCTTGCTGATCGTGCCACTGATGATGCATTTTCATGGCTGAAATGACGGGCTCGTCAGCATAAATAATCCCCCCCCCCGAAAGGGGGGTCTTTGCTTGCAAAAGCAACCTTAGACTCTTGATGTCCGCCAAATAGACACAAGCATTTGGACACCAATAGGGCGTAGAAGCCTAAATGTATTGTTCTGGGGCCCCATCTGAAAATTCTCATCGTTGACGATCACGACTTGTTGCGCCAAGGTTTGCGCCAAGTACTCAAAGGCTTAGGGGATGTCACCCTGCTTGAAGCCGCCACCTGCACCCGTTGCCTTGAAGTGGCACAACAACATGACGACGTGGATCTGGTCATCTTGGATTACGTCTTACCCGACGCGCCCAACGGCGAGGCTCTGGATCAACTGGCCATGCAACGACCCCAATTGCCCGTGGTGGTGCTATCAGGCTACCTGAACGAGCCGCTGCTCACCACTGCCAAAGTTCGAGGCGCCGCTGCCGTGTTGAGCAAAAACACCTTCAGCAATGAACTGCTCACCACCATTGCGCAACTGGTTGGTGCCCAACCCAGCCTAACGTCCAGTAAGCCACCCAAGCCCACCACGCCCAACTATCACCGCAAAACTATGCCCCACTTGACTCGGCGTCAGCTAGAAGTGCTGGACTGGGTCATACAAGGCAAAACTAACAAAGAAATCGCCAAGCTCATCGGCGTGTCTGACGAAACCATCAAAAACCACATTTCGGCCATATTCAAATCGCTAGGGGTATCCAGCCGAACTGAAGCTGCCATACAAGCTTCTTACTGGGGCCTGGTTCTGCCCAAAACTTAGGTTTGCCCATCTAAGAACGAGGCAAGACGCCCTACTTGAGCAGCCTGAACTTGCGGCAGTTCCACAGCAAAGCAGCTGCCTTTTCCTAAAACGGACCGCACCGCGAGCCTGTGTCCCAGCAGTTGGGCCGTGCGCTGCACTATGGTCAGCCCCAAACCCACCCCCTCTATCCGTGCGCCTGGGGCGGTGTGCACCTGAAAATACTCGCCAAAAATCTGCGACAAATATTCTGGGGCAATGCCCACCCCCGTATCCCAAACCTCCACCCTTAAAACCCGCCCGCCTTGGACGCTGCGACAGGCCACCAGCACACGCCCTTGCTCGGTGTAACGCAGGGCATTGCCCAGCAGATTCAGCACCATCCGTGAAAACAATGCGGGGTCACTCTCAACCCAAGCTCTAGTGGCCTTTAAGCTCAGCGCCAGACCCTTTTCATCTGCCAGCGGCTTAAGGGTGTCCACCACCTGTTGCAGCAAAGGCTGCACTGCAAAGGCCTGAACATGAGCTTGAACCAAGCCGCCCTCAAGCCTAGACAAGTCCAGCAGGCTATCGAGCAACGCTTGCAACCCTGCGGCAGACTGTTTTAAGTAACCCACAAGTTGAACCACCTCGTGGTCGTGGCTGGGCTCGGTGAGCCGATCAAGCCGCGCCACAAACATGCTTAAAGCATAAAGAGGTTGGCGCAAATCGTGGCTTGCAGACTCCAGAAAGTGAGACTTGGCCATGGTTGCGGATTCGGCATTTTCTTTTTGGGCCCGCAACTCCTGAGTCGCCAGCGCAATTTGCTGCTCCAAATGCGTTCGAGCCTGCTCCACGTTGTCGGCCATTTGGTTCAAGCCGAGCTTTAGCTTGCCCAACACATCATGGTCATTCAAGTTCAGGCGCGCTCCCAACTCTCCCTGCCCTATTCGCTCCACCATATGGCTGATGTTGCTTATGGGCTGACTGATCTTTCGCGCCAACCAAAAGGCAACCGCCAGACCCATTCCACACCCGAGCAGCAGCAGCAGCGTCGATGCCAAGACCATTTGGGCAAGCTGCTGGCGTAAGGTTTGGCGAGACATTTGCAGCTCTACAAAACCTTGGGGCGCCACGCGCCGCGCAGCTTCGGGCTTGCCGAAGGGTTGTGGCGTAGAAACCAGGTCATCTAAGGGCACAAGGCTCGAGCGAACCGGCAACCTCAGCGTGTCTTTTGGGTATTGGGCTTGCGTTTCAGGAGCTGTGGTCCGGTCCACCAGTACGTCCCCCTGCGCATTCAATATCTTGGCCGACACCATGTCTTTTTCCTGAAGCACCCCAAGGGCTAAGCTTTCCAGGAGCGGGCGGTTGTCGGTAAACAAAGCAAACTCAACTGCTGAAGCCAGCTGCGTTGCCGACTGAACCAGTTTTTCTTGATGCATAGCGTGCAGGCTTTGGGTGTTGAAGTACACATGGCCTGCTGTAAATACGAAACCTGAGAACAGCACAGGAATCAAAACCACCCAACTCATGAGGTATCGAATATCGCTGCGAAGGGCCTGAAGTTTCATGGCGCGCGCTCCAAAGCCTCAAGCCTTATTTGGAGCTGGGCTGCGTCCAACGTGTAACCCAAAGACCGGGCGACAGCTTGATTCACCCCCACTTCAAAAGCTTTGGGAAACTGGGGGGCAACAGCTGCACCTGCGGCGTGGCCGCCCACAAGCATGTCACGCACCATGTGGGCGGCCTGGCGGGCCATAGGCTGAGGTGTCGCATACACACCCAGCATGGCACCCGAGCGGACATAAGCCGCTGAAAACCCCACCATGGGCACACCCGCTCTGATGCTGCTGAGCAAGATGTTTTGAAACGACGCCGGGTTGTAAATTTGGTCGTTTGGCAATGCCCACAACACATCCACTTGGCCCAACAAACTGCTCAAGGGCTTGTAAGCAGGCGCGCCTACTTGCACCTTCTCTATGCGCAGATTCAAGCGCTGCTCTATGGTCACTTGCTTCAGTTCAAGCAGACTGTTTGAAAGCCCTGCACCTTCAGCAGTGTCAGCAGTTTCAAGGGGCCACAACACCCCTAGGTTTTGAGCCTTGGGCAAGGCCAGACGCAAGAGCGCAAGCTGACGCGACAGGGGCTGGTTGGCATACAGCGCGGTCAATTTAAGCGCACGCAGTGGTGTGTCTTTAGCCTGAGATGCCATGGCTTTGAAGCGCTTGAGGGTCGTTTCATAGGTCTGCTGAGACATCAGCACACACAAGACGGGGGTGTTGGGCAACAGGCCCAAGCCCGGCTGCGCCAAGCTGAGCAGAGCCTCTGACCCCAATGCCACCACCAAGCTGGGAGGAGGCGCTGACGCCCTCAGGCTATCGGTCTGAAGCCTCAGCACAGAGCGGTTGGGCAAAGCCTGTTGCTGCAGCTCTGCCACCAGCGTCTTTTCAAAGTCCAGAGCAGCTCCTGAAACCTGAGCTACCGGTGGCCCCACCACCCACACCGAGTCAGCATAGGCGTTAAAGGCAAGGCCAAACCCACACAGGCTCAACACCGCCATGCTTAGCCGAATCATCCTCACCACAGCTGACCCACTGAAACGGTTCATGCCCAATGTCAGTCTTCAATCCGGTAAGTCAAAAAGGCTTGCTGCTGAAAATACTGGCTGGGCAAAAAGTCGGTGTAGGCCGGTCCCATGTTGTGTACCGTGAAGGCCAGTTCGTGTTTTTGCTGGGCCCACTTGAAACTTTTGGCCAGCCGCAGGTCGGTTCGGCTCATGGCAGGCTTCAACGCCGATGAACCCGGGTATTGAGCCGCCTCAGCCTCCGAATACATCAGGCTGAAGTCCAGCCCCGCAGCAAAGCTCTGCATGAACATCAGGCTGCCTTTACCCCGATATTTGTTGAAGACTTGGGACTCCACATCCGAACTCGGTACCTCAGTACTTTTGAAAAGGCTTTGGTTCAACCTTAGCGTGGCGTCACGCCAGGGTTGCCACTTCAGCTGGTATTCGGCCCCGGTGAAATTGATGGCTGAGTAGGTTTGTCCATTGACGGTGATGCTTTGAACATTGGCGTAATAGCCCGGCTGGGTCGGGGGGTTATTTCTCAAAAAGGTGATCTGGTTGGTCATGTGCTCATCAAACACCCGCAAGTCGGCCTCAAATTTTCGCTCGGGCCACTGAATCAAATACCCCAGTTCGCGGCTTAACATCTGCTCGTTGCTCAGGTTGCCGGACGGGCTGTACGTCACATAGTCCGCCACTCCGGATTTGCGATACACGACCTGCGCGTACTTTTCAATGAAACTGGGTGGACGGTTGGCCACCGCAACACCCCAGCGCAGGGTATGCCCTTGTGCCCATTGCCAGTTGATCATGGCTCTGGGTGCCACGGCTTCGCCCCCTAGCGTGCTGCGTTCCAGCATTCCGCCAGCGTTGAGCAGCCATTGGGGCGCAAAACGCCACTCTACGTGGGTGAACCAGCGGGAAAAATCGTTGGTGAAGGTGGCATCGTTGTCAAACCAGGGGCGAGACACCATGGTTTCGCGCCGCAACTCGGCTCCCATCACCCAGCGCAGCTCATCCCATGGTTGCCAATTGTGCTGCGCAGAAATATGGTCTGTCGT
>CAMAXR010000014.1 GCA_945862195.1 Hylemonella gracilis
TCTCGGCCCGACGCCAGGCCCAACTCTTGCGCCAAAGACAAGACCATTTTGGGAAGCTGCGTGGTTTTACCGGAACCGGTTTCACCACACACAATGACCACTTGGTGGGCTTGCAGCGCCGCCATGATTTCCTCGCGGCGGGCTGAAACGGGTAGCGATTGGGGGAACTCGATTTGCAATGAGGTATCTATGACGGAATGCACTAAATCAATGGACGTGGATTATCCGTCTATGTCCAGAAGTAACGCCATGACTTATCTATAGGTTTCACCAAGATACCGATTCACGTGGGCCGAGAAACTTGGTTAAAGTAACAGAGATGAGAATTGGAAACAACATTTCGGCAATTGAGGTCAACCACATCTCCAAGCACGGGTTTTGGCTTTTATTGTCCGATGAAGAACTTTTGCTGCCCTTTGATCCACTTCCTTGGTTTAGAAAAGGCACGATAGAGCAAATATCAGAAGTGCAGTGGCCGAGCCCTGACCACCTTTATTGGCCAAGCTTGGACGTAGATTTATCCGTTGAGTCCATCCGAAATCCTGCCGCTTTTCCCTTGGTTTCCAGTTCAACCACTGCCCCACCCCCACCTCAATGAGTTCCGTTTTCGACTTCACCTTCGTACCTTGGTTCCGCTCGGTCGCGCCCTACATCCACTTGCACCGCGGCAAAACCTTTGTGGTGGGTTTGGCGGGCGAGGCCATTGCGGCGGGCAAATTGCAACATTTGGCGCAAGACTTGGCGCTGATTCAAAGCATGGGCGTCAAAGTGGTATTGGTGCATGGCTTTCGCCCGCAGGTCAATGAGCAGTTGCTGGCCAAAGGCCATCAACCCAAGTACTCGCACGGCATTCGCATCACCGACGAGGTGGCCCTGGACTGCGCCCAAGAAGCTGCCGGGCAACTGCGCTACGAAATAGAAGCCGCCTTCAGCCAGGGGCTGCCCAACACGCCCATGGCTGGCTCTACGGTGCGGGTGATTTCAGGCAACTTTGTCACGGCGAGGCCCGTGGGCATTGTGGACGGGGTGGACTTTCAGCATTCCGGCGTGGTGCGCAAGGTGGATGTGGGGGGCATCACCCGCACGCTGGACATGGGCGCCATGGTGCTGCTCTCGCCGTTTGGCTTTTCGCCCACTGGCGAAGCCTTTAACTTGGCTATGGAAGAAGTGGCCACCTCTGTGGCCACCGCTTTACAAGCCGACAAGTTGATTTTTGTGACCGAAATGCTGGGCATTCGCATCCGTGCCACCGAGCCCGAGGGCGAAGACAACCCCATAGACACCGAGCTGCCGCTGGACACCGCCAAACAACTTTTGGCGCAGCTGCCCGAGGCCAAGCTGCCCACCGACACCGCGTTTTACCTGCAGCACTGCGTTAAAGCCTGCGAATCGGGCGTGGAGCGCAGCCACATCATTCCGTTTTCGGTCGATGGTGCGCTCCTGCTGGAAATTTACATGCACGACGGCATAGGCACCATGGTGGTGGATGAAAAGCTCGAGAGTCTGCGTGAGGCCAGTTCTGACGACGTGGGCGGCATCTTGCGCCTGATTGAGCCGTTTGAACAAGACGGCACCTTGGTCAAACGCAGCCGCACAGAAATTGAACGCGACATTGGCAACTACACCATCGTGGAGCACGACGGCGTGATTTTTGCCTGCGCCGCGCTCTACCCCTATTCTGAAAACAAAACAGGAGAAATGGCCGCGCTCACCGTCTCGCCCGAAAGCCAAGGACAAGGCGACGGCGAAAAAGTGCTCAAACGTGTGGAGCAGCGCGCCAAGGCGCTGGGGCTAGACAGTATTTTTGTGCTGACCACCCGCACCATGCACTGGTTTATCAAGCGGGGTTTTGCCGTGGTGGACGCCGATTGGTTGCCCGATGCGCGCAAGCGCAAATACAACTGGGACCGCAAGAGCCAAGTTCTGGTGAAAAAGCTTTAGCCTAAATCGGCTAATCGGCGGGTTTGCCGCGCCACCAAACGGGCAATGTCTTGTTCGTCTTGAGCCGACAGCTTGGGACCGGGCTTGCGCACAAAAGCACTGGCTATGACGCCGCGCTGAACAAACAAGTGCTTACGCACCGCCAAACCAATGACGCTTTGCTGCTCGTAACGGGCCAAGGGCAAGTAAGCGTCAAACAGATCATGGGCGCGCTCTACATCGCCTGCGGCGTGAGCAGCGCACACGTCCACCATCATTTCGGGGTAGGCAAAGCCGGTCATGGCGCCGTCGGCGCCGCGGGTCAGCTCTTCGGGCAAAAACAAACCGCCGCCATTGCCCGTGAGTATGGAAATACGGCGCAGCTCTTGACTATCCATGGCCGCCTTGATAGCGCTGAGCTTTGCCAAGCCCGGGCAGTCTTCGTGCTTGAGCATCATGCAGCTTGGGGCGTTGCGCACAATGTTCATGATGGTACGGGCCGACATTTGCACGCCTGTGGCCACGGGGTGGTCTTGCAACACCCAAGGCACGCCTTGTGCGCCAGACACCGAGGCCAGGGTGTCGGTCACCATGTCAAAGTAGCTCAAAATTTGGTCGTCCGTGCGCACGGTAGCAGGCGGCGCCACCATCACGCCAGATGCGCCTAGGGCCATCACCCGCTCGGTCAGTTCTTTCATGGCGGCAAAACCCGGCGCTGAAGCGCCCACCACCACAGGCACACGCCCATTTACACGCGCCAATACTTGCTGCACAAAGGCTTCAGACTCTTGCATGGTGAGCTTGGGCGCCTCGCCCATGATGCCCAGCACGGTCAGGCCAGTCACACCGCTCTCTAAACAAAAATCCACCATGCGGTCGGTGCTGGAGGCGTCCAGCGCGCCGCTAGCGGTAAACGGTGTGACGGTGATGAGGTAAACGCCCCTAGCGGAGGCTTGCAAGGTCGCACTCATTTAAAAAACGAGGGAACGCTTAAAAAGATTCCCATTCGTCATTTCCAGAGCCGCTCTGGGGGTTGGACTTGGCCACCTGCTGTGCAGGCGCCTGAGCCTCAGGCTTGGCGGCTGATGAAGTTGCTGGTGAAGTTGCTGTTGTAGGTCCGGAGGCTGGGGCAGACAATTTAGCGGTTTTAGACGCATGAGATGCGTTAGAACCCACCGCCATCGGCCTGGGCGTGATGTCTCTTATGGCGCGGCGCGGCGCGGATGCGGCCGACCTGTGGCCAGAGCTGGAAACCGCAGTGGCGTCCACCTTGAGCACGTTCACGGTATTGAGCAGTTCTTCGGCTTGGGTTTTGAGGCTGCTGGCCGCGGCGGCCATTTCTTCCACCAAGGCGGCGTTTTGCTGGGTCACTTGGTCCATTTGCGTCACGGCTTCGCCCACTTGAGAGACGCCCATGCTCTGCTCGGTGCTGGCCGCGCTGATTTCGCCCATGATGTCCGTCACACGGCGGATGCTGGCCACCACTTCTTGCATGGTGTTTCCGGCCTCGTCCACCAGCTTACTGCCCTGCTCCACGCGGTCCACGCTGGCGCTGATGAGGGTTTTAATTTCTTTGGCGGCCTCGGCACTGCGTTGCGCCAAAGAGCGCACTTCGCCTGCCACCACGGCAAAACCACGGCCTTGTTCACCGGCACGGGCGGCTTCTACGGCGGCATTCAAAGCCAAAATATTGGTTTGGAAGGCAATGCCGTCAATCACGCTGATGATGTCTGAAATTTTGCGTGAGCTGTCGTTAATGCCCTTCATGGTGTCCACCACCTGGGACACCACCTCACCCCCACGCACCGCCACGGTAGATGCGCTTTGCGCCAGCTGGTTGGCAGTTCGGGCGTTGTCGGCGTTTTGGCGCACGGTGGCACCCAGCTCTTCCATGCTGGACGCAGTTTCTTCCAAAGAGCTGGCTTGGCTTTCGGTGCGGGCGCTCAGGTCGTGGTTACCCGAAGCAATTTCAGCGCTGGCGTTGGCCACCTGTTCCGAGCCGCTTTGAATGTTGCGTACCAAATTCACCAAGCTTTGCTGCATATTGCGCAAGGCCGAATTGAGCTGCCCCAGTTCGGACTTGCCCATTTCGTTGATTTGCACGGTAAAGTCGCCTTGGGCAAATTTTTGCGCGACTTGAACGGTTTCACTCAAGGGTTTGACGATGCCGTTGGAAATGATGAGCGCCACGCTCAAACACACCGCCAAAACCACCACAAACACAGCCAACAACAAGATGTTGCTCCAGCTGATAGTTTGGGCAGCTTGCGCCTCAGAATCGGCAGCCATTTGGGTGGCCAACTGCACCACTTGGTCTATGGCATCACGGTGCTGCTTAAAGGCCAAGCTGGCTTTGCCAAACGCCACACGGGCGGACTCCATGTCTTTGGCCTTGATGGCACCCACCAAGTCGTCTTGAACCAACTTGTAGTAACCCAGCACAGGAGCATGTGCTTGGGTCAGAAATTTGTCTTTCAGCTCGGGCACCAACTGCTGATCCACCCAGTAGCTGTGGCGCGTATCGTATTCGGCTTTCAACACCTTGAGGCGTTCGGTCAGCTTGTTGAATTCTGCGGGGTCGTTGCCCTCGCTCTCCAACATCTGCAAAGCCACCATGTGGGTTTCCACCACAAAGTTGGGCGGAGGCAGCACATCGGCAATCAAATCTTTTTTCTGGACAATGGCGGCATACAAGTTGCCATTGACTTTGACGTCGTTGAAAACTTTGTAACTCACTGCAAAAAACAGGGAGAAGCCCAGGCCAAACACGGTCAACAAAATATAAAACCGTTGGCGAACAGAAAGTTGATGCATAGGTGGTGATGTGTAAGTGATGAGCGAATTTACTATGTTTCAGGGACTTGCACCGAAAAGGTGCGCCAATGGAAAACTCTTATCATTTTGCATGATGCACATGGCACAGGCATGTAACAACATAATCTAGCAAATATGAAAACTCAAGTTGCCATTGTGGGCGCAGGCCCTGCAGGATTGTTGCTGGGGCAGTTGCTGCACCAAGCCGGTATAGACAACATCATCATTGAGCGGCAAAGCCCCGACTACGTGCTGGGCCGCATTCGCGCGGGTATCTTGGAGCAAGTCACCTTAGATTTGCTCGCAGAGGCGGGCGTGGCAGAGCGGGTGGCCCGCGAAGGCCAAGTGCACCACAGCATTGAGCTGGTGTTTGGCGGCCAGCGCCACGCTATAGACGTGCATGGCTTAACCGGTGGCAAAACCGTCACGGCCTACGGCCAAACCGAAGTCACCCGCGACCTCATGGCCGCTCGCAGCGCTCTGGGCCTGACCACTGTTTACGAGGCCCAAGATGTCCAGATTGCTGGGTTTGACGGCACCAGCCCCAACGTGAGCTGGACGAAGCCCATTGTGGCAGGCGGCACAGGAGGTACAGGCGGTCAACGGCAAGAGCTGCAGTGCGACTTTATTGCGGGATGCGACGGTTTTCATGGCGTGTGCCGCTCCAGCGTGCCCGATTCAGCTATCACCACCTTTGAAAAGGTGTACCCCTTTGGGTGGCTGGGCATCTTGGCCGATGTGCCCCCCGTGTCGCCTCATGCCATTGTGTATGGCAACAGCGAGCTCGGGTTTTCACTGTGCTCGATGCGCAGCCTCACACGCAGCCGCTACTACGTGCAATGCCCCCTAACCGACACCGTGGACCAATGGAGCGACACCCGCTTTTGGGACGAGCTGCGCCGCCGCCTCGACCCCGAGCTGGCCGAACGCGTGGTCACCGGCCCCAGCATTGAAAAAAGCATTGCGCCCCTGCGCAGCTTTGTGGCAGAGCCCATGCGTTTTGGCCGCCTGTTTTTAGCCGGAGACGCCGCCCACATCGTGCCGCCTACAGGCGCCAAAGGCCTTAACCTGGCTGCGAGCGATGTGAAGTTTTTGTCTGAAGCCTTTAAAGAACACTACCTAGAGCAGTCGCCCGTGGGCCTTGACCAATATTCCCAGCGCGCCCTCAGGCGGGTGTGGAAGGCCGAGCGCTTTTCGTGGTGGCTCACTTCTTTGTTGCACCGGTTTCCCGACACGGCGGGCTTTGGCCAACGCGTGCAAGAGGCCGAGTTGGACTATCTGGTGCATTCGCCCGCCATGTCCACCAGTTTGTCTGAAAACTACGTGGGTTTACCCTTAGATTTCGGCGCTTAACACTTGCCCTGTGGGGACATGATTCGCCCATACCTCCACTACTGCTTAGAATCATCTGATGGCTACTGCCCTCAATACCAATGCCGTCATGGCCCTTTTGGACATGATGCAAACGCCTCTCATGACCTTTGCCGTTACCGGCAAAGTGGCCTACGCCAATGAAGCCGCCAAAAAATACGGTGGCAACCCGGTGGACGCCCTGAGCGAACACCCTGTCATCAAAAACCTGATTGCCGACGCCACCCTAGGCAAGATCAAGCTGCCCTACTCTGCCGACGTGCAACTGGACGACGGCGAAATTTTTGGCGTGCGCTTTATGCCCGGCCCTGCGGGGCTGGACGTGGCTTGCGTCATCACCAGCTTTTCTGGCGAAATGGGCGCCGCATCCAGAGACCTCACCTTGGGCGCCATCATTGGCATGCTGAATGATGAACTGGTTCCCCCCTGCAAAAAGCTGATGAATGAAATCAATGGCTTGGCGCGCATGGACGACGAGCGCGAGCCTACCCCGCTAGAAGCCTCGGTAGAAGAAGCCATGCGCAGATTGGGACGCTTTGAACAGGTGGTGTACCTGTATGGGGATGAACCGAAACTGGTTTTTGAAAAAACCCAACCCGAGCTGGAAATTGGCCGCATTGTGCGCACCATCAATTTCAAGGCCGAAAAGGCCAAAATGGAAATTGTGGTTCAGTACCCCGAAGAAAAAATGCCTTTGGTCAACGTGTCGCGCAAGTTGTTCCAAAAGGCTATTTGGGAATGTTTGGACAACGCCATCACCCACGCCCAAGACCCCGAAGACCCCAAGGCCGTGCTGGATGTGGACATGAACGTCAAGATGTCGGGCGAATACATGCTCATCACCATCCGCAACAAGGGTTTGCAGGTGCGCAAAATCGACCAAAAAACCAGCATCAAGCCCTTTACCCTGCCCCAGTTGCAAAAAGAAGGCTGGGCCAAAGAAGACGGCCTGTTGGTGTTTGAGCAGTCTGAGGAAAAAGCTTCCGCGCTAAGCTCCGAGGAAGACGTACCCAACAAATTGGGCTTGGCCTTTGTGCAACGGGTGGTGCAGCTGCACGGCGGCAACATGCGCATGAGCAATGTAGACCCTAACTGGGTGCAACTGATGCTGGAGTTTCCGGTGGGTGAGGCCAGCGTGGCCGAAGCACAGGTGAGCATGGCGCAGGCGCAGGCTTATGCCAAAGAACTTGCCAAGCTCAAACGCGTCAGCAAGTAAGAAATTGCAAGAAAAGAGGGAACTGAATGCAACACAAAGCCTTGATCGTGGACGACCAGCCCGATATTCGCAAGCTCATCATGCTGACCATGGAGTCCGAAGATTTTGAACTGCACGAGGCCGACAACGGGGTAGATGCTTTGCACATGGCTCGCAACCTGCGCCCCGCCGTGATGCTCCTCGACGTCATGATGCCCGGCGGCCTAGACGGCTACCAAGTGTGCGAAGAAATCAAAATGGACCCCGATTTGCGCAACACCATGGTCATTTTGCTCACCGCTCGGGGCCAGCGCACCGACATCGAGCGCGGTCAGTCAGTAGGCTGCGACGCGTATTTGGTCAAGCCGTTCAGCCCCATTGAGCTGCTCGACACCGTAGACCGATTGGTCACCCGCTGACTATCACACGCTGACTTTGAACCTTTGCAGCCCCCCGCGCGTCAAACCTCGCTAAGTTTGACCACCCGAATTTTGTCGGGTATGTGGGTATTGGCTCTGGTATTGGCCGCAGCGTTTGCTTGGGTCAGCTACCTGCTGCAGGGCTGGACCCAAACTTGGGCCCTCAGTGTGGCAGGCGTGTTGCTGGTGCTGGGCGGTGTCTTGGCGGGGCTCCATGCCCTGCTAGCCAACGCCCTGCGCCCCTTAGAGCAGGGTATAGAGGCCCAAATGGCGCGCACCCGCGCCATCGTCAGCACCGCAGCAGACGCCATTATTGGTCTGGACGATCAAGGCAATGTGGTCACCACCAACCCCGCCACCACCAGCCTGTTTGGCGTGCCCGAAGAAGAGTTGTTGGGCTATCCCCTAGAGCAAATCGTGCCAGGGCTGAGCATTGACTTCATTAGAGAGCAATTTGGTACCGAGTATCACGACGGCCGCTTGCGGCGCATTGTGCGGCACGACTTTTTTGGCACCCGTGTAGACGGCACCCTGTTTCCGGTGGAGTTGTCATTAGGCGAAATTTTGGGCGACGCCCAACTGCGCTACGCCTTTGTGATGCGCGATGTGACCGACCAACGCGCCGAACAAGAAACCACCCAGCTTTACGAGCGCGTGCTCGCCAGCAGCCACAATGCGGTTTTTGTAACCAACGCCAGCGCCACCCACAACATGGTGTATGCCAACGAGGCGCTGATCACCCTGACAGGCCGCACCATTTACCAGCTGTTGGGCTTTGGCCTGGACGTCCTGGGCCTGGACGCTTTCAGCGGCCCGGGCTACTTTGAGCTGCAAAGCGCCTTGAAAAACGGCCAAAACTGCAACGTCACGCTCAACCTGGGTATGAACGGCCAATCTTTAAAAACCATAGAGCTGTCGCTCTCCCCCGTGCGCAACGCCAGCGGGGTGCTGACCAACTTTATTGGCATTGTGTCGGACGTCACCTCTAGGGTTTTGGCCGAAAACGCCTCTGCCGAGCGCACCGCCCAGCTCGACGCTATTTTGGGACTGAGCCCCGACGGCTTGGTGCTGTTTGATGGGCACAACCGCCTCATGTTTGCCAACCCCGCCTTCCAAAAAATGACGGGGCTGAGCTGGTCGCGCCTGGACGCCCCCATGAGCATGGACAGCTTCGACTATTTCATGGGCAACCTGTGCGATGCCCATGCGCCTTGGGCGGCTTTGGCCAGCACCGATCAGGCCGTAGGGAGCCACACCAGCGAATCCGGCAAATTCCATTTGGTGCGGCCGCAGCCGCGGGTGATTCAAACCGAACTGCGGCGCAACTATGCAGGTCGCAGCGAAACCATTTTGTATTTGCGCGACGTGACCCGCGAAGACGAGGTTGACCGCATGAAGAGCGACTTTTTAGCCTCTGCCGCGCACGAACTGCGCACCCCTATGGTGAGCATTTTGGGTTTTTCAGAGTTGCTCATCAAGCGCAGCTATGCACCCGAGCGCCAAAAAGACATGCTGGCCACCATCCACCGCCAGTCGGGTCTGCTGGTCAAAATGATCAACGAACTGCTGGATTTGGCCCGCATTGAGTCGCGCCGCGGCCTGGACATGAACATCATTGCCACCCCGCTGGCCGACCTGGTCAACCAATGCGTTAAGGGCATGATGCTGGCCGAAGGCGAGCGCCAAGTGAACGTGCTGAAGCTGCCCCAAGCCCACGTACTGGCCGACCCAGAAAAAATGGAGCTCGCCCTTAAAAATATTTTGGGCAATGCCTTTAAGTACTCGCCCAACGGCGGCCACGTGAACCTAGAGGCCGATCTGATGGACTACCAAGGCCGCCGCTACGCCGTGGTGCAGGTGCAAGACCACGGCATTGGCATGACGCCCGAGCAGTTGGACAAAGCCTTTGACCGCTTTTACCGCGCCGACACCTCCGGCAAAATTCCCGGCACCGGCTTGGGCCTGAGCCTGGTCAAAGAAATTGCCGATCTGCACCAAGGCCGGGTGGACATGTCCAGCGAATTTGGCAAAGGCACCCGCGTGAGCCTTTGGATTCCGCTGAGCACGTAGCTATACGCCCGCGGTAACCTCCTACCCCTACCTTCCATTCCCCCACCATCCCCCCACCAATACAGGGGATAGCGCTTATTGCAGGGTTTTGTAAAGCTAAGTGGTATGGCTACCACGCTGCATCCCAACTCGGTTATAGGTCTTTTTAACGTGATGAGCACACCACTGTTGACGTTTGCGGTCAACGGCAAAGTCACCTACGCCAACAGGGCAGCCAAAATTCACGCGACCAACCCTGTTGAAAAACTCAATGGCCATCCGGTGTTGCGCACCGTGATTGCTGAAATATTCACACAAAAAATCAAACTGCCCCACGGCGAGCACATCAAATTGGGGGACAGCACCCTAAGATGCAGGTTTATGCAGGGCATGACGGGCCAAGACGTAGCTTGCATTGTTTCGGGCGTGTCGGGCGAAATGACCCAAATCGATCGCATTGCCAAGCTGGAAGACGTGCTGGAAACGCTGCGCATGGACCTTATGGCCCCCATGAGCAAACTCACCTCACAGCTGCGCACCTTGAACGAAGCCGAGCGCGGCCGCAACGACGACACCGAGCCACCGGCCATCACCGCCATTAACCAGCTCTATGAGCGCATGAAACACCTGTTTGAGCTGGTGTCAGTGTTTGGCGACAACGTGGCTGGTGCGTTTGACCGCATTGATGTGTTGCAAGCGCTCAATTTGGTGATCGCCGAGATGATGCCCAACGCCATACGAACCAAGGTGGACTTTGACCTGATTTATCCCGACTACACCCTGCCGCCCATTTACGGCAGCCCCGTCATGATTCGGCGCGCCATTCACGAAAGTGTGGAAAACGCGATCAAAGAGGCCCGCAAAGAAGTGGATGCCAAAGCCGAGGTGGTGGTGCAAATCAAGCTCATGCTTCAGGGCCAGTACATCATGCTGTTTGTGAAGAGCAAGGGCGCCAAAATTGCCGAAGCCAAAGAGAAAATTGAGCTTAAAAAGCTGCGAACCCTCAATTTGATGAAATCTGACGATGAAGCCTTTAAGTTCAAACAAGTGGCCAAACTGGGTTTGCCTTTGGTGCAACGCATTGTGGAGCTGCACAGCGGCAACATGCGCCGCCAAAACGCCGACGGCGATGCGGTGGAGCTGATGATTGAATTGCCCACCGGCGAGCCCAACCGCGGGGGTTTTGCCGAGATCATTAAAGAGCAAATCAAGATTTATGCGGACGAGCTAACCAAGCTCAAAGCACGCAGGGGACGCGTCGCATCGGCTTAAAACCCCATTCGGGAAAATCCCAGCCAAGCTCCCGCTATTTCTGAGTCATGGGGTTGAGCCATACCCCTAAAATAGGGAACGTTGTCATGTACGTGACAACAAAACCACTTAGGGAAAATTCAATATGGCCACCTCCATGCACCCCAATTCGGTGATAGGGCTTTTGAACGCAATGGGTACCCCGCTGCTGACCTTTGCCGTCAATGGCAAGGTGAACTTTTCCAACCAGGCCGCCAAAATGCACCCCAGCCATCCGCTGGAGTCTCTGAACGGCAACCCCGTGGTGCGCACCGTCATTGCCGAGGCCATGACTGGAAAAATCAAACTTCCCCATGGCGAGCACATCAAGGTGGGCGAACAAACCCTCAGCTGCCGCTTTATGCAAGGCCCTGCGGGCAACGACATTGCCTGTGTGGTGGTGGGGTATTCGGGCGAAATTCACCAAGCCGACCGTTTTGCCAAGCTGCAAGACGTGATGGAGAGCCTGCGCAACGACATCATGCCGCCCATGAGCAAGCTCACCAGCCAGCTGCGAACCCTAAAAGACCAAGACCGCGGTAGCGACGACAGCGAGCCGCCTGCCCTTACCGCCGTGAACGACCTGTTTGAGCGCATGAAGCGGCTTTATGAGCTGATTGGGGTGTTTGGCGACCAGGTGGCAGGCGCCTTTGACCGTATTGACGTGCTGCAAACCCTCAATTTGGTGCTGGCTGAAATGATGCCCGCTGCCATCAAATCCAAAGTGGACTTTGACTTGGTGTTTCCAGAGTACACCCTACCCCCCATTTACGGCAGCCCTGTCATGATTCGGCGTGCGCTGTTTGAAAGTATTGACCAGGCCATTAAAGAAGCCCGCAAAGAGGTGGACCCTAAGGCCGAAGTGACGGTGCAAGTGCGTTTGGCACTTCAAGGCCAACACGTTCTGGTGTTTGTAAAGAGCAAGGGTGCTAAGGTGGCAGCAGCACAAGAAAAAATTGAACTTAAAAAGCTGCGCACCCTGAACCTGATGGTGTCTGAGGACACGGCTTTTCATTTCAAACAAGTGGCCAAACTGGGTTTGCCGCTGATTGAGCGCATTGTGCATTTGCATGGCGGCGGCATGCGCAAGCAAAACTCAGACGGCGATGCGGTAGAGCTGATGCTAGAGCTGCCCACTGGTGAACCTCACCGCAACAGCATGGGCGGCATGATGCAAGAACAACTTAAGCTCTTCGCGCAAGAGCTCTCTAAACTCAAAGGGCGCAAAGCGGCAGCGGCTTAAATTTCTATCAGCAGGTTGTTGGCCAAGTCGGCCTCGGCCAGTGTCTTGGCCCTAGATGCTTTGAGCTGTTGCACTTCTTCCAGCACGATGGCTTCAATCCGGTCAAATGGAATGGGTTTTTCGAAAATGTCCACGCCCTCGGGCAAACCGCCGCGGTTTTGAATGTCTTGACGGCTCAGGGCAGAAACCACCACCAGCCTGAGGCTGTCAAACCCGAGGTTAGGGCTCTTGAGCGAGCGCACCAGCTGAAAACCGTCCATGCCGGGCATCATGAGGTCGGTCAGCACCACATCGGGGCGCAATTGGCCAATGAGAAGCAAGCCCTCGTAACCATTGTGGGCCAGCGTCAGGTCAACCTTAAAGCTCCAGCTCTGCACCCACATTTGGTAGAGCCGCATGATGTTGGGGTCGTCTTCGACAATCAAGAGCTTGAGCACTTCAGGCGGGGCAGTAGGCGCCTGCAGGGCGTCAACTGCACGGCGGTTTCGGGCGGAGGCGGGGTGTTCAGATTCTGGTGAGGTGGGGTGCATCACCCTGTTGCGCTCAACAAGCAGCTCCTCTAGGGCTGCACGGGGAATTCTGCGGTGCCCACCGGCGGTTTTCCATGCGGTGAGCACACCGGCCTCTACCCAAAGCTGAACCGTTCTTACAGCGACCCCCAAGGCCTCGGCAGCCTCTCGGGTGGTCATCAACTCATCATTGCTTGAAATTTTTCTCATACCCTCGCCTAAACCGTGACTCATGCATCAGATTTGATAAATCTGATGCATGAAGGTCATTCTAGTCCTTAGCTTTGGCTTTGAGGCTCTTTTTGGGTGTGCCCATGGTGGGCTTGGGTGGCAAACCCGTGTGTTGGGTGAGCATGCGTTGACCGGGCTTGGCCACTTTAGACGGGGTGGAGTTTTTGCGGCGGGCGCTGGTGTAGCTGCCGTCGCCCAGGGGCTGCCAGGTGGGAATCAGGTGGTGTTTGCCGTTGCCAATCAGGTCGGCTCGGCCCATGGTTTTAAGCGCTTCCCGCAGCAAGGGCCAGTTGTTGGGGTCGTGGTAGCGCAAAAACGCTTTGTGCAGGCGGCGGCGCTTTTCGCCGCGCACAATGTCCACGGCTTCGCTGCGCCCGCCAGGGCCAATGTCGCGGTGGATGCCCTTGAGCGTGTTGAGCCCCGTGTGGTACATGGCCGTGGCGGTGGCCATGGGGCTGGGGTAAAAGGTTTGCACTTGGTCGGCCCTAAAACCGTTCTTTTTGAGCCACATGGCCAGGTGCATCATGTCTTCGTCGCGGGTGCCGGGGTGGGCCGCAATAAAGTAGGGAATCAGGTACTGCTTTTTGCCCGCCTCAGCGCTGAACTGGTCAAACATTTGCTTGAAGCGGTCGTAGCTGCCCATGCCGGGCTTCATCATTTTGGTTAGTGGCCCCGACTCGGTATGCTCCGGCGCAATTTTTAAATAGCCGCCCACGTGGTGCGTCACCAGCTCTTTCACGTATTCGGGGCTTTGCACCGCCAAGTCGTAGCGCAGACCTGAACCAATAAGGATTTTTTTAACCCCCTTGAGGCTGCGCGCCCGCCGGTACAAGTGGATGAGGCTGCTGTGGTCGGTATTGAGGTTGGGGCAAATGCCCGGATACACGCAGCTGGGCTTGCGGCAAGCCGACTCAATTTCGGGCGACTTGCACCCAATGCGGTACATGTTGGCGGTGGGGCCGCCTAAGTCTGAAATCACCCCCGTAAAGCCGGTGACCTTGTCGCGAATGTCTTCCACCTCTTGAATGATGGAGTCTTCCGAGCGGCTCTGAATGATGCGCCCCTCGTGCTCGGTGATGCTGCAAAACGTGCAGCCGCCAAAGCAGCCGCGCATGATGTTGACGCTGAAGCGAATCATCTCCCACGCGGGAATTTTGGTTTCTCCGTCGTGCCCGCCTTGGGCGTCGGCATAGGTGGGGTGCGGGCTGCGGGCGTAAGGCAGGTCAAACACCGCGTCCATCTCAGCCGTGGTGAGCGGTATGGGCGGCGGGGTGATCCACACATCTCGGGCGGTGTGGCCGTCGCCATGGGCTTGCACCAGCGCACGGGCGTTGCCAGGGTTGGTTTCGAGGTGCAGCACCCGGTTGGCATGGGCGTAAAGCACAGGGTCGGCCTTGACCTGCTCAAAACTGGGCAGACGAATGACCGTGCGTTCTCGCTCAGGCATTTGAAACTTGCCCGATACCGATTTAGACAAGGCGGCGGGAGGCACAAACACCAGGGGCTTGGAATCAGATGTGCCCGCATTAGGGCCATCCTCTTTAGAACACGTTGCACCCTGCTCTGCCGCCTGCTCCTGCGTGGTCATGTAGGGGTTGATGTGCGCCTGTATGGGCCCCGGCGTGTCGACCTGAGTGGAATCAATTTCAGACCAGCCTAGGCGCGTGGGGTCGTCAGGGCGACGCACAAAGGCGGTGCCGCGCACATCGGTAATTTGGGTCACCGGCACTTTGGCTGCAAGCCGGTGTGCCACCTCCACCAGCGCACGCTCGGCATTGCCGTACAGCAGCAGGTCGCACTTGGCGTCCAGCACGATGGAGCGGCGCACTTTGTCAGACCAGTAGTCGTAGTGGGCAATGCGGCGCAAGGAGCCTTCTATGCCGCCCAAAATCAAAGGCACATCCGGAAAAGCCTCACGGCAGCGCTGGCTGTAAACAATGGCGGCGCGGTCGGGACGCTTGCCGCCCACGTTGCCTGGGGTGTAGGCGTCGTCAGAGCGAATTTTGCGGTCCGCCGTGTAGCGGTTGATCATGGAGTCCATGTTGCCCGCCGTCACGCCCCAAAACAGGTTAGGTTTGCCAAGCTCCTTAAAGGCTTGGGCACTGGTCCAGTCGGGCTGCGCAATGATGCCCACCCGAAAGCCCTGCGCCTCCAGCACACGGCCCACCACCGCCATACCGAAGCTGGGGTGGTCTACGTAGGCGTCGCCGGTGACCAAAATCACGTCGCAGCTGTCCCAGCCCAGCTGGTCCATTTCGGCGCGGCTCATAGGCAAAAACTTGGCCGTGCCAAAGCGCGCCGCCCAGTACTTTCGGTAGCTGGTCAGGGGTTTGGCCGCACGAGGAAAGTGCGAGACGTCAACCAATGCATTCATGAGGTAGTCCCCAAGTGTATGGGCTTGGGGGCAAACCCGAGGCATCCAGCCTTAAGTGACCTTAGATAATCCAAACATGCAGAACACCCCCCCCACCTCAAAAACACCCCCCACAGACCCGGAAGCCGACCCAGTTCAGGCGGTTCAAGTGCCACAGTCGTGTCTGGAATTGTTTTTGGCCTTCAACCGATTGGCCTTACAAGGCTTTGGCGGCGTATTGGCCGTGGTGCAGCGCGAGATGGTGGAACGCCGCCACTGGATGACGCGCGACGAGTTTGTGGAGGAATGGGCGGTGGCGCAAATCATGCCTGGGCCCAATGTGGTCAATTTGGCCATCACCTTTGGGCAGCGCCACTTTGGTTGGCGGGGTTCGCTGGCCACCATGGCAGGCTTGTTTGCAGCGCCCTTGCTGGTGGTGCTGACGCTAGCGGTGCTGTACGCGCAGTATTCCAGCCACCCTGAGGTGAGCCAAGGCTTGCGTGGCATGGGGGCGGTGGCAGCGGGCCTGATTTTGGCCACCGGCATCAAGCTCATTCCAGCACTCAAGCGCAACCCCTTGGGGGTGGTGCTGTGTGGCGTGATTGCCAGCGTGACGTTTGTGTCCGTGGCCCTGCTGCGCTTGCCCTTGGTGTACGCCCTGTTTGTGCTGGGCGGCGTATCTTGCGTGTTGGCCTACCGCAAATTGAACTTAAACCCAAGCTCCTGAACTTCATGACTCCAGAACTCCACCTGCAAGCCCTGGATTGGTTGCACATTTTTGCCCACTACCTGAGCCTGTCATTGCTGACCGTGGGCGGCGCCATTGCTACCGCACCGGAAATGCACCGCTACCTCGTCACAGATCAGGGCTGGCTGTCAGAGAGCCAGTTCAACTCGTCCATTGCCATTGCACAGTCGGCCCCGGGGCCCAACGTGCTGTTTGTGGCGCTCATGGGCTGGAACATTGGCCTTAACGCAGGCAGCTACTGGCTGGCGCTGTTGGGCGTGTGCCTGACGATGGTGGGCATCATGCTTCCCAGCTCGCTGCTGACGTACTTCACTTCGCGCTGGAGCCATGCCAACCGCGAGCTGCGCAGTGTGCGCGCCTTCAAGCAAGGGCTGGCCCCCGTGGTGGTAGCGCTGATGTGCTCTACCGGCTGGCTGCTGGCCAGCGTGTACAAAGACCCCCAGCAAGACTGGCCCTTGTGGCTGACCACCATAGCCACCACCCTGCTGGTGCTGCGCACGCGGGTGCATATTTTGTGGCTGCTAGGCGCAGGCGGACTGCTCGGCGGGTTGGGGCTGATTTAGAGCTGTTGAAGCATTAGCCGAGCAGTGCCTTGGCCAGGCGGCCAACGCCTTCTTGAATTTTGTCCAAACCCACGGTGGCAAACGACAGGCGCAGGGCGGCGGGGTTGGGGTTGTGGGCGTAAAACGGGGCGCCGGGCACAAAGGCCACGCCTTGGTCGATGGCGCGGCGGGCCAACTCGGAGGCGTCTTGCAGCTTATGGGCGCCGGACGGGCCTTGGCCGGTAAGCTGCCCCCACACAAACAAGCCGCCACCGGGTGGCGTGAACTCAAATGCAGACCCCAACTGGGCTTGCAGCAACTGGCTCATGGTGCGGGCGCGCTCGGCGTACACCGCACGCACACGGTCTAGGGTGGCGGGCATGCGCCCTGCCCTTAAGTACTGGGCGGCCGTGGCCTGCGCAAAGGTGCTGGTGTGGGCGTCGCTGAACTGTTTGCACATGGTGGCTTTGGCCAGCAGCTCGGGCGGCGCAATCATCCAGCCGATGCGCAGGCCCGGCGAGAGCACTTTGCTCAGGCTGCCGCAGTACACCAGCAGCTCGCGGCTGCCGGGCACATCGGCGCTCAGGGCCAGCAAACTGGGCGGCGGGGGCTGGTCAAAGTACAGGTCGCCGTAGGGGTCGTCTTCAACCAGCACGGTTTGGGTGCGCACGGCCAACTCCAAAATGCGCTTGCGCCGCTCCAGGCTCAAGGTGGCCCCGCTGGGGTTACCAAAGGTGGGAATGAGGTACACAAACTGGGGCTTGCGCTCGGCTATCAAAGCCTCAAGCGCGTCCACCTGCACACCGTCAGCATCTATAGGCACACCTATAACCTGTGCGCCGTAAAGCCTAAAGCACTGGATGGTGGCCAAAAACGTGGGGGCCTCCACCAGCACCGTGTCGTTGTCGGAAACCAAGGTTTTACCTATCAGGTCTAGAGCTTGCTGACTGCCGGTAGTGACAATGAGGCCGTCTGGCGCCACCTGCACCCCCTTGCTGGCCATGAATTGGCTCAGGGCCTCGCGTAAAGCCGGGTAGCCCTCGGTGGCGCCGTATTGCAAGGCGCCGCCCGGCTCTTGTTGGAACACTTTGTCGGTGGCTTCCTGCAAACCTTCCACGTCAAACATGGCCGAGTCGGGAAAGCCCCCCGCAAAGGAAATGATGCCGGGCTTGCCCAACAACTTGAACAGCTCGCGGATGGCGGAGGTTTCGACGTGGTCGAGTCGTGATGCGAATTTCATTTGGTGGATATTTTGTCGGAATAAAAAGCGGCACTGACTTGTTGTGCGGTTACATTTTTATCAAATTTGGATTTTTTAGTTTTTCGTGGCACCGATTCGCCGCTATCTCCGACGCTCTTACCACTCACAACTTTTACACCACACCCCACTCCCATGCGCCACGTTAACGAATTTTTGCAGCACATCACCTTACCGGTGATGCCCGAGGTGGCGCACCAACTGATTCGCACTCTGACCGACGAACAGTCGGTCTTGTCTGATCTGCAAGCCTTGGTGGCTCAAGACCCTACCTTAACCACCAAGGTGCTGAGGTTGGCCAACAGTGCGGGCGTGGGTATGCAGCACCAGGTCAGCTCCTTGGAACATGCTTTGGCACTGCTGGGCACGGATCAGTTTCGGGCTTTGGCAATTTCGGCTTGCATGAATGTGGCGTTTCCGGTGGCCGAAGGCTTTGACCGGCGCGAATTTTGGAAAAACTGCATGTCCTGCGCGGGCTATGCCCACTGGATGGCCGAAGAACTGGGTCACAACGCCGATGACGCCTGGCTGTGCGGGATGATGCTGCGCCTGGGCGAGCTGCTGATTGCCACGCACGAGCCCCACACCTTGGCCGTGATTGAGCGACAGCCCCATATTCCGGGGCAGCGCTGGAGCCGCGAAGCCTCCGTGCTGGGCTTTACCGAGGCGCAAGTGATGGCAGAGCTGGCGCACCGCTGGACGTTTCCCCAAAACATTGTGGACGGACTGCGGCAAGCAGATGCGCCCCTGCTGGCAGAGGCCCTTAACCCACTCAGCGGCGTGGTGCACCTAGCCAGCTGGTTGGCCGATATGCCGTTTTGCGCCCCCGAGGTGATTGACCTGCTGCCCGCCCCACTGCTGGAGCGTTTGGGTTTAGACCCCCAATGGATGCGCGACACCCTGCCGCAACCCGAAGCGTTTTTTGAAATGGTGCAAGAAGCCGACGCAGCTTGATCGGCTTAAAAATTTAGCTTAGAAATTTTTAGGCACTTGCCATGCGTTGGGCTCAAATTCGAGCCCCGCACCCTTGCTGACATCCACCCCCTGCTGCTCCAGCAAGTCGGAATGCAGCAAAAATAAGCTCATCAGCGCGTCGGCCACATCTTTTGGAAAACCTTGGCGCTGATTGTCGCGGGTGTCGGCCATCAGCTCCGAGAGGTATTTTTGCAAGGTGATCCTGCCCCAATCCAACTCAATGTGTTGGTGGATGTGCGCGTACCGCGCAATAACGGCCATATGTTGGGCAGGTGGGCGGTTCATAGCTCTCCAGCAATCAAAATAGAAGCTGCATTTTAAAGAACCACCATGAAAGCCAAGCCCCCAACGCCATGAAGCCCGCCCAAATTGAGCTTTTTTTTCAGACCTTGCAAGCGGCCAACCCCCACCCCAAAACAGAGCTCGAATACGGCTCCGACTTTCAGCTGCTTGCCGCGGTGTTGCTGTCGGCCCAGGCCACCGACGTGAGCGTGAACAAAGCCACACGCGGCTTGTTTGCAGCGGCCCCCACGCCGCAGGCTATGCTGAAGCTGGGGCTGGCGGGCTTGGAGTCGCACATCAAAACCATAGGTCTGTACCGCAGCAAAGCCAAGCACCTTATGCAAACCTGCCAGTTGCTGGTGGACTTGCATGGTGGCGTGGTGCCGCAAGACCGCGAAGCACTGGAAGCCCTGCCCGGCGTGGGCCGCAAAACCGCCAACGTGGTGCTCAACACCGCGTTTGGCCAACCCACCATGGCGGTGGACACGCATATTTTTAGGGTCGGCAACCGCACCGGCTTGGCCAAAGGCACCACGCCATTGCAGGTGGAGCTGAAGTTGCTTAAGCGCGTGCCCAAGCCTTACTTGCAACATGCCCACCACTGGCTCATCTTGCATGGCCGCTACGTGTGCACCGCACGCCAGCCCAAGTGCTGGGACTGCGCGGTGGCCAGCTGTTGCAGCTTTAAACCTAAAGCCGCCTTAAATTAGGCTAAATTTTTAGCCGAGATTAAAGAGCCTGCGTCAATTCAATGTCTAGGGCTTCGCCGTAGGCCACAGACACCTTGGGCCATTGCGTGGCGTTGCTGGGCTGGTGCACCCCTTGGGCCCACAACGTGAGCGCCTTCATGACGCCTGCATGCGTCACACAGGTCACCTGTCCATGCGGCGCCCAAGGCTTGATGGCCTGCTGCACCCGCTGCATGAACTGCGCCACGCTTTCTGCGCCACCAAAGGGGTGGTGGGCAAAGTCGGCCATCCAAGCGTCCCAACTGGCTTGGGGCACATCGTCCCACGAAACGCCCTCAAAGCAGCCAAAGTTCATCTCCATCAGCCGGGGGTCTTGCACCAACTGCACATCAGGCCGCAGGTCTTTGATCGCTTGGGCCAACAAAGCGCAGCGCTGTAGCGGAGACGTCAAGAGCACGCCGTGGTAGGGCAAGGCAGATGCAGCGCCCGATTGGACCCACTGCCGTGCGGTACGCAAGACCTCATCATCATTGACGGGCAAATCCAAAACGCCGTAGCAGATACCGGAGCTTATTTCAGGCGCGGTGTGGCGCAGGGCCGTCACTTTAAAGCTTGGCATGGCAAAGCCTCAGGGGCAGTAGGTCATCAGGCGCAGCTGACCGCCACGCCCAAATAAAACGCCAACTCACACACTTGCTGGGTGGCGCCCAAGCCGTCGCCGGTAAAGCCCTGAAGTTTTTGCTCCAGCTGCCGCCACATGAACCACCAGGCCAGGGCACTGGCCAGCACCGCCGTCCACCAAGACGCCTCGGGCAAGATCCACTGAACCAAACCAAAGGCCAGCAGCACCCAGACCAGTGCCCAAACCAGGTTGACCCAGGTGATTTGGTCGGCCAAGGGTTTGGATTTTGAAGCCGTTGCATCGCCCACATGCGGCAACAAGCGGATGAGCAGCAGCGGAAACGCGCGCGAGCACACATGCCCTAAAAACAAGGCGGCGCAAGCCAGGGCCACGTCCAAGTCGGCCACCACCACCAACAAAGCCACCTTGCTCATCAGCACCAACACCAGCGCCAGCACCCCAAAGGCGCCCACACGGGAGTCTTTCATGATGCTCAAAATATGTTCGCGTGACGTGCCGCCGCCCATGCCGTCGGCCCAGTCGCTCAGGCCGTCTTCATGAAAGCCCCCGGTTAACAGCACGGTGACCACAGTGCTGAGCAAAGCCGCCACCACGCCCGCCGCTGTGGTGTCAGGCAACAACTCTGAAAGCACCGCAAAGGTGCCCGCTGCCACCAGCCCCACCAACCACCCCACGCCCGGAAAATGGGCCGCACTGTCGCGCAGTTGCTGAGCGCTGTAGCCCACCCAGTCGCCTAAAGCGCCGGTGATGGGGATACGGGTGAAAAACTGAACCGCGGTAAGAAAGTTTTTAATGAGATGCATCGTGGTTGGGTAATTTTTCAGAAACGCCAGCAGCGTCAAAACTGGCCATATCGCTCAATATGCTGCAGGCCGATTGCAGCAGCGGCCAAGCCAACGCCGCGCCCGAGCCTTCGCCCAAACGCAAGTCCAGCTGAAGCAGCGCCTGCACATGCAGAGTTTGCAGCATCAAGGCGTGACCGCGCTCTTGCGACAGGTGTGAGAACACGCAGTAGTCCAACACCCGAGGTTGCAGCGCATGCGCCACCAGCACCGCAGCACTGGTGATAAAACCATCCACCACCACCACGCGGCGCTGGGCAGCGGCCTCTAAAGTCAGGCCCACCAAGGTGGCAATTTCAAAGCCGCCCATGGCGGCCAGCACGTCCATAGGGGTGTGCGCCTGCGCATGGCGCTCCAGCACACCCTGCAACACCTGCAGTTTGTGCGCCAGGCCTTGAGCATCCAAACCCGTACCGCTGCCGGTGCAGCGCTCTATGTCCAAGCCCCCCAGCTTGGACAGCAGCAAGGCTGCGCTGGAGGTGTTCCCTATGCCCATTTCGCCCAGCAGCACCACGTTGCCCGGCAGTTGGCGCAACATTTGTTGGCCTTGCGACACGGCAGCAGCACATTGGGTGGGGGTCATGGCCGGGCCTAAAGAGGCATCGGCCGTGCCAGCCTCGGCCCCTGGCACCTTGCACACCTTAAAACTGACATTCAACCTCACCTTCAACTCCGTGCGCTGGTCAGCAGGGTCCGCAGCGTTGTGCAAAAAGTGCCGGTTCACGCCGCAGTCGGCCACCGTGAGGGCCAAACCATGTTGGCGGGCCAGAACGCTCACCGCTGCTCCACCGGCTAAAAAGTTGTCCACCATTTGCCCGGTGACCTCGCTGGGGTAGGCTGACACCCCTTGGGCCGTTAAACCGTGGTCGGCGGCACACACCACCAGTTGCGGTTGGCTTAAAACGGGCTTGTCGGTTTGCAAAATCAGTGCCAGCTGAAGAGCCAAGGCCTCCAATCGGCCCAAAGCCCCCAGGGGTTTGGTTTTGCGGTCCAGCAGCCGCTGCACGTGCTGGCGCTGCTGGGGTGTGGCGAGTTCAGGTATGGGGCTCAGCATCGTGGGGGGCTCAGCAGGGTTCAAAGGTGCGCTTCATCATGTCACAGCTGAGGCAAGGCCACCCACTGCCCCCCCACCTGGCGAATGTCCAAACAGCCTTGAAACACTTGGTTGAGGTGCTGGTGCACCTGGGTGTCATGGCTGGCACCTTGGCACACCACCTTGCCCTGCTCCAACACCACCAAATGCTGGGCATAAAGCGCTAAATGGATGTCGTGCAGCACCGTGACCACCGTAACGCCCTGTGCCACCAGTTGCTGCAGGGTTTGCAGACACTGCACTTGGTGCGGCGGGTCTAGGTGGGCCAAGGGTTCGTCCATCAACAAGACCTGTGCTTGGACCGCTAAGGCACGGGCCAACAACACACGCTGGCGCTCCCCGCCCGAAAGTTCACCCAATAAGGTGTGGCGCAAGTGCTCCACGTGCATCTGCACCATGGCAGTGTCTATGGCTTGCAGGTCTTGCGGGGTGTAAGCCCCCCACCAGCCCAAGTGCGGAAGGCGGCCCAGCCCCACCACGTCGTGCACCCGAAGGTCAAGCAATGGCGCTTCCATTTGCCCCAACCAAGCCAGTTGCTTGGCGCGCTGTGCTGCTGAAACTTGGGACATGTCTTGCCTCTGCAGCCACACCGAACCTTGTGTGGGCAACAAGCCCGCCATAGCTTTTAGCAGCGTCGATTTGCCCGCCCCGTTGGGGCCTACCACACACGTCCAACGGCCCTGGGGAATGGCCACCGACACGTCTTGAAGGGCGGTGTGGGGCCCCTGCCCCAACTGCACCGTAAGCCCTTGTGTGTGCAAGATGTTCATATCAGCCCAAGGACGCGGGGCGGCGCATCAACCACAACAGATAGCCGCCGCCCAAAACCGCCGTCATGATGCCCACGGGCAGTTCTTGTGGGGCGATGAGGGCACGCGACAACACATCTGCCAACAGCAGCAACACGCCCCCCATGCCTGCAGACAGCACCAACCAAGGCCTAGAGGCCACCGGCAACCAGCGCTTGACCATATGCGGTGCAGCCAAGCCCACAAAGGCAATCAAACCCGTTTGGGCCACGGCCGTGGCGGTGGCCAAAGACAACAGCACCAAGCAGGCAGCGCGCACGCGACTCACAGGCACGCCCAAGCTTTGAGCCGCGTCTTGGCCTAAATTAAGAGCGTCTAAGGGGCGGCCCAAGCACACCGCCAGGCTTAAGCACACCAACCACACCAAGCCCATCAAGCCGCAGTCGGCCCAATCGAGGTAGGTGGTGCTGCCCCACATAAAAGACTGCATGCGCAGCAAGGCTTCGGGCTTGATGAGCATCAGCAAAGAGCTCAAAGCCCCCAGCACCACGCCCACCACCACGCCAGCGAGCAACAAGCGCAGCGTGTGCTGAACCCCACGTGCCAGCGCCACCGTAAGCAGCACCGCGCCAAGCGCCCCTATAAACGCAGCCCCTGTCATGCCCAGCTTGATAGAGATGCCACCCCAGGTTAAAACCCCTCCCGCTGCTGACACGGTGGACCATGCCACCAGACTCCAAGCCACACCCAAGGCCGCGCCCGATGCACTACCCAATAGGTAAGGGTCGGCCAAGGGATTTCTAAACACCGCCTGCGCCAAGGCCCCCGACAGGCCCAACAAAGCCCCCGCCAACCAAGCTCCTAGGCCTCGGGGCAGGCGGATGTCTTGCACGATTTGCAGCGCTGCGGGGTCTGAACCTATGCGCCAAAAGTCCAGCCCCATGTCGGGCCCCACCCCCACGCTGAGCAGCAGCCCCACCACACTTATAAGCACCAAAGCGCCCAAGGCCCGCCCAAGCGGCAGGCTGGGTTTGTGTGCGGGGTCATGGGCCTGTGTGTAGGCTGGCGTGTCGGCGGTTGAAAGTTTGGGTGGCACAGTCATCACATGGCGGGGCCGGGCTTGGGCGGAGCTTGTGGATAGGGGGGTTTTTCAGGTTGTGGTTGCGCCAACATACAGTTGGCCAACAGTTGTGCGGCTTGGCCCATTCTGGGGCCGGGCCGCTCCAGCACATCGGACTGCTTGGGGGTAAACCTGCAGACCCGCTGGGTTTGCAGGGCTTTGATGGATGTCCAGCCCACCCGTTTGGCAAGGCCCGCCGCATGCGCCTCATGAATCAGGATAAGGTCTGGGTTGGCCCGTACCACAAACTCGGGGTTGAGCTTAGGAAAAGCCCCCAGCGACGCTTGCACAATGTTGTCCGCGCCCAAGCGGCTGAGCAACTGCCCCATAAACGAAGCAGGGCCTGCCGCATAAGGCCCGGGGCTGACTTCGAAATACACGCGTGGCTTAGGCTGCAATGGCCCCACTCGATCTGCGGCGGCTTGAATATCGGCGTGCATGGCGGCAATCAGCGAGTCGGCGTTGCCAGAATTTAAGACCTGTTGCAGCAAGCGCAACACCCGCTCCACATCGGCCATGTTTTGGGTGTCAAAGGCCAACACAGGTATGCCCAAACGCTTCAAAGGCTCTACCACCCGCGTGCCCAAAGCCACCAACACCACATCGGGTTTGAGCAACACCACGCGCTCCAACTGAGGGTCTAGGCCGCCACCCAACTGCGGCAGTTGGCGCACTTGATCGGGAAAATTGGAGTACCGGTCCACCCCGACCAAGCGACCGCAGGCCCCTAAAGCGCACACAGACTCCGTAAGCGAAGGCAACAAGCTCACCACACGCTGCGGTGCTTGAGCCCACTGCACGGAAACGCCACGGTCGTCTTGCACGCGAATGCCTTGGGCACTGACAGCTGGAACCCATAGCTGCGCAGCGCCGACGCAAGCTATGAGCAGCATGAGGGTCCGCACAGTGGCTTAGGCTTTAAGCGCCATCGGCAAACCCGCAGCCATAAAGGTAACGCGCTGGCACACCGCTGCCACCTGCTGGTTTAAAACACCCAAGGAGTCCACAAAGTGGCGCACCTGCTCGCCCATAGGCACCACGCCCAAACCAATTTCATTGCTGACAAACACCACGGGTCCCGGGGTTTGGACCAGGGCAGACAAAAGTTCAGCCTGAGCTGCAGGGTAATGATCAGGCGGGTGAGGGTCGGCAGGCATCAACCAGTTGGTGAGCCATAGGGTTAGGCAATCCACCACCACCAAAACATGCGGCTGGCTGTGCTGCGCAATGGCCTGAGCCAGCTGGTGCGGCACCTCATAGGTGCTTAAGCGAGCAGCCAGCTCTGGGCAGTTTTGTCGGTCTTGCTGGTGGCGCGCAATGCGTTGCGCCATTTCGGCGTCACCCGCCAGCGCGGTAGCCAGCAACACCACGCGGTGCGTGGCATCTTGCTGCAACCACTGAAGGGCCAGCAGCTCAGCTCGACGCGACTTGCCGGACTTTTGCCCGCCTAGGATCAGTTCGCAGATATCGCGCGCCAAGCCGTTTGAAGCGGGTGATGTCAGGGTGACTGACAAACGGTTGCGAGCGTTAGTCATGAATCACTTAGGGGTGTAACGAA
>CAMAXR010000015.1 GCA_945862195.1 Hylemonella gracilis
CCTCTTGCATAGCCTGTAAGGCTAGGGCAGACACTTCGGCCGGGCCTAGGTGTTTGAGGCGGTGGTCGCTCCACACCTGCCGCCAGCGGCGGGCACCGGGCTGGCCATGGCGCAGACCCAGCATGTGGCGGGCCATGCCGTACCAGTGGGTACCGTGTGCCACATCGCTCCGCGTGTAGCGCTCCATGTACTCCACCATCTGCGCCTCCACACTGTCTCGGGTGAGATTGTTGCCCTCGCCCCGCGCAGCATCGCCAAAGAAGGCGCGGTCCCACTCCGCCAACCACCAAGGGTTGTGGTACGCCTCTCGCCCCACCATCACACCATCTAAGTGCTGAAGCTGCTCAGTCACTTGCAGGCTGGTGGTGATACCGCCATTGATTTCAATGCGAAGGTGCGCAAAGTCTTGTTTCAAGCGGTGCACCAGCTCATAACGCAGCGGGGGAATATCGCGGTTTTCTTTAGGGCTTAGGCCCTGTAACCACGCATTGCGTGCATGCACGATGAAGGTGGTGCAGCCTGCGTCTGCCACGGCGCCCACAAAGTCTCTTAAAAATGCATAGCTTTCATCGCGGTCAATGCCAATACGGTGCTTGACGGTCACGGGTATGGACACCACATCCAACATGGCCTTGACGCTATCGGCCACCAGATTGGGCTCTTTCATCAAACAGGCGCCGAAGGCCCCGCGCTGCACGCGCTCGCTGGGACATCCACAGTTGAGGTTGATTTCGTCGTAGCCCCATTGCTCGCCAAGCTTGGCGCAGCGGGCTAGGTCTTCGGGCTCGCTGCCGCCCAGTTGCAAGGCAATGGGGTGCTCGGACTCATGAAAGCGAAGGTGGCGCGCCACATCGCCATACAGCAAGGCCCCCGTGGTGACCATTTCGGTATAGAGCCAAGCGTGTCGGCTGAGCAGCCTGTGCAGGTAGCGGCAATGGTCGTCCGTCCAATCCATCATCGGTGCAACGGATAGGCGAGCTGGGAATTTCTGAGGTGTCAAATTATTCAAATTTGCGCTTAACAGCAATAAAAAATATGAAAAGAAGCTGTTTTGAAGAGTATTTGCACAAGGTCTTCAGAAACGCTTGCTTTATGTCAATCCATATTTATTAATGTAAATGACATGAGTCAATTTCAGGGATTAACAAAGCATCCAAACACAAATTGAAAGGATCAGAAATGGAACATCTCTTCAACGCACAAAGCCTCATTAAAGTAGGTTGCACCAACTGCAACCTAAAAGACCTGTGCATGCCCATGGGGTTGAACTTGACCGACACCGAACGCCTGAACAAGGTCGTCAACGCTCGCAAACGCATCAAGCGCGGCAGCACACTTTACCGCTTGGGCGATAAGTTCAATTCCATCTATGCCATTCGCACGGGATATTTCAAAACGTGCGTGACCACCGAAGACGGACGCGACCAAGTCACTGGCTTTCAAATGGCGGGCGAAATGCTGGGCCTAGACGGCGTGATGTCTGATGAGCACAGCTGCACCGCCGTGGCGCTGGAAGACGCCGAGGTGTGCGTGATGCCGTTTGACGCCATTGAGCAGCTCAGCCGCGAGATACCCAGCCTGCAGCGCCATGTGCACAAAATTTTGGGCGGGGAAATTGTGCGCGACCAGCACGTGATGTTGCTGCTGGGTAGCATGCGCGCCGAAGAACGCCTGGCCGCCTTCTTACTCAACTTGGTAGAACGCCTGCATGCAAGAGGCTTTTCTCAAACCGAACTCATTTTGCGCATGACGCGCGAAGAAATTGGCAGCTATTTGGGTCTTAAGCTCGAAACCATCAGCCGCACGTTTTCCAAGTTTGCCGAGGAAGGCATTGTGGATGTGAACCAGCGGCACATTCACATCCTAAACGCGCAAGCGCTGCACCAATTGGTAGACCACAGCAATTGCAAACATGCTTTGGCGGCTTAGTCCTTCAGCATGAGGATACGTTGACTCAGATCAAGACGGAAATTGACCCAACGCCTAATCTGAACACCTCATCCACTTTCATTCAGGAGCTCATATGTACAAAAAAATTATGGTTGCCACCGATGGCAGCACACTCTCTAAAAAGGCTGTCACACACGCCATCAATTTGGCGCAACTCTCAGGCGCGGAACTCGTGGCGCTCAAGGTGGTGCCGCGCTACCCCCAAAGTTACTTTGAAGGCGGCATGGTGCTGCCTGCCAGCGATGTAGGTCGTATTGAAAAGCAGTGGACAGAACATTCACAGACTATTGTGGATGCCGTGGCCAAGTCAGGTAGCGCCAAGGGGGTAACCGTTAAGGCCATCACCTCTAAGTCAGACTTGGTGAGCGACGCCATCATTGCCGCAGCCAAAAAGCACAAATGCGATTTGATTGTGATGGCCTCGCACGGCCGCAAGGGAATCAAGCGCGTGTTACTGGGTAGCGAAACCCATCAGGTGCTGACGCATTCGACCGTTCCAGTTTTGGTGCTGCGCTGAACTTAAAGCTGGGGGCTAAATAGCCCCTGAAGCGCGCAGCTGCTCGCGGGCTTGGGCATCTAGCCCCAGCATGCGCTCCAACACTTCATCGGCATGCTGCCCCAGCATGGGGGGCGGCAGGTGGTGTTCAATGGGGGTGCCCGAAAACTTCATGGGGCTGCCCATCAGAGGCACGGTTCCGGCCACAGGGTGTGGCAGGTTGATTTGCATGCCGCGCGCTTGGACCTGCGGAGTGGCAAAGGCTTGCGCCACGTTGTTGATAGGGCCGCAAGCGACGCCAGCAGCTTCTAGGTCTGCGACCCAATCTTCCGTGCTGCGTTGTTTGAAGATGTCTTCCAAAATAGGCACCAGCACCACGCGGTTTTGCACACGCAGCGCGTTTTTACAAAAGCGTTCATCCATGGCCAAGTCTTCACGCTGGGCCACCGCACAAAATTTGGCAAACAGGTTGTCGTTGCCGCACGCCAAAATCACCGCACCGTCTGCAGACTTAAACACTTGATACGGCACGATAGATGGATGCGTATTGCCAATGCGCTCGGGCGACTCGCCAGTAGCCAAATAGGTCATGGCTTGGTTGGCCAACAGCGCCAAGCAAGAGTCAAACAAAGCCACATCCACATGCTGGCCCTTGCCCGTTACATCGCGCTGCACCAACGCCGCGTTGATGGCAATGGTGGCGTACATGCCGGTAAAAATGTCAATCACCGGAACGCCCACGCGCATGGGGCCGCCACCGGGCTCGGTATCAGCATTACCCGTCACACTCATCAAGCCTGCCATACCTTGCGCCATGAAGTCGTAACCTGGCTTGTCTTTATTAGGGCCGGTTTGGCCAAAACCTGTCACTGAGCAGTACACCAAACCGGGGTTGATTGCCGACAAATCTTGATAGCCCAAACCATAGCGGTCTAGGTCGCCCACCTTGTAGTTTTCAATCAGCACATCGCACTGCGCGGCCAGCTTGCGCACCAACTCTTGACCATCGGGGTGCGTCAGGTTGACGGTGATGGATTTTTTACCGCGGTTGGCACCCATAAAGTAGGCGCCCTCAGTGGTGTCTTGCCCTTGGGCGTCTTTGATCCAAGGCGGGCCATAAGCACGCGAGTCATCACCCGTTTTAGGGCGCTCTACTTTGATCACCTCAGCCCCGAGGTCGGCCATGTTTTGCCCCGCCCAAGGGCCCGCCAACACGCGGGACAAATCAAGAACACGTATATGCGAAAGAGGTCCGGACATATAAAAACAGAGAGAAAAGTATGGGCCTAAGCCCAAATTGAATTAATCGAGCTTGGCGCCAGACTCTTTAACCACTTGGGCCCATCGTTTGACTTCGTCAGTCACAAACTGGCCAAATTGCTGCGGCGTCATGTTGCTGAATTCAGCACCTTGGTTGGCCCACACGGCCTTGGCCTCATCGCTCAAGCCAGCACGGCGAATTTCTTCCACCGCACGGGCTTGAACATCAGCCGGTGTGCCTTTAGGCGCCCAAATGCCGTACCAGGTGCTCACGGTGTAGTCGGGCATGCCCAGCTCGGCAGCACAGGGCACATCCGGAAACGCGGGGCTGCGCTTGTTTCCAGACACCATAAGAGCTTTGATACGACCCGCCTTGATGTGGGCTGCAGATGAACCTAGGCCATCAAACATCATGTCCACATTGCCCGCAATCAGGTCCTGCAAGGCCGGGCCAGCGCCACGGTAAGGAATGTGGGTGATGAAGGTTTGGGTTTGCTGTTTGAACAGCTCGCCTGCCAAATGGTGAGAAGTGCCGCCGCCCGCAGAACCATAATTGGTTTTACCGGGATTTTTTTTCACATAAGCCAAGAAGGCTTTGTAGTCGTCTGGGACTTTTTTGGGGTTCACCACCAGCACTTGGGGCACGTTGGCGACCAAAGCCAAGGGCACAAAGTCTTTTTCAATGTCGTAGTCCAACTTGGCGTACATGGCGGGCGCAATGGCATGGTGCACGGCGCCCATAAACAAGGTATAGCCATCGGGAGCCGCTTTGGCTGCAATGCTGGCACCTAAAGTGCCACCCGCACCGCCACGGTTGTCAATGATGAGCTGCTTACCCGTGAGCTTAGAAAACTGTGCCGACAAAGGTCGGGCAAAGGCATCGGTGCCACCACCCGCTGGAAAAGGCACCACCAAGTTCACGGGCTTGCTGGGCCAAGTGCTTTGGGCTTGGGCTGGAGACCCCATAAGCGCCAAATACATAGCGCCTGCCACGCCCAACAAACTGAACAAAATAGGGGCCAAGACATTGCTCTTGCTGGCGCCAGCTGCATGATGGATCATGGGGAGTCTCCTGAAATTGTTTATAAAAATGCGAATAAAGGGCGTCAGGATAACAGGCGTTCGACTTCGCTAGAAACCGGAATGTGCCCCTCAGCCAGCATGTGGCGGTGTTTGTCGATTTTCTTAAGGTCGTACAAATAGTTCACCATGATGCCGTAAGACTGCTTGAGGCCTTTGGGCGAGGGGTCACCCATCCAGTTCAGCCGCTCAATACGCGCGCCATTGCCCAGGTGAAATTTAGCCACCGCATCCACCGGCCGACCTTGGTTCAGTTCCCGCCCCAAATAACGCGCCGCACCGTGCATGAGCCAGTGCTTAAGGGGCGAATCTGCCGCAATATCCCCGCCCTTGTCTAAGGCGTCAAGCACATGCACCGCGGTGGGTGGCTCAAATCCTACGGCTCGGCCCAGCTCTGCAACTTGTTTTTCCGGCATGCCATCCAAAATGATCTGGGCGTTTTTGCCCAGCCAGGCTCTAAACCCCGGAATGGGCGATAAGGTGGCAAAGGTTTTGAGCTTAGGAAACTCTTTGCTCAAAGTGTCGGCCACACGTTTGATGAGAGAGTCGCCAAAGCTCACACCTCGCAAGCCCGGCTGTGTGTTGCTGATGGAGTAAAAAATCGCGGTGGTGGCTTTGCCAAGGTCTGAGGCATCGGCCAGCTCGTCCAGCAGCGGCGTGATGCTGTGGGCCAGGTGGTCGATCAGCGCCACTTCCACAAAAATCAGCGGCTCGCCAGGCAAACGGGGGTGAAAAAAACCGTAGCAACGGCGGTCGGAATCCAGCCGATTTTTCACGTCGGCCCAGCTGCGGATGTCATGCACGGCTTCGTATTTGATGAGTTTTTCCACGAGAGAGGCGGGCGAATCCCAGCTCATGCGCTGCAGCTCTAAAAACCCCACATCAAACCATGTGGAGAACAGGTATTCCATTTCGATGTCGAGCGCTTGCAGTCGTTTGTCTTGGCGCACAAAAGGTTGCATGTCGGCGCGCATGTCGACCAAAAAGCGAATGCCCTCGGGAATCACGCTAAAGCGTTGCAGCAAACGGCGCCGTGGCGACACCGTGGAGCGGCGGTATTCCACCTCGGCAGCGGCTTCGTCGGGAGTGCCCACCTTGGCCGCAAACTTGGCCTGAGCCGCGCGCACCTTGACGGGGTCTGCCATGAACTGCTCGCTCATCAGCAACCACAAGTCGCGCCGACGGGCCACGGAAGCACGCGAATACACCTTGCTAAGGCTGTCGGCTCGGCGGCCACCTTCTACGTCGCTGATTTGGGGATCAATGATTGAGCGCAACTCATCAAGCGTGCGGCGCAACATGCGCGGAGAAAGCGCCTCATCTTTGCGGCGGATGGTGGCCAGCAAGCGGTCTTTGGTAGAACGCTCGGCATCAGGCATGACGTCTGCTGGCTTGGGGTTGGCCGACAAGCGGGCGGGCTTGTTGTGGGTATCCGAAGCCTCTGTGGACTTGGTAGGCGGCATCCAACGGTGCACACTGCGGCTGATCCAACTTAATGCGTTCATGATGCGAAATATGTCACAGTCTTTACGCCCTAAGGCGGCTAATTAGCGGCTGGGCCCAGTGTTGTTGCGTACAGCCCACAACCAAAGTCCCACTCCAAGCAAGACCATAGGCACACACAGCCACTGGCCCATGCTGAGGTTGAGGGCCAGCAGCCCCAAAAACTGATCGGGCTCGCGAAAGTACTCCGCCACAAAACGCAACACGCCGTAACCCATTAAAAACACAGCCGACACCTGCCCGCGCGCACTGGGACGCCGCGCAAACCACCACAACAGCACAAAGAGCAGCAAGCCCTCTAATAAAAACTGGTATATCTGCGAGGGGTGCCGCGGCACGTCGCCCGCACCGCGAAACACCATGGCCCAAGGCAAGGCGGGGTCGGCCACTCGGCCCCACAACTCGCCGTTGATAAAGTTGCCTATCCGGCCAGCCGCCAAGCCTGTGGGCACGCAAGGCGCCACAAAGTCGGCCACCTCTAACCAAGGACGCTGACGAGAGCGGGCAAACCACAGCATGGCCACAATCACGCCCATCAATCCCCCATGAAAACTCATGCCGCCCTGCCACACCGACAAAATTTCGAGGGGATGGTCCAGATAAAAACCGGGCTTGTAAAACAGGCAATAGCCCAAGCGTCCGCCCAGCACCACACCCAAAACACCTAAAAACAAAATCTCGTCCACATCCCGACGGCTCCAAGCGCGCGCGCCGCTCAGTGAGGCAAAAGGCGGTTGCTTAAGGCGCAATGCCCCAAGCCACATAAACAAACCAAAGCCCACCAAATACGTCAAACCGTACCAATGGATCGACAAAGGCCCCAACTGCAGGGCTACGGGGTCAATTTGGGGGTGCATCAACATGCGGAGATTGTGCCGCAGCGTGAGATTTACACTTGCGACCTGACACCAACCAATTAACTTCTGAACTCGAACGTTTACAAATCATGGACTCCAAAATTCCAGCCCGCCAATTACGCTCATCGAACATCACCGAAGGCAAGTCCCGCGCGCCTAACCGGTCTATGTACTACGGCATGGGCTACAAAGAAAGTGACTTTGGTAAACCCATGGTGGGCGTGGCCAATGGTCACAGCACCATCACCCCCTGCAACTCGGGCCTGCAAAAGCTGACCGATGCGGCCATCGCCGGGATTTTGGAATCAGGCGGCAACGCCCAAGTGTTTGGCACCCCTACCATCAGCGACGGTATGGCCATGGGGACCGAGGGCATGAAGTACAGCCTGGTGAGCCGCGAGGTGATCAGTGACTGCATTGAAACCTGCGTTCAGGGCCAATGGATGGACGGCGTGGTGGTGGTGGGCGGCTGCGACAAAAACATGCCCGGCGGCTTGATGGGCATGCTACGCGCCAATGTGCCCGCTATTTATGTGTATGGCGGCACCATATTGCCTGGCCAATATCAAGGCAAAGACCTCAACATCGTGAGCGTGTTTGAGGCCGTGGGCGAAAACTCCGCTGGCAAACTCAGCGACGAAGACTTAAAACAAATTGAGCAGCGCGCCATACCCGGCACCGGCTCGTGCGGCGGTATGTACACCGCCAACACCATGAGCTCTGCTTTTGAGGCCTTGGGCATTTCGCTGCCCTACTCCAGCACCATGGCCAACCCGCATGACGAAAAAATGAACTCGGCCAAAGAATCGGCCAAGGTGCTTGTTGAAGCCATCCAAAAAGACATCAAGCCGCGCGACATCGTGACGCGCAAATCCATCGAAAACGCCGTGGCCGTCATCATGGCCACAGGCGGCTCCACCAATGCAGTGCTGCACTTTTTAGCCATCGCCCATGCCGCAGATGTAGAGTGGACCATTGACGACTTTGAACGGGTGCGCCAGAAAACACCGGTCATTTGCGACCTTAAACCCAGCGGCAAATATTTGGCTGTGGATTTGCACCGTGCTGGAGGCATACCGCAAGTCATGAAAATGCTGCTCAACGCGGGCCTGCTGCATGGGGACTGCCTTACCATCACCGGACAAACCATTGCCGAGGTACTGCGCGACGTGCCAGACCAGCCCCACGCGGACCAAGACGTGATTCGCCCCTTGGCCGACCCCATGTACGCCCAAGGTCACTTGGCCATACTCAAGGGCAACCTCTCACCAGAGGGTGCCGTAGCCAAAATCACCGGCCTTAAAAATCCTGTGATTACGGGTCCCGCACGTGTGTTTGACGACGAACAGTCTGCTCTTAAAGCCATCTTGGACGGAAAAATCAAGCCGGGCGACGTCATGGTGCTGCGCTATTTGGGCCCTAAAGGCGGCCCTGGCATGCCCGAAATGCTGGCCCCCACCGGCGCGCTGATTGGTGCGGGCTTAGGTGAAAGCGTGGGTCTGATCACCGATGGCCGTTTTTCTGGCGGCACTTGGGGCATGGTGGTCGGGCACGTGGCCCCCGAAGCTGCAGCTGGCGGCACCATTGCCTTGGTGCATGAAGGCGACAGCATCACCATAGACGCCCTGCAACTCAAATTGGAGCTCAATGTGGCTGAGGCAGAGATTGCAAAACGCCGCACCAGTTGGCAAGCCCCCGCCCCGCGCTACATGCGCGGCGTGCAAGCCAAGTTTGCTTTTAATGCGTCCAGCGCCAGCAAAGGCGCGGTCTTAGACAACTATTAAGGAGCTTGCGATGAACCCAACCCAAAGCACCCAACCCTTGACCCACCTGCGCACCTGCTGTATCGCCGCGGCCATGCTGACCCTAAGCTTTGCAGGCATGGGCGCCTCGTCAGCTTGGGCAGATCAGGCTTTGGCCACCTCTAAAAATTGCCTGGCCTGTCATGCCCCTGACCGAAAAGTGGTGGGACCCTCTTTTAAAGACGTTGCTGCCAAATACGCTAATGACAAAGCCGCTGCAGACAAAATGGCTTACAAAATTGTCAAGGGTGGCGTGGGTGCTTGGGGGGCTGTGCCTATGCCAGCCAACCCGCAGGTGAGTGAGGCAGAGTCTAAAAAACTGGCGGCCTGGGTGCTGTCGTTTAAATAATGGGCAGCGCTTTAGTCATGGGTAGCTGAAGTTAGGCTGCTTTTGTAGCCTAGGCGTCCAAGTGCCCCACCTTCACCAAAATGTTGTGCACTTTTTCTTGCAACACCGGCTTGGTAAAGGGTTTGACGATGTAGCCTGCCGCACCCATTTTGGCGGCCGCCATGATGTCTTCTTTGCGCCCTTCGGCAGTCACCAACAACACCGGAATGTGCTTGAGGTTGTCATCCGCCTTGACGCGCTGCAAAAAATCAAACCCGTTCATGTTGGGCATATTGATGTCAGACACCACAAAGTCATAAGGGCTGGCTCTGAGCTTGTCCAGCGCCTCGACGCCGTCGGAGGCTTCTTCAGCCCGGCCGTAACCTGACTCGCTGATGATGTTGGCCACAATGCGGCGCATGGTGGAAAAATCGTCCACCACCAAAAACTTGAGATCCAAGGCCATAAACCAACCTTTGCTGAAAAATTTCAGCCAGTATGGGGTGGGTCTATGACAGATTGAAAGGCTGGCTGTGAAACCTCAGTGACTCAATACCTCTCGCCCAACTGGTCCAAGATGGCTGGGTTTTCTAAGGTTGAGGTGTCTTGTGTGATGGCCTCCCCCTGGGCAATCGAGCGCAGCAATCGACGCATGATTTTGCCGCTGCGGGTTTTGGGCAGGTTTTCGCCAAAGCGAATGTCCTTGGGCTTGGCAATCGGGCCAATTTCTTTGGCCACCCAGTCGCGCAGCTCTTTGGCAATGGCTTTGGCTTCGTCGCCGGTGGGGCGCGAACGCTTGAGCACCACAAACGCGCAAATGGCTTCACCGGTTAAATCGTCTGGGCGACCCACCACTGCGGCTTCGGCGACAAGGTCGGTTTTAGCCACCAAGGCGGATTCAATTTCCATGGTGCCCATGCGGTGGCCCGACACGTTCAACACATCGTCTATGCGACCGGTGATGCGGAAGTAACCCCTATCGGCGCTGCGCACCGCGCCGTCTCCGGCCAAGTAATAGCCCTTGAGCTCTTCAGGAAAATAGCTTTTCTTGAAACGCTCCGGGTCGCCCCAGATGGTTCGAATCATGCTCGGCCATGGGCGTTTGACCACCAAAATGCCGCCTGCACCATTGGGCATGTCGTGCCCCGCCTCATCCACAATGGCCGCGGCGATACCGGGCAAGGGCAAGGTGCAAGAGCCTGGCACCAAGGGCGTAGCCCCAGGCAAAGGCGTGATCATGTGGCCGCCAGTTTCGGTTTGCCAGAAGGTGTCCACTATGGGGCAGCGCTCGCCACCCACATGTTTGTGGTACCACATCCACGCCTCGGGGTTGATGGGCTCGCCCACCGAACCCAAGATGCGCAAGGACGACAAGTCCGATTGATTGGGATGCACTTTGTCATCAGACTCTGCTGCCTTGATAAGGGAGCGAATGGCCGTAGGCGCGGTGTAAAAAATGGTGGTTTTGTGGCGCTCAATCATTTGCCAAAAACGGCCTGCATTGGGGTAAGTGGGCACGCCCTCAAACACAATTTGCGTCACACCCGCCGCCAAGGGGCCGTAGGCCACATAGCTGTGGCCTGTGATCCAGCCGATATCGGCCGTGCACCAAAACACGTCGCTGGGTTGCACGTCAAACGTCCAGTCCATGGTAAGTTTGGCCCACAGCAGGTAGCCGCCTGTGGCGTGCTGCACGCCCTTAGGCTTACCTGTGGAGCCTGAGGTGTACAAAATGAACAAGGGATGCTCTGCCCCCACGGGCACCGCAGGGCATTCGGTGCTTTGGCCCGCTAACGCCTCTTCAAAGGTTTTGTCGCGGCCCGCCACCATGGCGCAGGCGGTGGGTGTGCGCTGGAACACCAGCACGGTTTTGATGGACTCGCACCCGCCCATGTTCAGAGCCTCATCCACAATAGATTTAAGCGGCAGCTCTTTGCCCCCGCGCATTTGGTAGTTGCTGGTCACCACAGCCACGGCGCCCACATCCACAATGCGGTCTTGTAGGGCCTTGGCAGAAAAACCGCCAAACACCACGCTGTGGGTGGCGCCTATGCGGGCACAGGCTTGCATGGCCACCACGCCTTCAATGGTCATGGGCATGTAAATCAGCACGCGGTCGCCCTTTTGAATGCCTTGCGCTTTGAGCGCATTGGCAAACTGGCTCACTTTGGCCAGCAACTCTTTAAAGGTCACGCGGGTCACGGCACCGTCGTCGGCTTCAAAAATAATGGCGGTTTTGTGCTCCACCGGCGTGCCCATGTGCTTGTCTAGGCAGTTGGCTGAGGCGTTGAGTTCGCCGTCATCAAACCATTTAAAAAATGGTGCGTTAGATTCATCAAGTGTTTTAGAAAAAGGCTTGTTCCACACCACATGGTCGCGCGCCAACTGCGCCCAAAAACCAGTGAAGTCTTTTTCAGCCGCAGCGCACAGCGCGTTGTAGCTTTCCATACCTGAAATGCGCGCCGCTTTCACTGCAGCTTCTGCGGGGTGGAAAACACGGTTCTCCACCAGTAAAGACTCAATGGCCGAACTTGATGTGCTCATGGAAATGATCCTCTTGGTTGTCTATCTATTGTTGCTGTGGCTCAAGGTGGGGGTGGACTGTCAAGGCTTGCCCTTACAAAGTCCTGACTCATTGAGCCCAGATCAAACTGGCCTAGAAGGCTATGGTGTCAAAAATATGAAGCCCTTGCATCCGGTGTTTCCCTCATCGGTTCACCTAAAATTTGTTCAACACCTTTGTTTCGCAATTCCACCGCCCACCCCCCTTCCCCCTTATTTCAACTATCAAAGTGTTCAATGAACGACCCCAAACCTAGCAACCCGCTGTTTTACAAGCACCTGCCCTCGTTTATTTTTGCCAGCCGCTGGCTGCAGCTGCCTTTGTATTTGGGCTTGATTGCAGCGCAGGCTGTCTATGTATTTCATTTTTGGGTAGAGCTGGTGCATTTGCTGGAAGCGGCCATGGGCAGCCAAACTGCGCTGCAGGCTTTGGTTTCCAGCATTGGCTACAAAGATCCCAGCCAAGGCGCTTCGCTGAATGAAACCATCATCATGTTGGTGGTGCTGGCCTTGATCGATGTGGTCATGATTTCCAACTTGCTCATCATGGTCATCGTGGGCGGTTACGAAACCTTTGTAAGCCGCATGAACCTTGAAGGCCATCGCGACCAACCCGAGTGGCTCAGCCATGTGAACGCCTCTGTACTTAAGGTCAAGCTCGCCACCGCCATCATCGGCATCAGTTCCATCCACTTGCTTAAAACCTTTATCAATGCCGCCAATTACGACGAAAAAGTTTTGCTTTGGCAAACGGTGATCCACTTCACATTTTTGCTCAGCGCGCTTGCCATTGCCTACACGGACAAGTTGCTTCAGGACTCTTACGGCAACAAACACTGACACGCCAAGCTTGTTGGCTTTGCAAATCAAATTTGAACTTTCGATTTCAACCTGCTCACCTAAAATTCATAACGCCCATTAAGCAATGCCATGACCACCTCGATCCACCAAAAAGACCTCATTGAATCTGTTGCTGCGGCTTTGCAGTACATCAGCTACTACCACCCTGCAGACTACATTGCCCACTTGGCGCGCGCCTACGAGCGCGAGCAAAGTGCTGCCGCCAAAGACGCCATTGCGCAAATTTTGACCAATAGCAAAATGAGTGCCACTGGCCACCGCCCCATTTGCCAAGACACGGGCATCGTTAACGTGTTTCTCAAGCTGGGCATGAATGTGCGCCTTGACGGCTTTACCGGCAGCTTGGATGACGCCATTAACGAAGGCGTGCGCCGTGCCTACAACCTGCCCGACAACATGCTGCGCGCCTCGGTGGTCAACGACCCGCAATTTGCCCGCAAAAACACCGGCGACAACACGCCTGCCGTCATCTTTACCGAGCTGGTGCCTGGCAATACTTTGGAAGTCACCGTTGCGGCCAAAGGCGGCGGCAGCGAGAACAAAAGCAAAATGGTCATGCTCAACCCCAGCGACTCCGTGGTGGACTGGGTGCTTAAAACCGTGCCCACCATGGGCGCGGGCTGGTGCCCGCCGGGCATGCTGGGTATTGGCATTGGCGGCACCGCCGAAAAAGCGGTGCTCATGGCCAAAGAAAGTCTCATGGACGACTTGGACATGTACCAACTGCTTGAAAAATCAACCAAAGGCAACGATAAGCTCACCCAAGTTGAAGACCTGCGCCTAGAGTTGTACGAAAAGGTCAACGCCTTGGGCATTGGTGCGCAAGGTTTGGGCGGCCTCACCACGGTGTTGGACGTCAAAATCAAGATGTACCCCACCCACGCAGCCAGCAAGCCCGTGGCCATGATTCCCAACTGTGCGGCCACCCGCCACGCCCACTTTGTGCTCGATGGCTCCGGCCCTGTATACCTAGACCCACCGAGCCTAGACCTCTGGCCCGACGTGGCTTGGGCGCCCGACGCGCAAAAAAGCAAGCGCGTGAACCTTGACACCCTGAGCAAAGCCGAAGTGGCCAGCTGGAAACCCGGCGACACTTTGCTGCTCAACGGCAAAATGCTCACCGGCCGCGACGCTGCCCACAAGCGCATTCAAGACATGTTGGCCAAAGGCGAAAAACTGCCCGTGGACTTCACCAACCGCGTCATTTACTACGTAGGCCCTGTGGATCCCGTGCGCGAAGAAGCCGTGGGCCCTGCTGGCCCCACCACCGCCACCCGCATGGACAAATTCACCGAAATGATGCTGGCCCAAACCGGCCTCATTGCCATGATTGGCAAGGCCGAGCGCGGCCCAGAAGCCATTGAAGCCATTCGCAAACACCAAAGTGCCTACCTCATGGCCGTGGGCGGTGCGGCCTACTTGGTGAGCAAAGCCATCAAAACTTCCAAGGTGGTCGGGTTTGCCGACTTGGGCATGGAAGCCATTTACGAATTTGACGTGGTGGACATGCCTGTAACGGTAGCGGTGGATGCTGGTGGCACCAGCGCACACATCACCGGCCCGGCCGAATGGCAAAAACGCATTGCCACTGGTGAATTCAAAGGCATACGCCTGGCTTGAACCTTCCCTTGCACTCAGGCACTCGGCCAACCGACTCACCACACGCCAGCCTGCCCATTGGCGTGTTTGACAGCGGCATTGGTGGCCTGAGCATCCTTAAGGCGCTGCGCTCTGAGCTGCCGCAAGAGCGCTTTGTGTACGTGGCCGACAGCGGCTTTGCCCCCTACGGTGAACGAGACGAAGCCCATGTCCAAGCGCGTGCCTTGTCCATTACCCAACACCTGCTGCAACAGCACCGTATCAAAGCCTTGGTGGTGGCCTGCAACACGGCCACGGCCTTGGCCATTCATCTGCTGCGCGACCAATACCCGCAACTGCCCATTGTGGGAATTGAGCCAGCCCTTAAGCCCGCCATTGCGCTCAGCAAAACGGGCGTCATCGGGGTCATGGCCACACGCGGCACGCTAGAAAGCGACAAATTCAAGCGCTTGCTCAGCAGCCTACAAGGCCAGGCCCGCTTTGTGCTGCAGCCTTGCTCAGGGCTGGCAGTGGCCATTGAGCAGTTTGATGCCCAGCAAATCCAATCGGCTTGTGCCCAGTACATAGGCGCTTTAGGTGCGGTTAGCCCATTTGGCACACACCATGGGCAAATCGACACACTGGTTCTGGGCTGCACCCACTACCCGTTTGCTGAAGCGGCTTTGCGCCTTGGCACGGGGCCAGATGTGAACTACCTAGAAGGCGGCGAGCCCGTAGCCCGCCAAACGCGCCGTCTGCTAGAGGCCGATAACGCTCTAAACACATCAGACATTCAGCAAACGGTCGCCACACCTCAAGAAACCTTTTACAGCACTGGTGATGGACAAACCTTGCAGTCCGCTGTTCAGCTTTGGCTGGGGCTGCAGCAGTTCGTCGTGCCACTTGCGGGTTAGTAAATAAGCAGTTCTACTTTGAAACAAACGCAACTAAATTCGTTTTTCAAGCATATACGCCATCACTTGGCCTAAGCCTTTGCATTCCACAGGGCCTTGCTCGTCAAACGAAAACTTGCCTTTCAGAAGCTCGTAGGTGGCGGTGGACACTTGGGTTCGGCCTGCTTTAGATGTGGATTCCATGCGGCTGGCCGTGTTCACCGTGTTGCCCCATAAGTCATAAGAAAACTTGGTGAACCCAATCACCCCGGCCACCACAGGGCCAGAATTGAGGCCAATGCGCATATTGAGCGACTTGCCGTTGGATGCATTGAATTCTTGTAAGTCTTCAAACATGCCCAAGGCCATATCGGCACACAGCTCGGCATGGTCGGGGCGTGGAATGGGCAGGCCACCCACAGCCATGTAGGCGTCGCCAATGGTTTTGATTTTTTCAAGGCCCAACATTTCGGCACGTTTGTCAAAACGGGTGAACAAGTCGTTCAGCAACATCACCAGTTCAGTGGCCGAAGTTTTGGAAGACATTTGGGTAAAGCCCACCAAATCGCTGAACAAAATAGTGACCTCAGGGTAACTGCCTGAAATATTCTTTTCGCCGCGTTTAAGCCGTTCAGCAATGGGTCTGGGCAAAATATTGAGCATGAGCTTTTCGGTTTTGAGCTGCTCAATTTCCAACAACTGCTTTTCTTTTTGGACAGCTTCCATGCGCTCTTTTTCCAGATCGCGCACCCGCTTTTTCTGAAAAGACGAAAAAATGCGTGCCGCCAACAACACCTCATTAAACGGCTTGGGCAAATAATCGTCGGCGCCAATTTCAATGCATTTGATGGCGTTATCCAAAGACTCAGCGCCTGAAATCACAATCACCGACAAATCTTTTAAGCCGTCTTCTTTGCTCAAAATTTCCAACACGCCCATTCCATCAAGCTCGGGCATTTCCATGTCCAACAGCATCAAATCAAAAGTCTGAGTTTTAAGAACCTCTAGGGCCTGAAGACCATCATTGGCCTCCACAATATTCACAATACCGTTGTCCTTTAACTCCTGCGTCAAAATTCTGCGCAGAGTTCGGCTGTCATCCACAATCAAGACCTTGAATCGGGCCAATTCTTGTGGGTCAACGATTTGCGATATGACGGCCATAACTTGCTTTCGTTAAAGATTTAGACGGCGGCGTAAAAAGATACTTTGCCAATGGACTCGGCTCGAAAATTGGCATGCGACAACAACGACTCTGTAGCTCCCAGCAACAACAAACCATGATCGCGTGCCAATTGCTTGTGTATGTTTTTTAAAATTCGCACCTTGGTCTCGTTGCCAAAGTAAATCAGCACATTGCGCAGCAAAATCAAATCAAATTTGGGATAACCCGCAGGCTCGTCCAGCAAGTTTTGTCGGGAAAAGTGAACCGCATCTCGAATGCCCGCGGCTATTTTGAAATTTCCGTCAGGCAACTTATCAAAGTATTTGGGCAAGAACTCAGGCGGCAAGCCCCTCTCTACCTCTTTCAAGTTGTAAACACCCAGTTTGGCTCGCTCTAAACAACCTTCTGAAATATCACTGGCCTGAACAAACACATCCCAAGCCTTCAGGTCTGAGAATAACTCGCGCATCATCATCAAGAGGCTATAAACCTCCTGCCCGGTGGAGGCTGCCGCACAATAAATACGCAAAGCCCGCTCTGAGCGTCTGGCCTCAATCAGCTGAGGCAGCACCGTTTGGGCCAACCCATCAAAAACCTGCTTGTCTCTAAAAAAATAGGTTTCGTTGGTGGTTAAAGCTTCAAAAGCATTCCAGTGCAAACTGCCGATGGGCGATGTGGTCAAAAATTTCACCAAGCTGGCCACACTGTCGTGCCCATGCTCTGTTGCCAAATGCGCCAACCGAGAATCCGTTAAATATTTTTTGGTGTGGTCCAACTGAATGCCCACCTGGCGCTCTAGCAAAGCATAAAACTGCGCGTAGGTTTCTAAGGACATACGGGTTTTGCCCTAAACCTTTCGGGTACGAAAAATAATTTCGTCCATTACTTTGTCTAAAGGCAATACCGCATCGGCCAAGTTGTTTTTCACCACAGCCATGGGCATGCCCCAAATCACACTGCTGGCTTCATCTTGAGCAATCACTTGGCCCTGCTTGGCCTTAATTTGCTCGCAACCCTTCAGCCCGTCTTGCCCCATGCCCGTCAAGATCACGCCTAACAAATCTTTACCATAAATGTGCGCAGCAGATCTAAACAGCACATCCACTGCGGGTCGACAAGAGTTTTCAGGTGGGTCGGTGTTGAGCTGAATCACCAATTTGGCGCCATCTTTCACCAACGCCATATGCTGACCACCTGGGGCCAGATACACCATGCCGGGCTCCACCACTTCACCTGACTCAGGCTCGCGGATGGTCATTTCACTGGTAGCAGTCAACCGTGCTGCCAACAGGGTGGTAAAGGTGGGCGGCATATGCTGAACAATAAACACCGGCACATGAAGCGGATGGGTGAGTTCACCAAAAATTTGCATCAGAGCCATTGGGCCACCCGTGGAGACACCAATAACCACCGCCTTAGACGGCGCGGCCAAAACCGGGGGTGCTGCGCCAAGTGGCGGCATCGTTTTGACGATGATGGGCTGCACGGGCGCAGCAGGCTTGGTTAAGGGTAACGCGTTGGGTAAAGGTTTAGCCAAGAGGCTTTCCGACCCATTGCCCAACGACTCACGGCGACGCACACGCTCCCCCAACCCTATGACCTTGGGAATCAATTCGTCCTCAAGCACCTTGAGCGCCTCATTGATACTTCCAGCTGCTGTGGTGGGTTTTCCCACGTAGTCGGTCGCGCCATTGGTTAAAGCCATCACAGCGGCTTGCGCGCCCTTTTGCGTTAGGGTGCTGAACATCACGATAGGCAGGCGCTTGTGTTCTTTGCGAATTTCCTTAAGCGCGGCCAAGCCATCCATTTCGGGCATTTCAATATCCAGCACCACCACATCAGGCTGCAGTTTTCGAACGGCTTCAATAGCCTCTATGCCGTTGGCCGCATAACCCGCGATGTGAATGTTTTCGTGTTTGTCAAATGCGGTGGTGATGATGCGACGCATCATTGAAGAGTCGTCCACCACCAGCACTTGAATTTTGGCCGGTTGCGGCTCAAACATGCGTCAGTTCAATCCCGTCAATGATTTTATTGGGATCCAAAATAAACAAAAGCTTGTCAGATAGCTTGTACACCCCAAGAATCATCTCTTTTGCCGAGTGAGGCAAATTGCTTGGGGGCGACTCAAAACTGCTTTCATCCAGTTCCAAAATATCACTGACCCCGTCCACCAATAAGCCAAACAATTCACCCTTGTGTTCCAAAAACACAGTGATGCTTTTATGGGAATACTGGGTATGGGTCATGCTCAACCTGTGCCGCATGTTGATGGCGGTCACAATTCTTCCGCGCAAATTGATGAGTCCTTGCACGGCAGCTGGGGCCAAAGGCACGGCAGTCACTTCGTTTTCCTTGGTCAACTCGGTCACATCTGTGGTGAGAATCCCAAAGTAAAAATCATCAATATAAAAAGTTGAATAGGTTTTATAAAAATTCATCATCAGCCCTCTACAGACATATGGGCCGGGTTTTCAGATGCATGTGTATTTTCAAACCTACGAATGATATCGTCCACGTTCAAAATACTCACCACATTGTCATCCAAAATAGCACTGCCCATAACGCCTGGCTGAGGTGGCGACAGCATGATGATTTCATTGGGCAAAGACACAATATCGTGAACCTGCTTCACCACAAAACCTAAAGGCTGCCCCTTGTGGTAATGCACCACAACAGACACATTTTCCAAACGGTAATCGCTAGAAGGCGTCTTGCCCTCTACGTAATCTGACAACCAAATCAAACGCATGATTTTGTCGCCGTACACAATGACATCGTGTGGCCCGCGACGCTCAATTCGGTTGGCCGGAAAATTTTCCAAACGGTCCACATAATCTAACGGCAACGCAATGCGATCTTGGTTGATCAAATCAAACAGCAAAGCAGACTGACCTTCTTGCTGAGGCGTCTTGCCGTCGTCAATGTTTTCTTGGAAATCGTTTTCCAGCAGTTTAGAAATAAGACCGGAGCGAATTGCAATTCCACCAATATCAAAAATCAGCGCCACATGCCCATCGCCCAAAATAGTGGCGCCGCTGTAAACCGTAACCCCTTTTAACAAAGGGCCTACCGACTTCACCACCACCTCTTGCATAAACAAAACTTCGTCCACGATCAGACCAAAGCAAATGCCCGCGGCTTGAACCACCACAATACTTAAGGCTTCTTTGCTTTCAAAGTCGTCCCCGTGAATCTTCAGCTCTTTATTCTAAAATAGCACAGGAATTAATTTGTTACGCAAACGGAAAACGGGCACTCCATAAAAGTCTTCGAGGCCTAGGCTGCCGCTGCCCTTTTTATGGCGCACCATTTCAAACAGGTTGTTTTGCGGAATGGCAAAACGCTGATTGCCACACCGCACAAATACGGCGGGCATGATGGCCAAAGTCAGCGGAATTCGGATTCGGAGTTTGGTCCCCTGATCTGAGGAGATCACATCCACATTGCCACCAATCTGCTGAACATTGGTGCGCACCACATCCATGCCCACACCGCGGCCTGACAAATTGCTCACCACCTCTTTGGTGGAAAACCCCGGTAAGAAGATGAAATCCATCAATTCCCGCTCAGACATTTTCGCAACCCGCTCGGGCGTGGCCAAGCCTTTTTGCACCGCCTTTTGAGCCACCAAAGGAAGGTTAACGCCAGCGCCGTCGTCGGAAATGGTGATCACCACCATGCCGTTTTCATGCATGGAACTCAGGGTGATCGTGCCGGTTTCTTTTTTACCTTTGGCTGCACGCAATTCAGGGGATTCAATGCCATGGTCGACACTGTTTCTCACAATGTGCATCAGGGGATCCCTGATGCTTTCAAGCAACGTTCGGTCCAATTCGGTTTCCGCACCCAGCTGTACCAGCTCCACTTTTTTGCTGCACATTTGTGCGGTGTCACGAACCAAACGGGGAAACTTAGACCACACATTGCTGATGGGCTGCATACGCGTTTCCATCATGCTGGTCTGCAAGCCCAGCGTCACCATGTCAATGGTTCTCACCGTGCTCGTAAAGCTAGCATCACCACTGTTTGTGGCAAATGAAAGCAGTCGGTTGCGCGCCAAAACCAGTTCGCTCACCATGTTCATGAGGCGGTCCAGCAACTCCACATTGACCTTTAAAGGCTGGGCAAGTTCGCTAGATTTAGGCGCTTCAGCTTGTGCCTGAATTTGAATCCCTTGCAGTTGAACCTGGAGCAGTTCTACAGCATCCGCAACTGACGTGGCGTTCACGGGTTCTTGGTCTAACTTGTGCGCGGCTTCAATGGGTTTGGGCTCTGCTTGGGCTTCGCTTGCCACAGGCTCTAAGGCAGGCTCTGGGGCAGGTGCCGCAGTGTTCTGACGTGGTGCCAATGAGCCGCCGTCCATCAAAGTTTTGAGATCGGCAACCAGTTGGGAGTCGTCCCCCTGGGGTTCGGCACTGGTGGTCTCTATGCCCTTCACAATTTCACGCAAGCGGTCCATGGTTTGCAACAACACATTGGTCGCAGACTCATCCAAAACCCTCGTGCCTTCGCGAATTTTTCCTAACAAGGACTCGCCCGCATGGGCAACTTTTTCAATGCGCTTAAAAGCAAAAAAGCCGCTGCTCCCCTTCAGGGTGTGCATGGCTCTGAAAATGTTGCCTACAAGTTTTTTGTCTTCTGGGTTTTTTTCGAGCTGAACAAACGATTGATCCAACTGATCAAAAATTTCCTCAGCCTCCAGCAAAAACTCTTCTAAAAACTGGTCGCTATTAGCCATGTCTAGGGCTCTCTATCATGGACATCAGACTTTGAATTGCTTAACCAAGCCTTGCAATTCGGAGGCCATTTTGGCAAGTTCACCCGCCGCACGCTGAGAATTTGCCGCACCTTCAGACGTATTGCGAGACACTGCGGAAACAGAATCCACATTTCTGGCAATCTCAGTGCTGCCATTGGCCGCCTCGGACACGGTTCGGCCAATTTCATTGGCGGTGGCAGCCTGCTCTTCCACAGCGCTGGCAATGATGCTGGAAATGTCGTTGATTTTGTTGATGATTTGCGAGATGGTGCCGATGGAGGCAATCGCGCCCCGCACATCTTTTTGAATGTTGGTGATGTTTTGGCTGATTTCTTCGGTAGCGCGGGAGGTTTGTCGAGCCAGCTCTTTCACCTCATTGGCCACCACTGCAAAACCTTTACCCATATCGCCAGCTCGAGCGGCTTCAATAGTGGCGTTTAGGGCCAGTAAATTGGTTTGCTCGGCAATAGATGAAATCACCTTCAACACATTGCCAATTTCTTGGCTGCTGACGCCCAACTGGGCCATTGTGTCGCCCGTGCTTTTGGCCTCTTTAACCGCTTGTGTGGCCACAGATGAGGCTTCAATGGCGTTGGATGAGATTTCACGAATGCTCACACTTAACTCTTCAACCCCAGCAGCCACCGTTTGCATATTGCCGCTGACCTGTGTAGCCGCACTTGCTGCCGAGCTGGCTTGGACCGTGGTTTCTTCAGAGTTGGAGCTCATTTGAATACTCACAGCCGACAACTCCTCAGAAGCAGAGGCCAGGGTGGTGGCATTTTGTGAAATGGCCCTAAAGGCCCCACGTGAGGTGTCAATAAGCTTGTTGACTTGCTTGGAGATGTCCAGAAAAAAGCCGTCTTTTCCGTCTAGAGGCACCGCAGCGGTGAAGTCCCCTGCCGCAGCAGAAGAAATAATTTCACCAATTTGTTTGGTGGTTTCTTGCGCTCTTCGGTTGCTTTCCTGATCAGCCTTGGCCAAATCATCGGCTTTTTGTAGGCTGATTTTCAGCAAGGCCACGGCATTGGCCATTTCGCCGATTTCATTTTTAAGGTGGGTGTTTTGAACATCGGTATTCAACTTACCAGAGGCCAAGTCTTCAAGGGATTTTTTTAGACTGCTTAATGGTGAGTTTATGGACTGGTTGACTATGTAAACAATCAAAATCGAAAGCACGATGGTGCCCAGCAAAAACGCCAAGATGGTTTCCTGTTTAACTGTTGCGTCGGCAGCAGCATCCACCATATTTTGGGCTGCACCATTGGCTTTAAGAGCAGAGATTTCACGAATTTCAGAACCCAGTTTTCCAATCAACTCTTGATACTCTTTAGAGCTGATGATTTTGTAGGCTTGATTCACACCATCTTCGCCTTTGGCTGCGGCAAAAATCTCCCCAACCGCTTTTTCATAGGCATTAATGTAAGTTTCTACTTGATCCAATCGAGCCCTTAGCTCGGGACGAATAAAAGTGGGCTTGGCCTTTTCAAGATTTGCTTTGAGTTCTTTTTGTGCAGCAGCTACCGAATCGCCTGCCTTTTGAGCCGCTTCAGGGTCCTTGGCATTGACTGCCAAGAGCATGCGATTGGTCGCGCGGCCAATGATATTGACGTCACGGTTGAGTTGTCGCATCAAGGAAATACCTATCAAATCCTTGTCATACATTTTTTGGGCATTGGCAGCCAGCGAGGTCATGCCTTGATAGGCCAGCAAGGCAATCACAATAGAAGCCGCAATGACAATAGAGAACCCTATCAACAGTTTGTTTTTTAATTTCAAACCTTCAAATGCTTTGAACATGACGCAAACCTCTTAAGTTGAAATATGTGGCGAATCCCCATTGACTGGGTACAAAAAGCCGTGGCAAATCTTAACCTGTAGATTAAGCCTGAAGTTGCAGACGCCTGCAATCCGCAATACCACCTTAAGCCAGGCCATCGCTAGAGTAAACTTGTAGATACATACATCAACCGCTCATAACAATGACCATTGCTGAGGCATTACGCAACGCCCCCCTTTTTAGCAAGCTGGATGATCAGGAGATTGCCAACATCTCAGCGCGTTGCACTTTGCGTCACTTTTCCAGCGAACACGCTTTGCTGACGCAGCACGAGTTTGCCCAATCGGTATACATATTAAAAAGCGGCGCTGTACGTTTACTGGCCAACCATGAACTCATTGCCGTGGTGCGTACGGTCCAAGTGTTTGGGGAAATGTCTTGCATCCTAGACAACACACCTGCATCCGCCACCGTGATAACGGATGGGGAGTGCGATGTCATTGAAATCTCTAAGCCGGATTTTCTGAAGCTTTTGGACGAAGTGCCACGCATTTGGATGACGCTGTTTCGGCAAACGACTTCAAGGCTGGCCAAAGGCAATCTGCGCTTGAGCGAGGTTTTAGAGCACAGCCCTGAAGGGTTTTTAAAGCTGGATCGCCACGCCAAAATTACGGACGAATTTTCGAGCAAGTGTGAGCTTTACTTTGGCATCAAAAGCTTAGGGGGGCGATCGTTTCCTGAATTGGTTTACGCCAAAGATCCCAAGCAAATTCAATCTTGGCTTGAAATTTACGCCATGTTATTTGAAGACTCTGTTTTGTCTTTTGAAGACATCTGCTACCTGTTAACTTCTGACGCCCAAATGGGCCCAGAAGATGCACCTAGAGACTTGCTGTTTTCGTATCACCCAAGCAGAGACCTAGAAGGTAACTGCGTTGGTATTGATGTGGGGGTTAAAGATGTGACCGAACAGCGCAAGCTGGAGCGAGCGCAGGCCCTTGCAAAAGAAAAAGAAACCATATTGGCAAGAGTGCATGCCAACCCTGAGTCATTTTTTGCGCTCCAAGACTACATGGCGCAAACGATTGAAGACTCAAAAAAGCATGTGTCAGACCTCCAGATTGCAGCCCCCAACGCAGCTCCCGCCACCCCAGAAGAGCTGGCTAGGAAATTGCACAGCCTCAAAGGCTTTGCGGGCATGTACGCCTTGGATCAACTGCACGATGCTGTGGATCACATGGAAATGGAGCTCAAACATTTTCAACATGCCTCTATGGCCAAGTGCTTGAAAGCTTACGAAGTGTTGGAGCAGTCTGCAAGCCAAGTTGCGGACATTACAAATGGGCTCGATCCCAATCTAAAGAAACGCTTGTTGGGCATTGTGATTGCCCCCGAAGAATTTGATAGCCTTTTAAAGTGCATTCAAAATCAAGATTCAGCTAACGCTGAACGCATTTTGTCGAGCGCCCGATCCATGGCGGCACGTCATCTTTTTACAGCTTGGCCATTAACCGCCCATCGGCTTGGGGACCGTATTGAAAAAGATGTGCAATTCAGCTTGGACGGCGATGACGCCATGTTGCCCATGTCCACATTCAATGAGCTCGGCCGTGTGTTACCGCAGTTGCTCAGAAATGCCGTAGACCATGGCATTGAGTTGCCCGCACTCAGAGAACAGATTGGCAAGCCCCGAATGGGCACGATCAAGGTGCAGCTGGTGAAGCTGGACCAGCGTTTGGCTATTCATGTACATGATGATGGGGCAGGCATTGATTTTGCAAAAATCAAGGAGGTCGCCTTAAAAAACAAGAGTCTCAATTCTGAGCGAGTGAATGAATTGGCCGCCTCTGGTCAAGTTTGGCGCATCTTGTTCATGCCGGGCTTAAGCACCAAAGTGCTTGATTCAGCCGACACGTCGTTATCTGGTATGGGCGTTGGTTTGGATGTTGTGAACTCCGCGGTTGATGAACTGGGCGGAACTGTATTTGTATCCTCAGAATTGGCTAAAGGCGCTCAATTCACGATTGAAATACCTTTGGCTCAGGGCATTTCTAGCCCCGACTCTAAATAACAACGAACACCCGACCCATGAGCTCTTTTCCATTAAGCATAAGAATTCTCATCGTAGACGACATGGAGCGCATGCGCACATTGGTTAAAGAACAGGTGAGAGCACTGGGTTACAGCAACTTTGAGTATGCGGAAAACGGCGAAAAAGCGATGCAATTGCTCATTCAACATGTGCACAGCAAACCTTTTGATTTGATTCTTTCAGACTGGAATATGCCGGTTATGACAGGCTTAGATTTTTTAAAAAAGGTTCGCTCTAACCCGCAATTTGACCGTGTACCCTTTTTAATGGTTACAGCTGAAGCTGACCGAGAATCGGTTTTGTCTGCCATCAAAGCAGGTGCATCAAATTACGTTGTGAAGCCTTTTACTCCCAGCACCTTTGACCAAAAACTACAGGTTATCGCTAAAAAAATAAATGCTGTAAATATGTAGTTTGCGATATGAATCTGTGTGATTTATGCGTAAAACTTCAGCACTTACAACAGGCTTGGCAATCGCAGTGGCCCGGTCTTGAATTTGTGGTGAAGCAAACCCTAGAGAGCATGGGGTTGCCCCCTAATCTAGCCACAAACCACTCCAACGCCCCACTAACCCTGTGCATGGCCCACTTGGCTCAACTTATTGAGTCCGACGGACTGCACAAAGAACAGTTAGGCAAAGAGCCCACCTACCACAACAGGCTACACATGGCGCAAGCTTTTGTGTCCATGAGCTGCTTGCTCATGAGCCAGCGCTATTTGGCTGCAGACACCGCAAGCGCACCCACCTCCGAAGCCCTTGCACACCGCGAGCTGC
>CAMAXR010000016.1 GCA_945862195.1 Hylemonella gracilis
GCCGCAGGGGTAATGGGGCCAATGGGGCAGGATTCGTCGAAGGTTTTGCCCACACACCAGGGGCGGCCGAGCTTTTTCTGCTCGCCTTGGCGGTCGCGACGGGTCATGTCCAGGCCCACGGCGTAGCCCCAAATGTGCTTTAGGGCGTCTGACGCCTTGATATTTTTACCACCTGTGCCAATGCAAGCTACCAATTCAATTTCGTGCTGGTAGTCGTTGGTAAGGCTCGGGTAGTGCAGGGTGCCTGTGGTTCCTTTTGCTACAGGAACACAGTTGTCAGAGGGTTTGATAAAGAAAAAAGGCGGTTCGCGGCCGGTAAAGCCCATTTCTTGGGCGTGTGCCACGTAATTTCGGCCCACGCAGTAAATGCGCCCTACCGGAAAACGGTCTGCGCTGCCCACAATGGGCACTGAAACGGGGGTAGGCGGGGTAACTACAAAATTCATGAGAACCTTTCTTCTTGGTGAATGCCCAGCGCGTCTTGCACTGGGCGGTCTGAGAAACTGAACAATACACAACCCGGATCGGACTTGAGCTGCAGCGACACCCAAGACGGCACGACAAAGTGGTCGCGTGCAGTGAACTGAAACTGAGCGGCCTCGGCTCCGTCCGCATACGTCATTACGGCGGAGCCAGAGCCCTCCACCACGCTGTACACCACGCTGTCGGTTTGGCGGCTGGCTTTGCCGCTAAAGCCTGCGGGCAAACGCTGCATGAAGGTGGCCATGGTGGGCATGGGGTAGCCGCCCGTCAGGGGGTTCACATAGCGCAACTTAAAGCCGTCCCAAGCGTCCACAGCCTCGCACTGCTCCAACTGGTGCAAGGCCTCGCGGCTGCGCTCGTAGGGGTAGCTGAAGATGGGCGAGGTTTTGCCAAAAGGGCCGTCGCCGCGAACGGGCACCATGTTGTAGCCGAAGCGGGCAAAGCTGCTGCCTTCTTGGTTTTTGAGGGTTTGGGACTTTTCAGGGTTGTTTTGGGCAAAACCGGCATCGAGCAAACCCACAATGGGAATGTCCAGCCCATCGAGCCACACCACGGGCTCTTGAACCTCGTTGCCGTGGTCGTGCCAAGCCCAGCTGGGGGTGATGATGAAGTCGCCGGGCTTCATGGTGGTGCGCTCGCCATTGACGGCGGTGAATGCGCCGTTGCCTTCCACAATAAAGCGCAGCGCGCTCTGGGTGTGGCGGTGGCTGGGGGCCACCTCGCCGGGCAGGATCAGTTGCAAGCCCGCATACAAAGCCTGGGTGACGCTGGATTTGCCCCGAATGCCCGGGTTTTCCAAAATTAGCACGCGGCGTACCGCTTCTTCAGCGGTGATGAGTTCGCCCGCACGCATCAGGTAGGGCCGCACTTGTTCGTAGCGCCACAGGGCGGGCAGGCAAGGCGACTTGGGATGCACCGGCACGAGGTTATGCAATACCTCCCACAGAGGGGTGAGGTTGAGGGGGTCTATGTCTTGATAGAGCTGTTGGCGCGCCCCTTGAACGGACGAGGAGGACATTGATGAAGACTGTGCAGGTGTATGAGCGGCGGCTGTGTTCATGGTGTAGACCTCTATTTAAATCAAGTTCAAAACAGGTGTTTGGGGTTGATGCCGTCGTACATCCACTTTAGGCCCGCAAAGCCAGCCGATTCGGTGCCGCTTTGGAACATTTGATTGCGCAACTCGCGTTGTACGCCCGCGGCGTGGTAGATGTCGCCGTAAAAGCGCGCTGTGAGTTGAACTCTGCCAGTGCGCAGGTAGCGGGTGGCTTGGTATTTTTGAAAAGCATCGGTCCAATTGCCTTGGGTGTGCCTTAAGGCCTCCCGCAGCACCACGGCGTCTTCAATGGCTTGGCCAGCCCCTTGTGCCAAATATTGCAGCATGGGATGGGCAGCATCGCCCAAAAGCGTCACGCGCCGGTCGGTCCAGTTTTTAACCGGCTCGCGGTCGCACAGCACCCACATTTTCCAGGTTTCAATTTTTTCAAGCAGGGCCCTGACTTGGGGCGTGGCTTGCGCAAAGCGTTCTTGCAGCTCGGCCGTGTCGCCAAAGGTGTTCCAGCCCTCGTCGTATTTGCTGCTGTGAAACACGGCCACCAAATTAAAGAGTTCGCCGCGGCGCATGGGGTAATGCACCAAGTGGGTTTTTTCGCCGCCCCACAGCAGCACGTCGTCGCTCCAAAGTTCAGCGGGGACGTCCTCTTTTTTAAGCACGGCTCGGTAGGCAATGTGACCAGACACTCGGGGTTTGCCGTCGCCCACGACCGCTTCGCGAATCTTGCTCCACATGCCGTCGGCGCCAATGAGCACGGTGCCGTCCACCACTTCGCCATTGGCCAAGTGCACCTGCACGCCAAGCGCACTTTGCGTAAAGCGCTCCACTTTGGCGTTGGTGCGCAGGGTGATGTTGGGGTGGTTTTGGCAGCGTTGCAAAAACACGTTGTGCAGATCGGCGCGGTAAATCACACCGTAGGGGTAGCCGTACACGCGGTGGGTGGCGTCGCCTAGCGGAACGCGAACCACGGTTTCGCCAGTGCGGATGTCGTTCATGCCCAAGCCCGGCGGAAAAAACGCCACTTGGGTGATGGCGTCGGTCATGTCTAAGTATTCGAACATCTTGAAGATGTTGGGCCCCAGCTGGATACCGGCCCCAATTTCTCCAAATTCGGGGGCTTGTTCAAACACGGTAACTTGGTGACCGTCTTGCGCCAACAAACTGGCGGCCGCCAAACCGCCAATGCCGCCGCCAGAAACTAATACGGGTAGAGCGCTTGTCATGGGAGTCCTTAAGTACGTCTGATCAGATTCGTCTAATAGTAAGCATACATATTGAATTGGTAAGCATACTTAGTAAATACCCTGATGGGGCAGAAATTCCCAAAATGTGCGGCTTAACGTGGTCAAATCTGAGCAGATCATGAGCAAAAGTTACGATTTTCAGCGCGCACCCGGCCATTTGATCCGACGCGCCCACCAGCTGTCATTTGCGGTTTTCACCGATGAGACGGCGGGCTTTCGCGTGACACCCGTTCAATTTGCCATTTTGAATGCCCTGATGGACGAACCCGGACTCGACCAAGTGACTCTGGCGGCCAAAGTGGCCTTTGATGCAGCCACCTCGGGTTCGGTCATTGGCCGCCTTGAAGCGCGGGGCTGGATCCGCCGCGAACATGACCCTCAAGACCGCAGACGCAAGCTGCTTTGGGCCACAGAGGCTGGTGCCAAAGCCGCACTGGACATGAAAGACGCCGCTGAACGTGTGCAGACCCGCCTTTTAGCTCCACTTAATCCCGCAGAACAAGAACAATTGACGGTTTTGCTGGAAAAGCTGGTCGACGGTCACGCCGCATCCCCATTAACCCCTCCACTTGCCAACACCTGACCTTATACAACCTCATGAAGCTCCACAACTATTTCCGCTCCAGCGCCTCGTTTCGGGTGCGCATTGCCCTCAACCTGAAGGGCCTGAGTTTTGACTACATCCCCGTGCACATTGCGCGCGGCGACCACAAGTTGCCTGAATACAGCGCTATATCCACCGACCGGCTGGTGCCGCTGCTTGAGATTGAAGACGGGGGTGGGGTAGACCGCTTGTCTCAGTCCATGGCCATCATTGAGTACTTGGACGAAACCCACCCACAAGCTGCCTTGTTGCCCGCCACACCCAAAGACCGCGCCCGTGTGCGGGCACTGGCACAAAGCATTGCCTGCGAGATTCACCCGCTCAACAACCTGCGGGTGCTCAAGTATTTGGTGCGCGAGCTCAAGGTGAGCGATGACGACAAAAACACTTGGTACCGGCACTGGGTGCGCGAAGGCTTGCTGAGCTTTGAACGCCAGCTGGAGCAACTTGCCGAGTTGCGTCAATCGGAAGGCCAGGTGCCTTCGGTGTACTGCTGGGGCACCACGCCTACCTTGGCCGACTGCTGTTTGGTGCCGCAAATTTTCAATGCGCAGCGCTTTAATGTGGATTTTTCTAACCTGCCCTTGACCATGGCCGCATTTGAGCAGTGCATGAAGCTGCCTGCATTTATCGATGCCCAGCCCAACAACTGCCCCGACAACGAAGCCTGAACGGCCGCTCGGGCCCAATCCAGCGGGTTGGGCCAGCTTGCCGCACGACTGGCTGATTCCAGACTGGCCAGCTCCGGCGCATGTGCGTGCGGTGTGCACCACGCGCACCAATTGGGGCGGCACTTTATGGGGCCGCTCAACCAATCCCCCGGCATGCAAATCTGATGGGATTGACTACGGTTTTAACCTAGGCGACCATGTGGGCGACGCCCCAGAGCGCGTGGCCCGCCACCGCCAAGAGTTTGCGCAAGGGCTGGGGCTAACGCCCTGCTGGATGCAGCAGGTTCATGGCACTGAGGTGCTGCACCTGAATGCGCAGCTCAGCCCCAAGACTTGGCCTGAGCTGCCTCAAGCCGATGCCTGCTGGACCACACAGCCCGGCCTAGCGTGCAGCATCATGGTGGCCGATTGCCTGCCTATATTGCTCACCGACCTCAACGGGACTTTTGCAGCGGGAGCCCACGCGGGCTGGCGCGGGTTAGCGCATGGTGTGGTCGAGGCGCTGTGGACGACGGTGAAGCCGCAGCCCGATCAGGTGTTGGCTTGGCTCGGGCCATGTATTGGCCCCACGGCTTTTGAGGTGGGCGCCGAGGTGAGAGCGGCTTTTGTGCGGCGCCACCCTGAGGCGGCAGCTTGTTTTACGGCCCACAGCACTTCAGGCAAGTGGCTGGCTGATTTGCAGGGCTTGGCGCGACAACACTTGCAGCGCTTGGGTGTGCGGCATATTTTTGGCAACGATGGCAGCTTGCCATGGTGCACCTACCGCAACCCCTCAGTGTTCTTTTCGTTCCGGCGCGACGGGGTCTGCGGGCGCATGGTCGCCAGCATTGGTTTGCGGGGCTAGTCGGGCTTGTTGCTCTTGTTGAGCTTGTTTTATGGCGTCTGCCTCTTGTTGCTTACGCAGTTTGCGTCGGCCCGGCGCACCCATGATGTAAGCCACTAAAGCCACCGGACCCACGCCAAACAACAAAAAGGTGAATACGGCGCCCAGCACCGTGCCTTGAGAGTGGGTGGCTTCGGCCAAAGCCATCATCAGTGCCACATAGAGCCAAGCTATCAAAACTAAGGGAATGAACATCTTTTAGGGGATTTTGGGATGGACATAACACATGTCATTTCTGTCAGGATAATAAAGGGTCTGAACTGACATACTGACCTGAAGTAAAAATTACAAGATTTAAGGGACATCGCTTGATTCAAAGTAGTCTATCTTCGTGGGCCTCCAACTTAGGGCATTTGGGCATTCCCCCCGAAAAGCTCAAGGCTTTGCAAGAAGAGTTCACCCAATCGTGGACAGATCTTTTGCAGTCGGGCTCGGGTGTTCAAGAGCTGCTTTCTAAAGACCGACGGTTTGCCACGCCTGCATGGGAGCAGAATGATTTGGCCGGTTGGGTGGCCGCCAGCTACTTGGTGAACGCCCGTTGCTTGATGCATATGGCCGAAGCGGTGGAGGGCGATGAAAAGTCCAAAAGCCGCATCCGCTTTGCGGTGGAGCAGTGGATTGCGGCCAGCGCACCCAGCAATTTTTTAACCCTCAACGCCGAAGCCCAGCACAAAGCCATAGAGTCTTCAGGTAAAAGCATTGCCCAAGGCATTCAAAACTTGCTGCATGACATGCAGCAAGGCCATGTGTCCATGACGGACGAAAGCCAGTTTGAGGTGGGGCGCAATGTGGCCACCACTGAGGGCGCTGTGGTGTTTGAAAACGAGCTGTTTCAGCTGCTGGAATACAAACCCCTTGGCGCTAAGGTGTTTGAAAAACCTTTGTTGATGGTGCCGCCTTGTATCAACAAGTTTTATATATTGGATTTGCAGCCCGCCAATTCATTCATTCGCTATGCGGTAGAGCAGGGGTACCGCACCTTTGTCATCAGCTGGCGCAACCCCGATGAATCCTTGGCCCAGAAAACCTGGGACGATTACGTTGAAGACGCCGTGATCTGCGCCATTGAGGCAGTGCAGTCCATTTGCGGGGTGGAGTCCATCAACGCTTTGGGCTTTTGTGTGGGCGGCACTTTGCTGGGCACGGCCTTGGCGGTGTTGGCGGCCCGCGGCGAAAAGCCCGTGGCCAGCGCCACCTTGTTGACCACGTTTTTAGACTTTTCCGACACCGGCGTGTTGGACGTGTTTATTGACGAAGCATCGGTCAAGGTGCGTGAAACCGAGTTTGCCCAAGGCGGCCTGATGCAGGGGCGCGACTTGGCCTCAACCTTCAGCTTTTTAAGACCCAACGACCTGGTATGGAACTATGTGGTGGGCAACTACCTCAACGGCCAAACCCCGCAACCGTTTGATTTGCTCTACTGGAACAGCGACTCCACCAACCTGCCCGGTCCTTTTTATGCCTGGTACTTGCGCAACACCTATTTGGAAAACCGTTTGTCCCAGCCCGGCCAACTGACGGTGTGCGGCGAAAAAATAGACCTAGGCAAACTCAATTTGCCTGTATACGTGTTCGGCTCCCGCGAAGACCACATCGTGCCGGTGGGTGGCGCCTATGCCACCACGGGTTTGCTGTCAGGCCCCATGCGCTTTGTGATGGGGGCTTCCGGCCACATTGCAGGGGTGATCAACCCGGCCAGCAAAAACAAACGCAGCTACTGGGCGCGCACCGACGGCAAGCTGCCGCAAGATTTTCAAAAGTGGCTGCAAAAAGCTGAAGAACACCCTGGCAGCTGGTGGCCCGATTGGGCCCAGTGGCTGCAGCAACACTCGGGCAAGCTCATTGCGGCCCCTAAGGCCTATGGCAACCGCCACTTTCAAGCCATTGAACCCGCGCCCGGCCGTTATGTGAAGGCGCGGACCTGAATTTTTATAAAGAGGAGCTCCCATGCAAGACATCGTGATTGTTGCTGCCGCGCGCACTGCCGTTGGTAAGTTTTCTGGAACCTTGGCCAAAACCCCGGCGACCGAGTTGGGCGCCATTGTGATCAAGTCCTTAATGGAACGATCAGGCTTGGCCCCTGAGTCGGTGGGCGAAGTCATCATGGGGCAGGTATTGGCGGCCGGTGCGGGCCAAAATCCGGCAAGGCAGGCCCTGATCAAAAGCGGCTTGAACAAAGAAACCCCAGCCCTCACCATCAACGCGGTGTGTGGCTCTGGCCTCAAAGCGGTCATGCTGGCCGCGCAAGCCATTCAGTATGGCGACAGCGAAGTGGTGATTGCCGGCGGTCAAGAAAACATGAGCGCGTCACCCCACGTTTTAATGGGCTCGCGCGAAGGTCAGCGTATGGGCAACTGGAATATGGTGGACACCATGATTCAAGACGGTTTATGGGATGTGTACAACCAGTACCACATGGGCATCACCGCCGAAAACGTGGCCAAGCAGTACCACATATCACGCGATATGCAAGACGCCTTGGCTCTGGCCAGCCAACAAAAAGCCACCGCCGCTCAGGATGCAGGTAAGTTCAAAGATGAAATCGTGCCGGTCATCATTCCCCAGCGCAAAGGCGACCCTGTGGTGTTTGATGCCGATGAGTTCATCAACCGTAAAACCAATGCTGAAGCACTGGCGGGCTTGAAACCTGCGTTTGACAAGGCTGGCGGTGTGACCGCGGGCAATGCCTCAGGTATCAACGACGGCGCTGCCGCAGTGATGGTGATGTCTGCCGCTAAAGCTTCTGCTTTGGGGCTCAAGCCACTGGGGCGCATTGCCAGTTTTGCCACCAGCGGACTGGACCCCGCACTCATGGGTATGGGGCCTGTGCCCGCATCGCGCAAAGCCTTGGACCGTGCGGGCTGGAAAGCCGCCGATCTGGATTTGCTGGAAATCAATGAAGCTTTTGCTGCGCAAGCCTGTGCGGTCAACCAAGAAATGGGTTGGGACACCAGCAAGGTCAATGTCAATGGTGGTGCGATTGCGATTGGCCACCCCATTGGCGCATCGGGTTGCCGTATTTTGGTCACCCTACTCCACGAAATGCAGCGCCGCGATGCCAAAAAAGGCATTGCCAGCTTGTGTATTGGTGGCGGTATGGGTGTAGCACTGACCATCGAGCGTTAAGACTTAGAGCCCACCCAACTATTTATAAAAGGAGACACCTATGAATCAAAAAGTTGCCTACGTCACAGGCGGTATGGGCGGCATTGGCACCGCCATATGCCAACGCTTGCACAAAGACGGGTTTACCGTGGTGGCAGGTTGCGGCCCTACCCGAGATTTTCAAAAGTGGTTGGATGAACAAAAGGCGCTGGGCTTTACGTTTTATGCGTCTATTGGCAATGTGGGCGACTGGCAATCCACCGTGGACGCGTTCACCAAAGCTAAAGCAGACCACGGCCCCATTGATGTGCTGGTCAACAACGCGGGCATCACCAGAGACCGTGTGTTTTTGAAAATGACCCGCGAAGACTGGGACGCCGTGATCGACACCAACCTGAACTCTATGTTCAACGTCACCAAACAAGTGGTGCCCGACATGGTCGAAAAAGGCTGGGGCCGCATCATTCAGATTTCATCGGTCAACGGCAATAAGGGGCAGGCGGGTCAAACCAACTACTCGGCCGCCAAAGCTGGCATGCATGGTTTCTCAATGGCTTTGGCACAAGAAATGGCCACCAAAGGTGTGACAGTCAATACCGTGAGCCCTGGCTACATTGGCACCGACATGGTTAAAGCCATTCGGCCCGATGTGTTGGAAAAAATTGTCAACACGGTTCCGGTGAAGCGCTTGGGCGAACCCTATGAAATCGCGTCCATTGTGTCGTGGTTGGCCAGTGAAGAGGGCGGCTACGCCACCGGTGCAGACTTTTCAGTCAACGGCGGCTTGCACATGGGGTGATGCGGTCAGGTCGCACACCAGAACGTACACAGTGCGTTCCCCCAAAGTGCTCTGGTAAGCGGCCTCCAATTGCCCATGGATCATGGTGTCCAAATAGGTTTGCTTTTGCAAACACGTGGGCATACCCAGAGTGATGCGGGCTTCATCGCTGAGTTTGAGCAAATGTCGGCTGGAGATGACGTTGCAAATTTCGCCACAAGCGTCTTGAAGATCGGCTTCAGAAAGCTCGCTAGGCGCAAGTCCAAACATGAATGAGGCCACCACGGTGGCGTCGCTGCGGTGCAGCAGCACCGAGACGGCATAGCGTTTGCCCGCGTCTTCGACTTCTACCGGCAGGAAATAGGTGTGTTCTTGGTAGTCAGGCGGGGTGATGCTCTCAAGGGGTTTGAACTCACGGTCTTCACCGCTTAGAAACTTCCAAGACTTGGCCAAGGTGGCACTGATCATCTGCATCTCTATCAAATCACCTGTGGGGTTGATCATTCAAGCGTCTCAGGTGGATTGGGCGTCGAGCTTCAAGAAGCGCTCTTCAATCATGGCTTTTTCGCGCAGAGAGCGGCTTAAAGCCTCTTGGGCTTCTTGCAATTGGTCGAGCAACTTGGCGCGGTCGGCTTCAAGAGTCAGCACGCGTTTTTGCAAAGCCTTCGAGTCGTTCAGGCTGGTGCTAAAGGGCTGAATCACCTGCTCCGGCTTGCCAGCTACGGGGGCTTGCAAGCTCAGGTGGTCCATTTCGGCAGACAGAGCGGCCGCACGTTCTTCGGCTTGCAGCATGCGGTTGCGCATGGTTTTAAGCTCGGCAAACAAGCGCTCGTTGACTTGCTTGAGTGTTTCAAGTGCTGAGCCTGAAGTAAAGGCGGCTCGGTTTTCACGACGCAAGTCCGCAATGGTGCGAGCAGACTCGTCCAAGCGGATTTGAAGTTGCTCCACTTCGGACGTGAGCCTTTCGCGCTGCCCACGTAAACGGTTGAGTTCTGTTTGGTTTTCAGCGGTCAGCGGCTCTTTCAGGTGCATGCCACTGATCACTGCATCCAGTTCGCGCAACATTTGCTGCATGCTTTGGGTGTCCATGTCTTCAATAGACATGGTGACCCGCTGCAACTCGGTGAGCATTCTTTGCGCTTCGCGAGAAGTGTTGAAAGGATTAGGCTCTTCGGACGCGAGCTGCTGGTTCTCGTGCAACACCGTGACCTTGAGTTCAGAAGTCCAGTGTTTAAAAGCCTTGAGCGCATCTTGCGTCATGTTGGCCGCATTGATGATGGCCTTGGCCGATTGGTTTCCGGAATTTTCAATGCGCCAAAGCGTGTAGGCTGCCACCAAAATAAACAGAATGTTGACCGCTAGAGTGACGTAATAAAACAGCTTGGTGGTGAGGAGTTCCATAGCGATTGGCCTTAAACCAACAAGAAGCCCATGCGGCCACTGCCATAACCCGGAATGTCGAGCTTGAAGTAAGCCTGGCCACGGTTGTGTCGGAGCAGTTCCTGCAATTTGGCAAAGTCTTTGCTCACTAAGCTTTGCTTGAGCATGGAGAGTTCACCGGGTTTTTCAGCCCGCATGGCGGCTGCGGCACGGCCTAAAAAGTCGGCTGCTTGGGTTTGGATGTCTTCAGTAGGGCTTTCGGTTTCTAGCAAGGGTTTGACATCGGCAGGCTGCATACCCAAGGCGCCGGCACCCATCATGGTCAACGCAGGCAAATCCAAAACCGCAACGGCGGTAAGGGCTTTGGTGGTTTCGCTGCGGTACAAGGCCAACAGGTTTTCTTTGCTCAAATCTGCACTGGTGAGTTCTTTTTCAACCAATCTGAACGGAACTTCTTTGAGCGTTTCGCGCACCACGGCGGTTAAGCCTTCGAGAGTGATAGGCTTAAAAATGATGGTTTTGGAAGAAATTTTGCTGGCAATAGCACCCAGCTTTTCACGCAACTCTTCATCTTTGAAGGGTTTGTTTAAAACAAAGTTGGCACCATTGTTCAGGGCCTCTTGCACACGGTCGTTTTGGGTTTCGGTGGTGACAAAGCCAACATAGGTGTCGCGCAGGCCCATTTGACGCATGGTTTGCACCATTTGCAAGCCGGTCATGCCTGGCATATGCCAATCGGTCAGCACCACATCGGGCTTGAAACTTTGTACTTGGTTCAAAGCGTCATGGCCAGAGCTGGCGGTTTGAATATCTAGAGCATCAATACCCGTTTCGATCACCGCTCGGCGTACGATGGCCTGCATAGCACGACTGTCGTCAACAATCAGAATTTTCACACTTCGACTCCAATAAGACAGAAACCGAACGAGGGGCCTTGGCATGCACTCGTCAGTTTGAGATTGGCTAGGTTAGAGCGTCAGTGTGTCGATTTGATGTAACAAAGTTGTCATTTCAGATAGGCTAAAAGTTCTGGCCAGGCCAGCCGAAGCCTTCTTTTAAATGACCCGGGCCTCTTGCAACTGCTTGATGCGTTCTTTCGACATACCAATTTGCGTCAAAACTTCTAGGGTGTGCTCGCCTAAAAGTGGGGAGCGGGTCACCTCAGTAGGGCTATCGGAGAGTTTGATGGGGTTGCCCACTGACAAATAGCGTCCGCGCTGGGGGTGGTCCACTTCCACTATCGTGCCGGTGGCCCGCAAAGACTCGTCTTCGGCAATTTCTTTCATGGACAAAATGGGACCGCAGGGAATGTCAAACTCGTTCAAGATGTCCATGGCCTCCAACTTGGTTTTGGTTTTGGTCCATTCTTCAATGCGGGCAAAAATGGTCTTGAGGTGAGGCAACCGGGCCTCCGGCGTGGCGTACTGGGGATCGGTGATCCAGTGTTCCTCGCCAATGATTTTGCAAATAGCGGGCCATACAGGCGCTTGGGTGATGAAGTAAATGTAGGCGTTGGGGTCCTTTTGCCAGCCTTTGCACTTCAAAATCCAACCGGGTTGGCCGCCGCCTGAGGCGTTGCCTGCGCGGGGCACGGCCTCACCAAACTCCATTTCGGGGTACTGGGGGTATTCGCGCAGCTCGCCTGTGCGCTCAAGCCGCTGTTGGTCGCGCAGCTTCACCCGGCACAGGTTCAGTACGGCGTCTTGCATGGCCGCCATCACTTTTTGGCCGCGGCCCGTGGTTTGACGCTGGAACAGCGCGGTCACAATGCCTAGCGCCAAGTGCAAGCCCGTGCCGCTGTCGCCAATTTGCGCGCCCGTCACCACGGGCGGCCCGTCTTCAAATCCGGTGGTGGATGCCGCACCGCCCGCACACTGGGCCACGTTTTCATAAACCTTGCAGTCCACATAGGGGCCCGGACCAAACCCTTTGACCGAGGCCAAAATAATGCGGGGGTTGATCTCTTGAATCCGCTCCCAGCTGAAGCCCATCCGGTCCAGCGCGCCGGGCGCAAAGTTTTCCACCATCACATCGCACTGCTTGATGAGCTCTTCCAGCACCTCTTTGCCCATGGGCTTTTTAGTGTCTAGGGTGATAGAGCGCTTGTTGTGGTTGAGCATGGTGAAGTACAAGCTGTCGACATTGGGAATGTCGCGCAGCTGGCTACGGGTGGCATCGCCTTCACCGGCTTTTTCTACCTTGATGACATCGGCACCAAACCAAGCGAGTAGTTGGGTGCAGGTGGGCCCAGACTGAACATGCGTAAAGTCCAAAATGCGAATACCGTTCAATGCTTTGCTCATGCGCAGTCTCCAAATTCTTAAAAATTGTAACGGTTTAATTCTTATTGAACCCTTACTGAACGCGATCAGGCACCGGCTAAAGGCTTGTGTTCTGCTGGATGTAATGCAAGCTGCGCCTCGAGCTCAGCGAGTCTTTTCTTTAGGGCTCGTTCTTCTTGAAAGCGCAGTGTTTCGTCTCGAATCACTGCCGCACAACCATTTACCTTGCCATCGTGGCCATGCAGCATAGCCACCGTAAACGCAATCGACATCGCATCTCCCGCTTTATTAATGGCCGGTACCCGCAACACATCGTGCCCATAACGTGTGGTGCCGGTTTCCATGGAGTGGTGGTAGCCCGTCCAATGGCGTTGGCGAAGGCGCTCTGGGGTGATGAGGTCCAGATTTCGGCCTAGCGCTTCATGGGCGCTGTAGCCAAACATGCGCTCTGCCCCAGGATTCCAAAGGGTGATGGCACCTTGCGCATCACACACCACCATGGCGTCGCCCACGGATTGAATGAGCTGATTCAGATCTAAAGTTGGATTCGTATCCATAGCTCGCTATCGTTGCACAAAAACAAACGGCGCACCCTGTGCGCCGTTTGAGGAGAGGCAAACGTGTCAGTTAAACGGCTTTTGCCTCGTGCATTTTGGCAATGCTGTCTTTGCTGTAACCCAGCTCTACCAGCACGTCATCGGTGTGCTGGCCCAGCAGGGGAGACGCGGTGACTTCAGGCTTGAGGTCAGAGAACTTGATAGGGCTGCCTACCGTAAAGTAGCTGCCACGCACGGGGTGGGGCACTTCGACAATGGAGCCACTCTTGCGCAAAGACTCATCGCGCAACAGTTCTTTCATGGACAGCACAGGCGCGCAAGGAATGTCAAATTTGCGGAAGATGTCCACGGCTTCAAACTTGGTTTTGTCCTTGATGAAGTTTTCAATCGTGGCAAAGATGTTTTCAATGTGTGGTTGGCGCGCTTGTGCGGTGGTGTACTTGGGGTCGGTTTTCCACTCGGGTTTGCCCAAGGCGTCGCAAATCGGCTCCCATGCATGGCCCTGAATGGTGAAGTAAATGTAGGCGTTGGGGTCGGTTTCCCAGCCCTTGCACTTCAAAATCCAGCCGGGTTGGCCGCCGCCGCCCGCGTTACCGCCACGGGGGGTCACTTTGTCTGCAAAAGCTTCCATTTCATGCGGATACTGTGGGTACTCTTCTAGGTAGCCAATGCGCTCCAAGCGCTGTTGGTCGCGCATTTTCACGCGGCACAGGTTTAGCACGGCGTCTTGCATCGACACCGCCACTTTTTGGCCCTTACCGGTTTGCTGGCGTCCAATGTAGGCCGTCAAAATGCCAATCGCCAAGTGCATGCCGGTGTTGGAGTCGCCCAAGGCCGCAGCCGAAATGGTGGGGGCTGAGTTTTCGCCCTTCCACCAGCCGGTTGTAGAGGCTGCGCCGCCCGCGCACTGGGCCACGTTTTCATAAACCTTGAGGTCTTCGTAGTGGTGACCATCGCTAAAGCCTTTGACGGAGGCCAAAATCATTTTGGGGTTGAGTTCTTGAATACGCTCCCAAGTGAAGCCCATTCGGTCTAAAGCACCAGGGCCAAAGTTTTCCACCATGACATCGGATTCGCGGATCAGTTTTTCCAGCACTTCTTTGCCTTCAGGCTTTTTGGTGTCCAGAGTCAAAGACCGCTTGTTGCTGTTGAGCATGGTGAAGTACAGCGCGTCAGCTTCGGGAATGTCGCGCAACTGGCTGCGTGTGACGTCGCCAGAACCAGGACGCTCGACCTTGATGACGTCGGCGCCAAACCAGGCCAGCAACTGCGTGCAAGCCGGGCCCGCTTGCACGTGGGTGAAGTCGATAATTTTGATGCCGTTAAGGGGCTTGTGACTGGACATAAAGTTCTCCGTTGGTGTGATGTGAAATAAAAATGGGTCTCAGGCCGCGGCGGCCTTTTTGGGGTTGAGGCTGGTGATGCGTCCGCTTTCAGTGCCAGCGGTTTCGTCAATCACAGCGTTGATCAAAGTGGGTTTGCGCGAGCGCAGCGCCTCTTCAATGCCTTGGCGCAACTCTGCAGGTGTGGTGGCGTTGACGCCCACGCCGCCAAAAGCTTGCATGAGCATGTCGTAGCGGGCGTTTTTAACAAACACGGTGGGCGCCACATCGGAGCCGCCAGTGGGGTTGACGTCGGTGCCACGGTACACGCCGTTGTTGTTCATGATGACCACGCACACGGGCAGGTTGTAGCGGCAAATGGTTTCTACCTCCATGCCTGAAAAACCAAACGCGCTGTCGCCTTCAATGGCAATCACGGGCAAACCGGTTTCTACGGCAGCGGCCACAGAAAAGCCCATGCCAATGCCCATGATGCCCCAGGTGCCCACATCCAAGCGCTTGCGCGGCTTGTACATGTCCACAATGCTGCGCGTGAAGTCCAGCGCATTGGCGCCTTCGTTCACCAGCAGGGTGTCGGGGTGGGCCTTGAAGATGTCGCGCACCACGTTCAGCGCGCTGTGGAAGTTCATGGGCACAGGGTCTTTGGCCAAGGTTTCGGCCATTTTGGACACGTTTTTGGTCTTGCGCTCTTCAATGGCGTTGAGCCATTCAGCAGGTGGCTTAGACAGCTGGCCCACCTGAGCCAGCAAGGCTGAAACGCAGGACCCAATGTCGCCCACGATCGGCGCGTCAATGGCCACGTTGCTGTCCATTTCTTGGGGCGAAATGTCAATTTGGATGAACTTTTGACCACCCCAGGCTTTGGCGTCTTTGCCGCCCCAAGTTTTGCCTTTGCCGTGCGACAGCAGCCAGTTCAGCCGTGCGCCAATGAGCATGACCACATCGGCCTCAGGCAACACAAAAGAGCGCGCCGCAGCGGCAGATTGGGGATGCGTGTCTGGCAGCAAGCCTTTGGCCATAGACATGGGCAGGTAAGGAATGCCCGACCTTTCAACTAAGGCGCGAATGTCCGCATCCGCTTGGGCGTAGGCGGCACCTTTGCCCAACAAAATTAGGGGCTTCTTGGCGGCTTTAAGCAAAGCCACGGCGCGCTCAATGGCGTCGGGGGCAGGGAGCTGGCGGGGGGCTGGGTCCACCACCTTGATGAGACTGGCCTTGCCTGCGGCGGCGTCCATCTCTTGGCTGAAAAGCTTGGCGGGCAAATCTAGATACACGCCGCCGGGGCGGCCAGACACCGCGGCCCGAATGGCGCGGGCTATACCTACACCAATGTCTTCAGCATGCAAGACTCTAAAGGCGGCCTTGCATAATGGCTTGGCAATGGCGAGTTGGTCCATTTCTTCGTAGTCGCCCTGCTGCAGGTCCACAATTTCGCGCTCGCTGGAGCCGCTGATCAAAATCATGGGAAAGCAGTTGGTGGTGGCGTTGGACAGGGCGGTTAAGCCGTTCAAAAAGCCAGGGGCCGACACGGTCAAGCACACGCCCGGCTTTTGGGTCAAGAAACCTGCAATCGCGGCCGCATTACCGGCGTTTTGCTCGTGGCGGAAAGAAATCACACGCATGCCCTCGGCCTGCGCCATGCGGGTCAGGTCGGTAATGGGGATGCCGGGCAAACCGTAAATGGTGTGAATGTCGTTGAGCTTGAGTGCATCAATCACCAAATGAAAGCCGTCGGTCATGGCGCCTGAAGAAGAGGAGGTAGAGGGTGTGGACATAAGATTCAAAATAGAGAAAGCAGCGAATTGAAATGATTTATATTGATTGGTGACTTGCCAAAAAGTCAGAGACCATCAAGCCCGATGAGTCGTATTCATCATATGAACTTGCGGCGCGATCACGATTGACCATGGTCAATTTTTGGGACAAGAGGCCTTTTTTTCTATGACCGTTATTGACCAACATCCTGAAAAAAATGTGGTGCGCGTGCAGCTGCGACGCAACCTCATTTTGAAAGACCTGGACGATACGGCCTTTGCAGAGCTGGAGCCTAAGCTCATGGTGGTGGACTGCCAAAAAGGTGACCACCTGTTGCACCAAGGGGTGCAGGAGATGGAGCAGTACTTTATTTTGAGCGGCATTCTCAAGCGGGTGGTTGCCAACCAGCAAGCCAAAGAAATGATTTTGCGGTTTTCGGACGAGGGCGACATGGAAACCAGTTATGCCGCTTGGTGCCTGAAAACCCCCACGCCTTACAGCATTGTGTGTGTGACCAAGGCGCAAGTGGTCAAGTTGCCTATGCCGCATTGGATTGCGTTTTTGGAGCGCCACCCGAGCCTCAAACACACATTTGAATACCACGTCATGAACCTCATGAGCGAGATCATGGCGCACACCATCACCTTGCATTTGCTCGATGCGCCTGGCCGTGTTCACCGTTTTTTGCGAAAGCATCCTGATCTGTTTGAAAAAATTCCCAAAAAAGAATTGGCGGCCTACATGAACCTTAGTGCGGAAACCCTGAGTCGCCTAAAGCAACGCGGCAAGATTTGATTTGGAGTGATCAATCCACCGGCTGGTCCGCCGCAAACCCTGATTTTTTGGGCGGGCGGATGTAAGCCAAGGCCTTGCCAATCAAAGGCCAGAACAGCATCAGCAAAGCCAGCGCGGTGATGCTGCCAACCAAGCCGTTAGAGAACATGATGCTCAGGTCACCCTGAGAGAACAACATGGCCTGCCGGAACGAGTCTTCAGCTTTGTCGCCCAGTACCAAAGCCAAAACCAGCGGTGCCAAGGGGTAGTCCAGCTTTTTGAACACATAGCCCACCACACCAAACAACATCATGAACCAAATGTCCAGCATGGCGTTGTGCACCGTGTAGGCGCCGATGGCGCAAATCACGATGATGACCGGCGCAATGATGGAAAACGGAATGCGCAATATGGAGGCAAATAAGGGCACCGTGGTCAGCACCACAACCAAACCCACCAAATTGCCCAAGTACATGCTGGCAATCAAGCCCCACACAAAGTCTTTTTGTTCCACAAACAAAAGCGGCCCGGGCTGCAAGCCCCAAATCAGCAAGCCACCCAGCAACACCGCTGCCGTGGGGGAGCCAGGAATACCCAAGGCCAACATAGGCAGCAGTGCGCTGGTTCCAGCGGCATGCGCTGCCGTTTCGGGTGCTACCACACCTTCAATCTCGCCAGTGCCAAACTTGTTGCCGTTTTTGGACATTTTTTTGGCCAAGCCATAGCTCATAAAGGATGCGGGTGTGGCACCGCCCGGGGTAATACCCATCCAAATGCCAATGATGGAGCTGCGGATGGACGTGACCCAGTAAGCGGGTAGCTTTTTCCAAGTTTCCCACACAATTTTGGGGTCGATCTTGGCGGACTTGCCCGAGAACTTCAGCCCCTCTTCCATGGACAACAAAATTTCGCCAATGCCAAACAGTCCAATCACGGCAATTAAAAAGTCAAACCCGCGCATGAGTTCGCTCACACCAAAGGTCAGACGGAGTTGGCCGGTGACGGTGTCCATACCCACAGCAGCCAAACCAAAGCCAATGGCCATAGATGCCAATATTTTGAAAGGCGAGCCCTTGCCCATACCCACAAAACTACAGAAGGTCAGCAAATACACCGCAAAAAATTCAGGCGGCCCAAACTTCAGGGCAAACTGAGCCACCAGAGGTGCCATAAAGGTGATCATGATGACCGCAACCAAAGCCCCTATAAATGAAGACGTAAAAGCCGCTGTCAGCGCTTGACCGGCATGACCTTTTTGGGCCATGGGATAGCCATCAAAAGTGGTGGCCACAGACCAAGGCTCACCCGGAATATTGAACAGCACCGAGGTAATAGCCCCGCCGAACAAGGCGCCCCAGTAAATGCAAGAGAGCATCACAATGGCTGAAGTGGGGTTCATGCTGAAGGTCAGTGGCAGCAAAATAGCCACGCCGTTGGCTCCGCCCAGGCCAGGCAGCACGCCAATGAGCACGCCCAGCACAATGCCAATCACCATCAACATCAGGTTAGTAGGGGTGGAGACCACCGCAAAACCTTGTAATAAGGCGTTGATTTCTTCCATTTGAATCTAACTTTCCGTGTTCAGTTTAGTAACCTAAGCCGCTTAGGAGGTCAAAGCTGCCTTTAAACAGCGGCACCTTGAACCACACCTCAAACATCAAGAAAAAGGTGACATTGACCGCAAGTGCGGTCACCACCGATTTAATCCACGAGTACTTGCCCAGCACCACCATGAACAAGGCGATGTACACCGCAGAGGCCACATAAAGGCCCAGCAGTTGAACGACGCCCACGTAAATCACGGCAGGTATCAGCACTTGCAGCACGCGCACGATTTGCACGCGGTCTACAAAAATTTCTTGTTTGGCCTTAGGGTTGTTGAACGACTGGTACAGCACGCCCAAACCAGAAATGAGGAGGATGACTCCAATGTAAAAGGGAAAGTAGCCTGCCCCGGGGCCATCGGTGGTCCATTCTGAGCCGAGTTTGCGGCTGCCGTACAACACCACGCCGCCCAAGACCATGACCAACACGGCAACTGCAGCGTCTACCACCGCCACGCTGACGACGCCTTCGGCGGGTTCATCCTCTGGCGTGTTGGAGGTAGGGGTTTCTGAATGTGGGGTAGAACTCATAGGGGTTTAGCAACTGGTCAAAATTAAGCGTCTAAGCTGCGCCCGAGCTGTAGGTTGAAGGCCAACCGCCAGCCTAAGATCGCAGGGAATAAGGTAAAAAGAGCCGACCTGAGACAGCGCCTTCGGCTGAAGGCGGCGCTATCGACTTACTTGGCCATAAAGCCAGCTTCAGTCATCAATGTTTTGTGCATTTGCTCTGCGTTGGTGAGCCACTTGACAAAGTCGGGGCCGGTCAAGAAGGTTTGATTGAAAGCACCTTTTTCCATGTACTCTTTCCAGTCAGGCGTCTCGCGCACCTTACGCAACAGGTTCACGTAATACGCCTGCTGCTCGGGGGTCACACCGGGTGAAGTGAAAATGCCGCGCAACATCACGTAGTCGGCGGGTACACCGGCATCTTTGCAGGTAGGAATGTCGTACCAAGATTGGGTGTCGGTCACCTTAGCTTTGTAAGGCATGCGCTCGTCGTCAAACACACACAATGCACGCAGCTTACCCGCGCGCCACTGGGCCACGGCTTCTGCCGGGTTGTTGACTGTGGAGTCCAAATGTTTACCCACCAACTGCACCGCCACTTCTCCACCCCCTTTGAAGGGGATGTAAATAAATTTAGTGCCCGTGGCTTTTTCCATACCTACGGTCAAAATTTGGTCTTCTTGTTTGGAGCCCGTGCCGCCCATTTTCATCTTGTTGGGACCAGCAGCCTTAACGGCGTCCAAATATTCTTTGGCGGTTTTGTAGGGCGCCTCTGCATTGACCCAGAGTACAAACTGGTCTAATGCCACCATGGCCACGGGGGTCATGTCTTTCCAGTTGAATGGCACGCCTGTAGCCATAGGGGTGGTGAACAGGTTGGAGAGCGTGATGATGATTTTGTGGGGGTCGCCCTTGGCTTCTTTCACTGCCAAGAAGCCTTCAGCGCCAGCGCCGCCAGATTTGTTGACCACCACCAGCGATTGCTTCATAAGGTTGTTTTTGACGATGATGCCTTGCATCAATCGGGCCATTTGGTCAGCACCACCACCTGTTCCGGCAGGCACCACAAACTCAACGGGCTTGGTGGGCTCCCACTGAGCAGATGCGGTATTGACCCAGCCAGCAGCCAGCAGCAAACCTGCAGCCAAAGCGGTTATTGAGGTGCGGAGTGAATGTTTAGTATGTGCCATGGAGCCTCCTAAAGATTTGTTTCTAATTCCCATTGTGGTGCCTGAAACGCAATTCTTCTTGATTGCGATCAATTTTTTTAAATTGGAGACCGGTGTTAAGGGTATTCACCGATTCGGTTATTGCGTACTCAGTGGGCAGGCTCTAATTTCAGAGGCTTAAATGCTCGCGCGCAAATTCTGCCGCATTCATCTTGCTGCCGCCCTCCGGCTTGAGTCGCAACACTTCAATCATGCCGCCCGCGGCATTGATGAAGATGGATGCATCCGTCACCTTGGCCACCTCGCCGGGCTTGCCTGTGACTTGTTCAAAGCGTTGAATGAGGTGTTTGCGGCAGTCGTAAATCCATACACGAGGGCCCAACGTATCCGTCCAAGCCCCAGGCGCAGGGTTGCTGGCGCGAATCAGGTTGTACACCTGGTTCACATGCTGCGACCACACAATTTGTGTGACATCGCCCTTAAACCAACCTTCGTAATGTGCCAAGCTTTCGTTTTGAGGAGTTTCTTGGTGCTTGCCTTGCACCACCAAGTCGGCTGCCTCTAGGAGGGCCTGCACCCCCATAGGGAATAGGGCGTTGAAGTACACATCGCCCAAAGTGGCGTCCGGGCCAATGGGGCAGGTTTTTTGCAAGAGGATGGGACCTTCGTCCAGGCCATCCGTGGGGCGAAAAACTGTTAAACCGGTTTCGATATCGCCCAATGCAATGGGCCAGTTGATGGAGGAGGGCCCGCGGTATTTGGGCAACAATGAAGGATGGTATTGGATGGTGCCGTGCTTGGGAATGTTGACCAAGCTTTGCGGCGCAAACTGCAGCACATAGGCCATGACGCAAATGTCGGCATTCAGACCTTGCATGGCGGCTTCGGCCTCAGGCCCTTTAAGGCTGGGCAGCTGAAATACATTTAAACCCAAGGCCTCAGCGGCAACGCGCACTGCATCAGGGCGCTCGCCGGGTTTTTCAGGCTTGCAAAACACGCCCACCACCTCGTCGCCTCGGGCTAAAAAAGCTTCCAGTACGGCTTTACCAAAGTCTTGCTGGCCAATAAACGCCACTCTCATGCTGATCCCCAATTAGCGGAATAAAAAATACACGGCCAACACCATCAGCAGAACGGCAAAAGCGCGCTTCATGGGTTTGATGTCCATGCGGTGCGCGGTCCGCGCGCCCAACGGAGCCATCAGCATGCTGGCTAGAGAAATTATCACCAATCCGGGCAAGTACAAATAGCCAAATGCACCTGCAGGCATGTCGGGCATGTTCAAGCCCGCCCAAACGTAGCCCAGTGTGCCTGCCAAGGCAATCGGAAAACCCAGAGCAGACGATGTGCCCACAGCTTGGTGAATTTTGATGTTGCACCACAACATGAAAGGCACCGACACAAAAGCGCCACCCGCGCCCACCACAGAAGACGTCATGCCCACCACATTGCCCATCCCAAACATGCCCCATGCGCCGGGCAAGGTGCGGCTGGGCTTGGGTTTGCGGTCTAAGTACATCTGAACCGACGAATACGCCACAAACAGCGCGAAAATGAGGCTTAAGGTGGCCGTGGGCATGGCCACTGCAATTTGAGAGCCGATCCAAGAGCCCACCACAATGCCCGGTGCAAACACCCGAACCACGGGCCACAGCACCGCCCCTTTGGCGTGGTGCGCCCGCACCGAAGACAACGACGTAAAACACACTGTGGCAAGCGAGGTGGCCACCGCCATCTTGACCACCAGTTCCTGCGGAAAGCCCACGCCGGACAAAATAAACGTCATGAACGGCACCATGATCATGCCGCCGCCAATGCCTAAGAGCCCCGCCAAAAACCCCACAACTGCGCCCATAAGAAGCAATTCAAGAATGATTTGCGGTTCTGGAATCATCAGATGGAGTTTTCAGGAGCGAAAGAGAGTCAGTGAGAGGGGGTGGGGGTGGGCATGCGCTTTAAAGGTGTCTGCAGTAGCCACCAGACCGCATCCTGAACCGGGGTTCAGGTGGGCGAGGTCAGCATGGGCTTCGGGTTCATCTGACGCGAGATGATCACACCTACCCAGCAATGTTCCAAGCCCTGGCTCAATGAGCATTGGTTCAAGGAATTTAAAGTCCAGCAGGACTGCAGACTCGTCCATTCTATGTGGCTCAAGCCAAAAAGCTAAAGCTTTAAGGCTAAAGCAGCTGCCCGTCATCACCCAGCACCGCATCCAAACGCTGCAGCAAAGACCGCAGCGTTTCAGGGTCCATCAGCTGGCCACCCGCCAATTGCGGTGCATTAGATGAAGCTGGCGCAGCTGGAGTGGGCGTGGAGGGTGAAGAAGTCGGTGCGGCCACTGAATCAAATGCCAAATTCAGGGCGGCCAAAACGGCAATGCGGTCGCGGGCTTTGATTTTTCCTGCGTCTCTGATCTTGCACATGGCCGCGTCCACCTTAGACACCGCATCCATCAAGCGCGCTTCGCCACCCTCGGGGCAGCCCAGCAAATAGCTGTTGCCCATGATTTGAACCTCAAGCTGTTTCATAGGTCGGCGTTGGCTTCAGTGCCATGGTTATGCACCGGTTCGTCTAAAGGCAGACGTTTGAGCAGAGTGTCCACACGGGTGCGAGCGGCTTGCAAGCGCGTCTTTAAGGCGTCGCGCTCGTGTTTAAGAGCGTCCACTTGGTCCAGCACCAAGGTGTGGGTGCGTTGCAGCTCTTCGTGGCGCAGCAGCAAGCGTTCTACACGCTCAACCAACTGTTCCAACTGTTCAGATTGTGGTGCGCCCTGTTCCATTGCAAACCATTGTAGGTCGGAGCGGCGCTAAAATCCGCGCGTTGGTGCTCGCAGCCTTGTTCAGAGACTGCAGTTCAACGGGAAGCAGGAGGGCGCAAAACAAACGCCTAACCTGCGCTGCCCCCGCAACGGTAAGTGGACGCGTTTTACGCCGCTTTCATTACTCAGCCACTGGATGCCTGAAAAGCAACCGGGAAGGCGATGAAGGTTGATCCATCAGCCCGGATACCGGCCAACACGGTGGAGTTGCCTATGGGCAACCCCTTGTTCCCAAGCACTGTCGGGGAAGGCGGTGAGGGTGTTTGTTCGGGATTGCTCCTATGAAATCTTTTGGCATTCGTGGGCTCATGAGCCTGTGTGGCGCTTTGCATTTTTTGCTCTCTGTGCCGTGCGCTTATGCGCAGCGCGAACTGGAGGCCGTGGTGGTGACGGCAACACGCCAAGCCATGAAAGCCTCGGACGTGCTCTCAGATGTCACCACCATCAGCTCTGAAGAAATCCGCAATACTGGGGCCGTGTCGCTTGCCGAATTGTTGGGGCGTCAACCCGGCATTGAATTCACCCAAAACGGTGGCTCTGGCGCATCTGCCAGTATCTTCATTCGTGGCAGCAATTCAGATCATGTCTTGTTGCTGGTGGATGGTGTCAGAGTTGGTTCGGCGACGCTTGGAAGCGCGACTTGGGAATTTATTCCCTTAGAGCTGATCGACCATATTGAAATTGTGCGGGGGCCAGTTTCTTCTCTCTATGGTTCAGACGCCATTGGCGGGGTGGTTCAAATATTTACCAAGCGGGGGGAAGGCCCAGCGCGTCTTTTTTTTGAAGTGGGCTTGGGCAGTCAAAACACCTCGGTGGCCACGACCGGTATTTCTGGTGGGCAAGAGGGTTGGCGCTACAGCTTTATGGTGTCTGATAAAAAAAGCGACTCTATCAACGCCACAACACCCATTAAGAGGGGGGTAGCCAACTCCTCTTATTACGCAGACTTAGATGGGTACCAAACTTCAAGCAGTTCTGGCGGATTATCTTATTCACCCGTTAATGGGCAAGAGTATGGTTTTAATTATCTGTATTCGGAAGGATTCAGCAGATTTGATATTTTGTTTGGAGCGTTAGATCGCAATTACACTCAAAATCAAACGATTTCAAGTTTTAATCTTTATAGTCGTCATGGCTTGTCTAATATATGGTCAACTACTGTTCGAGTCGGGCAGAGTCTTGATGACAGCCGCAACCTTAGTAACGAGGCATTATCCTCTTCCTACAAAACCATTCAGACCCATTACCAAATTCAAAATGATATTCGTTTACCTTTGGGTGTGGCATTATTGGCATTTGAATCTTTTAAACAAAGAATAGATTCTTCGGATAACTTTAAATTAAAAGACCGAGATATTGATTCCGTAATGTTTGGCTGGTCCGGTAGTTTCGGATTGCATCGGTTGCAATCTAGTCTAAGGCAAGATCGCAACTCGCAATTCGGAAGTTATTCCTCAGGAATGCTCGGTTATGGTTATCAATTGTCTAGCTACTGGAGAAGCTCAGTTTCCTATGGAACTTCGTTTAAAACGCCAACGTTTAATCAGTTGTACTTTTCAGATATTTGGGGGAGCGTAGGCAATCCTAACCTAAAGCCAGAAAATTCCGTCAACCGTGAGGCATCTGTCCGGTATGAATCAGATGCTCAAAATAGTTCGGTTACTTATTATCAAAACGATGTGAGCAACCTCATACAGTGGGAGATTATTGATCCGATCACTGAGGCTGTATCACCTAGAAACGTCTCAAGTGCCAAATTAACTGGTTGGACCTTTGCTCACAAGAGCAATATTGGCAAATACGGAATTTACGGTAGTCTTGATCTGCAAGACCCTAAGGATGAACTGTTGAATCGGACCCTCGCTAATCGTTCTAAAGAAATCCTCAAGTTGGGTTTAAGTCGAAATTTCGGTGCTTTGACGCTTGCAAGCGAGTTAATGTCTACGGGTAAGCGATTTGAATATAACGATTACCCAACGCCAAATTTGGCGTTATATGAGCTTGGTGGATATACACTTGTAAATTTAAGGCTCAATTACACTGGAAGTAAAGAATGGTCTATTTTTGCTCGGGCTAACAACATTTTTGATAAAAAATATGTCTTGGTGGAAGGTTACGCAACCCCGGGTAGCAGCCTGTTTGCAGGCGTTCGTTACACCCCCAAGTGATGCATGACTAACGCTCGCAACCCTTCGTCAGTCGCCCTGGCATCACCCGCCTCAAACGGTTTGGCGCTCGATAACTGCGAACTGATCCTTGGTGGGCAAAAGTCTGGCAAGTCGCGTCGAGCTGAGCTACTGGCCCTTCAGTGGTTGCAGCAAGACGCCACGCACCGCGTGGTGTTGCTGGCTACCGCGCTGGCGGGCGACGCCGAAATGGCGCAACGCATTGCGCGCCACCAGCAAGACCGACAAGACTCCCCACAGCTGGCTGCTCGCTTAAGCACCCACGAGGTGCCCCACCATCTGGCTCAGGCCATTGCGCAGCACAGCCAGCCGCAGGTTTTGGTGGTGGTGGATTGCCTCACCCTATGGCTCACCAACTGGTTGATGCCTGCCGACCCTCACCCGCCT
>CAMAXR010000017.1 GCA_945862195.1 Hylemonella gracilis
GGAATACAAAGGAGCCGGAAAGCTCGCGCCAGCGCCTGTCACATCTTGTGCCAATGCGCTGGTGGACATTAGGGAGGCAGCGCCTACAGCCGCGCCGCAGATTGAAAAAACATTCACAAATTTCATAAAAGCTCCTAGTTGGTGACAAACGACTCAATGCAATTTACGAATCTTTTGTTACAGAAGCATGACTCGCGAGGGTGAAGCCCTACTTGATAAGGGGGAAGATTGAAATAGAGCCTGTAGTGTTTAACAAGAATGTAACGAATCTGAAACGAATCATCATTATCCTGACGTTTTAACTAGGAGATCTCCATGACTTTTTCAGTTCGTAATTTGTTAGCCTTATCTGCTTTTGCCGTGCTGTCTTCTGCTGCTAGCGTTGCAATGTCTCAAACCGCCACTGTTGTCGACATGATAGCTGGCAACCCTTCTTTGAGCACCTTGAACGGTCTGATTCAAAAGGCTGGCTTGGTAGATACCCTTAAATCTGCTGGTCCCTTCACCGTATTTGCCCCTAACAACGACGCCTTCAAAGCTGTGCCCGCCAAAGCGCTAGAGGCTATTGCCAACAACCCTGCACGCCTGAATGAAGTGCTGACTTTCCATGTGTTGCCTGCCAAAGTGATGGCTGGCCAAGTTAGCAACGCTAAAGTTAAATCTGTGCATGGCGCCAACATTGAGACCTCTGTGGCAGGTAACTTTGTGACCGTCGAAAGCGGCATGGTCATTACTGCTGACCTGCAAGCTGGCAACGGTGTGGTGCACATCATCGACAGCGTTTTGGACGCTCCTCAAAAGAAGTAAATCTCCACCTTTGGTTCGAGCCTCCTGCGAGGCCTGAATCTGTTCCTCCTAAAAGCCCTTTTGAAGGGCTTTTTTATTGGCAAATGCTTGCCCTAAAACAAGTCTTCACCAGATGAAATGGCACAATGCTTTGCTGCTATTCAAAATTTTCAAATGCAAAACGGTTCTCGCTTAGCGGCTGTTGACCTTGGGTCGAACAGCTTTCGCCTTGAAATTGGTTACTTGGACCACGGCCACATTCAACGCACTGAATACATCAAGGAAACGGTTCGTCAAGGCAACGGACTTGACGAACAACGAAACCTCACACCTGATGCCATGCAACGCGGCTGGGACTGTTTGGCGCGCTTTGGTGAACGGTTGGCAGGTTTTGAAAAAAATCAGGTTCGTGCTGTAGCCACTCAAACGCTGCGTGAGGCCCGAAACCGCGACGCATTCATTACCGAAGCGGTGAAAATTTTGGGCTTTCCCATTGATGTGATTTCTGGCCAAGAAGAGGCGCGTCTGATTTACCAAGGCGTGGCGCATTTGCTACCCCAAACCCATGAAAAGCGGCTGGTGGTTGATATTGGAGGCCGATCTACCGAAATGATTTTGGGCCAACACTACGAGGCCCACGCCATGGAGTCGTTTCGTGTGGGCAGCGTGGCTTGGTCTATGCGCTATTTTCCGGACCACAGCTTTACTGCAGAGTCTTTCAAGCTGGCAGAAATTGCCGCCCAAGCCGTGCTGGATGAAGCGCTCAACACCTTTAGGCCCGAAAAATGGGAAATCGCCTACGGCTCATCGGGCACCATAGGTGCTGTGGGAGACGTTCTGGAGGCCGCGGGCTGGCCTGCAGGCAAGGTGTCCAGGGAAGGCCTAGATTGGCTTTTGGACAAACTGATCAAGGCCGAGCGCGCAGACCGTTTGCGCATGGAAGGCATGCGGGACGACCGCCGCTTTGTGATTGGCGGAGGCTTGAGCGTGCTGCGCGCCGTGTTTGACCTGCTTGAAATTGACGAGATGCTGGTAGCGCAAGGCGCTTTGCGGCATGGCGCTTTATACGACTTGCTAGACCGCGAAGACGAACAAACCGATCAACGCAGCAACAGCGTGAGCCGGTTGGCTTCTAAATTCAGCGTGGACCACGCACAAGCTCATCGGGTCAAACAAGTGGTGCAGCAGTTGTTCACCCAGATGATGGCAGGTGTGCCGTCCAACGAAGAAAGCACTCGAGCCCATAGAAAATTGGTCTGGGCAGCCGAGCTTCACGAAGTGGGCAGCGTGATATCGCACAGTGATTACCACAAGCATGGCGCCTATATTTTGGACAATTCCGACGCCACAGGCTTCACCCTGCCAGAACTGCACCGTTTAAGTTTGCTGGTTCTGGGCCACCGCGGCAAGTTGCGCAAGCTCGATGTAGATTTTGACGACCACCTGTTTTTAAACCAGCTGCTGGCGCTCAGGCTTGCGGTGGTGCTGTGCCATGCACGGCGTGATCCAGATTTAGCCGGCATTCGCCTCACCTGCCCGCAAAAGGGCAGCTGGGAGATGACCTGCCCCTCTGGCTGGGCTAAAAAATTCCCGCAATCTGCCCACCTGCTGCAAGAAGAAACCGTGGCATGGCAGAAAACGCCGCTGGCGTTTGCGTTTAAGGAACTTTGAGCGCCGCCCCAGCGTGAATAACCTGCAAGCCGCCGCCTGCAACTTTTGAGGTATGTTTGGCTAAAGCGGCCTGATTGGCCACATCTTCGGCTGTGGCCAACTGCCCTTTGTTAACCACTAGGGCACCAATGGACAGGCTGGTGAAACTGAAAAACCGGGTCACACCGTTTCGGTCTTCGGTTTCTATGCCCCCCTTGAGACGGGAAGCCTCGTCGTACAGCAGTGGAGCTTGCGCCTCAAAGACACTGATGATGCATTGCGCCCGCTCTTGCCAGTTGTCGCTTTGAAACAAAATTAAAAAATCGTCGCCGCCAACATGGCCCACAAAGTCTTTGTTCGGGTCGCTGTGTTGCAAAGCCAGCTTGGCCACCAAGCGAATCATGTCGTCACCCCGCCAATAACCATAGTAGTCGTTGAAGGGCTTAAAGTGGTTCAGGTCTAAATAACAAGCAGCAAACCAAGCGCCGCTGTCAAGCAAGCGTTTGATGTGGTTGCTGATCGGAATATTGCCTGGCAAAAAGGTTAAGGGGTTGGCATGGCGCGCCGCTTCAATGCGAAGCTCGGTAACCGAGCGCACCAACTGCTCGCCCGTGCCCAAGCCCAAGTAACGCCCGTTGTCCACCACAATAAATCCATCATTGAGATAACGCTGGTCTTGGGAGGTCAAAATGCCCACCAGCTCTTCAACGTCGTGGTTGCGCTCAATCAGCCTAGGCTCGGTGTTGGCGCATTGCATGCACGATTTTTTGCCAAATATTTCTCTAAAAAACAGAGTGGCGTAACGGTCCATGAACTGCTGGCGGTTGATGATGCCAATGGGCCTGTCAGCCTCCAACACGGCCAAGGCATGCAGTTCAGAGCGCGCCAAAAACAAATCTGCCACGTCATCAATAGGAGTATGTTGTGACACCGTGGGCGCCTGAATCATGGACAAGTGCTTGAGCTGTCCTTGGCGGGTGGACTGGGGGCGTTCAGGCATAACGGCCACCCTAGAGTCCACCAAAACAGCCACAGCCGGGGCCAAAATCTGCTGCACAGCACAGATATCGGGCTTCCCTAAAAAATAGCCTTGACCATAGGCAATGCCCAAATCTCTAAAGACCCTCAGGTCATCGCCGGTTTCAATACCCTCGGCCACCAAGGCAGTGTCGAAAATTTCTGCAATTTGCATCAAGGCCTGAATGGTTTTAAAGTTGTCAGGGCGGTTGGAAATGTCACCACTGAAATACTTGTCTATCTTCACCACCATGGGCTTGATTTGGGACCAGAGTCTCAGGCTAGAACGTCCGTCGCCAAAGTCATCTAAGGCAATGGAAAAGCCCAAACTCTGAATCACCTTGACCACCTCAGCCAAGGCATCCATGTCGATCACACGTTCATGCTCGGTCAACTCCAGCACCACTTGTCTGGGCATGACACCCAGACTGTGCGCCACCTGTGACAAGCGTTGCACACCCACAATTTGCACACCTTGAATCAGCGCGTTGGCGCTGATGTTGACAAACAGACGGCCAGGCTGTTTGAGTTGACCCCATTGCTTGAGGGCCCGAAGCACACAATGCACCTCAAACTCATAAAGAAAGCCCAGTTTTTGCGCTGCCAACAAAATCGCATCGGCAGAGTGAAGCTGGGAATGGGCGGGCCCTCTAATCAGGGCCTCGTGGGCATAAACGGTCCCATTTTTTAAATTGGCAATGGGTTGAAACGCCACATAAAGCGCGTCTTGTTGGAGCAATTGCAGCAATTCGCTGGGTGGATGCCGAGCATCCCTCCAAAACGAGCCGTCCAACAGGCCCAAGTTCTCAAAAAATGCCATAAATTTTCGTGATGTACTGGGTGCTAAGGCTAGATGAGATTTGTTTCAATGCAAAGTCTTGGCCAGGTCGAATTGGCTTTTGTTTTGGAATGCCTTAAATACTTGAGACCGCAAAAAAAGTTTGCATAAACTTGATTTAATGAATAAACTATTCATACCGTTTTAAGGAGATCCTACATATGAACACCTCAAACATTGCCCTTGAAGCCAGCGCTCCCTCCAAAACTGCTAGCAGTTCGATGGCCAAGGCTGTCAAGACAACCGTTACAGCCCACACCGCATCCAAGGCCCCCGCCCGCAAAGTGACCAGAACCCCGCGCCCCAGGCCCGCCACCAAAAAGGCTGTGGCAAAAACAGCGCAAAAAGTGCCTGCTAAAACTCAAGCGTCCTCTATGGCCAATGACACCAGCGAAGACAGCAAAACTAAAAAACCTAAACTGGTTCGAGATGGGTTCACTATGCCCAAGAATGAATACGCTGTTTTGGATGTACTCAAGCTCAGAGCCGCCAAATTGGGCCGTCCTGTCAAGAAAAGTGAGTTGTTGCGCGCAGGCGTTAAAGCGCTCGAAGCCATGTCAGACGCTGCCTTGACTCAAGCACTTGATAACGTGCCCGCCATCAAAACGGGCCGCCCTAAGAAAGACTGAGCAGCCTTACATCAAGTCTGGGGACTGAACGCTCAACAGAAGCGTTTGGTGAACGCCATCGCGAACACGGTGGCGCAGCCACCAGACCCCACCTTTTCTTACTGACAAGGTTTCCTCAGGAACTCCCAGCAGCTTCGAAACCGTCAAGCCCAGTGTGGGCTGATGCCCAATGACCAAAGTCGTGGCCTTGGCATCAGGCCAGTCCACAAGTGTTAGCAAGTCGTCAACACCAGCCAAAGGGGAGATTTCTGTTTTTGTTTTGTACTTTCGCCCCAGAGCAATAGCGGTTTGGTCTGCCCTTTTGGCTGGGCTTGCAAATATTCGAGCGCCCTCTGGTAACTGTCGTTCTAACCAAGCCGCCATTCGAGCGGCTTGTTTTTCGCCTCGGGAAGTGAGCGGTCTGGCCATGTCGTCACAACCCTCCCCCCACTCTTGAGCTTCAGCATGACGCCATAAAACCAGATCCATGGTTATGCCCCCTCGTGTTCCTGACGGTCATGCACATTCATTGCTCTTAACTGGTGCAAATTCATGAGCGCATTTTGCGCACTGACCGATTTTTGGCCGGGTTTGAGGCCCACCTTGTGGTACTTGCCGTCTTGCAGCAATTCCCAAGCGCTTTCGGTGTCCATCATTTCAGCCACCAAACACTCGTCAATGATGCGCTGCTGTAATTTGGGGTCGAGCACGGGCCATGCCAGTTCAATCCGGCGCAACATATTGCGGTTCATCCAATCTGCGCTGGAAAGGTAAAGGCTGACGTCGTCGCCCTCACGAAAGTAAAACACCCGCGCATGCTCTAAAAACCGCCCGATGATCGAGCGCACCCTGATGCGGTGGGTCAACCCCGACACTTGAGCTGGCAACATGCAAGCCCCGCGAACGATCAAATCGATTTCAACGCCTTGAAATGCGGCCTTCATGAGCGCACGAATGATGAGTTCGTCGGTCAAGGCATTCATTTTGGCCACTATGCGCGTAGGCACACCGGCTGCGGCGCGTTCACCTAAGTGTTCAATTTTTTCAACCAATCTGCGGTGCAAATAAAACGGTGCAACCCAAAGCTGATTCAAACGCGCCAAACGGCTTTGACCCGCCAAATGCGTGAACACATGCTCCACATCTGCAGTTAGAGAGCTGTTTGCTGTGAGGTAACTGAAGTCGGTATAAAACCGCGCGGTGGTCGGGTTGTAGTTGCCAGTAGACAAGTGGGCGTAACGCTTGTAAGAGGCACCCTCTTTTCGGGTCACAAGCATCATTTTGGCGTGGGTTTTAAGCCCCACCACGCCATAGAGCACCTGAACCCCAATGGATTCCATCTTGTCGGCCCAATTGATGTTGGTTTCTTCATCAAAACGGGCTTTGAGCTCCAGCACCACCGTCACCTCCTTACCACGCGCGACTGCTTGCCGCAGCAGATCCATCAGTTCAGAGCTGGATCCGGTTCTGTAAATGGTTTGCTTGATGACCATCACATCAGGGTCATTTACAGCCTCGCGGAGAAACTGCAACACCTCCTCAAAACTCTCGTAAGGCTGGTGCAGCAGCACATCTCCCTCTTGCAGCTTCTTAAAAATACTGTGTTCGTGCTGCAGCTTTTTAGGAGTGGACGCCGTAAAAGGCTTAAAGCGCAGTTTGGGCTCATCGATCAAATCTACCAGCTGCCCCATGCGAACCAAGTTCACAGGGCCGGGCACGCGATACAAAGCGCCTTCGGGCAAATGAAACTGCTTGAGCAAAAACTCGCTTAAATAGTCTGAACAACCCGCCGACACCTCCAACCGCACTGCATGACCATAGTGTCGGTGTTGCAGGCCTTGCCGCAGAGCAGTTCTGAGGTTTTTAACGTCTTCCTCATCCACCGCCAAATCGGAGTGTCGGGTCACCCGAAACTGTGAAAACTGCCCAACATCGCGCCCCGGGAACAATTCATTCAAATGGGATCGCACCACGCTGGACAAAGACACGAATAAAGCGCCACGTGAAGTTAAACGCTCTGGCAGGCGAATCAAACGGGGCAGAACCCTGGGGACTTTGACAATGGCTATGTCGTTCTCGCGTCCAAAAGCATCATGTCCGCCCAACCGGACAATAAAGTTCAAAGACTTGTTGGCCACCTGAGGAAAAGGGTGGGAGGGATCCAAGCCCACAGGTATCAAAAGTGGCTTGACCACGCTGTGAAAGTACTGGTGAACCCAAGTGGTTTGAGCCTTGTTACGCTCGCTGTGGGACAAAATGCGAATACCTTGCTTGGCAAATGCGGGCAACAATTCCAAGTTGTACAGGCTGTACTGACGGTTGACCAAGTCGTGAACGGACTTAGACAAAAGGTCAAAAGAATCGGCTGAATAAGTCCCGTCGCTGTCTTGTGATGTTTTGGCAATCAGGTGCGGTTCTGCCCGAACTTCAAAAAATTCATCCAAATTGGAAGACACGATGCACAGGTAACGCAGACGCTCCAAAAGCGGGACATCTTGCCTGCATGCCCAATCGAACACCCGCTCATTGAAGGCCAGAATACTTTGATCTCGATCTAGTAACTCAAGGGACTCGAGGTCTTCGAGGGTAGGAGGGGCAGCTAAAGTTGTCATATTTTTGACATTTTATCTGTGCCCTTGATTTCTGAGGGCTTAAACCGTGGCGGGTTGCATTTGAGCCAGCTGGGCCCTGGGCTGTTCTGCCGACTCCCCTTGCCAGTACAAGAGCTCAAGACGCCCGTCAAAATGCTCGACGAGTGCGGTTCTGCTCTCCACCCAGTCCCCATCATTGCAGTACAAAATACCGTCGATTTCGCGAATTTCTGCGCGGTGAATATGACCGCACACCACGCCCTGAAAGCCTTGACGGCGGGCTTCATTGGCAACCGCAACCTCGAAATCGCTGACAAAGTTAACGGCCTTTTTGACTTTTTGCTTCAGGTAAGCCGACAAGGACCAATAGGGCAAGCCCATTCGAGCGCGAACTTTATTGAGATAACGGTTTAAGTTAAGCGCCACCCCATACAAGGTATCGCCTAAATAGGCGATCCATTTGGCATATTGCACCACGCCATCAAAGTAGTCCCCATGGGTGATCCAGAGACGACGCCCGTCCGCCGTGATGTGCACCGCGTCTTCCACCATTTCAATGCCGCCAAACTGGTGATCGGTGAAGCCGCGCGCGAATTCGTCGTGGTTGCCGGGCACATAAATGATGCGGCAACCCTTTCGCCCACGTCTCAACAGCTTTTGGACCACGTCGTTGTGCGCTTGCGGCCAAAACCAACGGCGACGCAACTGCCAGCCGTCGATGATGTCGCCCACCAAATACAAGTAATCACTGGAGTGGTGTTTGAGAAACTCCAAAAGCTCAATCGCCTGACAACCAGGCGTACCCAAATGCAGGTCCGAGATGAAAATAGAGCGGTAATGCTGGTGACCCGGCGGAAGCTCTTCATCGTGAGAAGGCTCTTCACTCCTCACAGGCATCATGGATTCGAAAGAATGTTTCATTAAGAAAAGCCCTAATAAGTCGTGTAAGCTTGGTCATCAAACCTTGAATTGTGATCGGATGTGGTGACCATAAAGTTTCATAGATATTTAATATTTGTGACACTTTTGTTTTGCTCAATTGCTATTTTGATGAAAAACGGTGGTTTAACCCCTCAACTGTCACAATTGACTTTTACGATCACCATCAAACGTCTTTCCTTGGAAACTACTCAAAATGTCTTTAAACGTACTTTTCATTTGTGCCCATAACTCCTCACGCAGCATATTGGCTGAGGCGGCACTTAACCACATTTCCAAAGGACGGTTCCAAGCTTTCTCAGCTGCGAGCCACTTAAGAGATCAAGAACAACCTAACCCCATGGCCCTCAAGGCCTTGACCACAGCCAAAATCAATACAGAAGGCTTGCGCAGTAAAAGCTGGGATGAATTTTCTGCTCCGGGAGCACCTGAGATGGACTTGGTGATCACCATGTGTGAGGAGTCATCTCAAGCTCAGGCCCCCGTTTGGCCTGGCAAACCCGCCATAGCCCAATGGGTGTACAAAGACCCTACCTTGGCTGAAGGCACTGACAAGCAAAAACAAGCCGCATTCAATAACGTCTTGCTCAGCTTAAGGCAGCGATTGGACATTTTGGCCAATTTGCCCGCTCAGGGCATTGACCGCCTTCAGTTGCAACAAGCCGCACTCAAAGCTGCAGTCATTAAAGACTAAGCTCAAGCCTTAATTGCCGGCAGCGACAGCCAGACTTTGAGCTACAGCTTGTGCTTGGCTCATGTCTTGAGCCTCCACCATGATTCTCAGTAACGGCTCAGTACCGCTTGGGCGAATCAGGATCCGGCCTTGGACACCAAGTTCACTTTCATAGGCCTTCAAGGCACTGGTTAATTCATGGTTATGGGCCCATTCTTTAGGCGCTTGAACTTTCACGTTGAGTAAGACTTGTGGGAACAGGCTCACGGTCTCAAGCAATTGCTCCAAAGTCTTGTGCTGCCGCATACAAGCTTGCAAAACCAACAAGGCCGAAACAATGCCATCGCCCGTGGTTTGCTTGTCCAGAGACAACAAGTGCCCTGAACCTTCGCCACCCAAAATCCAGCCTCGCTGTTCAAGGGCCTCGAGCACATATCGGTCACCCACCTGTGACCGCACCAATGCCACCCCGCGCTTTTGAAGCGCCAGCTCAATGGCCATGTTGGTCATCAGCGTTCCCACCACACCAGGCAAAGCGTCTCCACGGTTTAAACGATCGTCCGCCAACACGTAAAGCAACTCGTCGCCGTTGAACAAACGGCCAGTGGGCCCCACCATCATCAATCGGTCTGCGTCACCATCTAGGGCAATACCCAAATCCCCCTGATGGGCCTTGACTTGTTCAACCACAGCATCGGTGTGGGTGGCCCCAACATTCAAATTGATATTCAGGCCATCGGGCTGGCAGCCTAAGGTCACCACCTCAGCTCCAAGCTCCTGAAACACCTTGGGCGCAATTTGGTAGGCCGCCCCATGCGCTGCATCGACCACCAGCTTGAGTCCCTTTAAGGTCAGCTGCGTAGGAAACATGCTTTTGCAAAATTCAATATAGCGGCCTGCTGCATCATCTAAGCGCTTGGTTTTGCCAAGGTTCATAGAGCTGGCCCAGACCGGGGCGGTCGATAGCATGGCCTCCACTTGGGATTCCCAACTTTCAGACAGTTTGTTTCCCGATGCGTCAAAAAACTTGATGCCGTTGTCTGGATGCGGGTTGTGGCTAGCGCTGATCACCACCCCTAAAGAAGCACGCTGCGCCCGCGTCAGATACGCTACTCCGGGTGTGGGTATGGGCCCTAACAACAGCACATCGACCCCAGCCGAATTAAAACCAGCCTCTAACGCGCTTTCCAACATGTAGCCCGATATGCGGGTGTCTTTGCCTATGAGCACCAAGGGGTGAGATTCTTGTTGCTTCAACAAGCTGCCCACGGCATGCGCCAGTCGCAATACAAAGTCTGGAGTCATGGGCTCTTGGCCCACCGTACCCCTGATGCCATCGGTACCAAAATATTGTCTTTTTATAGTGCTCATTGAATAGCTCCCCATACTTTTAAGGCTTCTACAGTGGAGCGCACATCGTGCACACGCACCACCCGAGCGCCGCGCTCCGCGGCCAATACTGCAGCAGCCAAACTTGCCGCCAATCTAGGGTGAACCCCATCAGTCGTCTCACCCGCCATTGCATGGACTGACCCCATAACTGCGGCTAAAGAAGACTTTCTGGACCAACCCACCAATAACGGAAAACCACCCCTCAGCAACTTGGACTGGCTCTTTAAAAGCTCAAAGTTTTGAGGTGCCGTTTTTCCAAACCCAATGCCCGGATCCCACACCACTCTAGAGGGGTCCATGCCCAGCTCCAACAGAGCCTCTGTGCGGGTTTTCAAAAAAGACAGCACCTGCGCCACTACATCGCCTTGCATAGGCTTCAACTGCATGCCTTGAGGCTCGCCCTGCATGTGCATCAAGGCGACCCCACAAGAGGGGTGTTGGGTAACCACTTGCGCGCCAGTTAAGCCATGGGCACCACTCGTCCAGCGTAATGCATAGATATCGTTGATGACGTCCACACCCCAATCGAGCATGCGCTGCATCACTTCGGGCTTGTAGGTATCCACCGATATAGGAACCCCCCAAGTCACCAGTTCTTTGATGACGGGCAGCAGGCGCTCTAACTCTAGGTCTTGAGGTACTGGTTGAGCGCCAGGCCGAGAAGATTCGGCCCCCACGTCCAGCAGATCAGCGCCCTCTTTTAAAAGCTGTTGCGCATGGGCAATAGCCAAGGCAGGATCTGTGTAATGACCGCCACCTGAAAAAGAATCGGGCGTGACATTCACAATACCCATGACCTGAGGGCGACTCAGGTCAATTTCAAAACGCGATGTTCTCCAGTAGGGCTTCAGGCTGCAGAGGGAGTGGGTTCTGTTTTAACTGCTGGCGTACCACCAGAGCCTCCGCTTTGGTCGGAGTTTCGGGTGTTGGGTGTCCAATCTTTTGGCGGGCGAGGTTCGCGGCCCGCCAAAATATCGTCAATTTGCTCAACGTCAATGGTTTCCCACTCAAGCAAGGCCTTGGCCATGGCATGCATTTTGTCGCTGTTTTGCTCAATCAGGCCCCTAGCCAAAGCATATTGCTGATCGATGATGCGGCGCACCTCGGCGTCCACCTTTTGCATAGTCTGCTCGCTCATATTGGTGGTTTTGGTGACGGAGCGTCCCAAAAACACTTCACCTTCATTCTCGGCGTACACCATAGGCCCTAAAGCTTCGGTCATGCCGTATCGCATGACCATATCGCGTGCAATTTGGGTGGCACGTTCAAAATCGTTCGAAGCACCCGTGGTCATTTGGTTCATGAACACTTCTTCCGCAATGCGGCCACCAAACAGCATGCTGATTTGGTTGAGCATGTATTCACTGTCGTAGCTGTAGCGGTCTTTTTCAGGCAAGCTCATGGTGACGCCAAGCGCGCGCCCACGAGGAATGATGGTGACTTTGTGTACCGGGTCGCATTTGGGTAACAACTTACCAATCAAGGCGTGGCCAGATTCATGGTAAGCCGTGTTGCGGCGCTCATCTTCAGGCATGACCATACTCTTGCGCTCAGGGCCCATGAGAATTTTGTCCTTAGCCTTCTCAAAGTCTTGCATTTCCACCACGCGCGCATTGCGACGTGCGGCCATCAAAGCGGCTTCATTGCACAAGTTAGCCAAATCGGCACCGCTCATGCCGGGGGTACCACGGGCAATGAGGGAAGCGTTCACGTCTTGACCCACAGGCACTTTGCGCATGTGCACATTCAAAATTTGCTCACGCCCCCGGATGTCTGGCAAGGTCACATACACCTGACGGTCAAAACGACCGGGACGCAGCAAAGCCGAATCCAGAATATCGGGGCGGTTGGTAGCGGCAATCACAATCACGCCAAGGTTGGTTTCAAAACCATCCATCTCCACCAGCATTTGGTTGAGGGTTTGTTCGCGTTCATCGTTACCACCGCCTAAGCCAGCGCCACGCTGGCGACCCACTGCGTCAATTTCATCGACAAAAATGATGCAAGGTGCGTTTTTCTTGGCGTTTTCGAACATATCGCGCACACGGGCGGCGCCCACACCAACAAACATTTCCACAAAATCTGAACCCGAAATACTAAAAAAGGGCACCTTGGCTTCACCTGCAATGGCTTTGGCCAGCAAGGTTTTACCGGTTCCAGGAGGGCCCACCAGCAGCAAACCACGGGGGATTCGGCCGCCTAGTTTTTGGAATTTTTGGGGGTCTTTTAAAAAGTCCACCACTTCTTTGACTTCTTCTTTGGCCTCGTCACAACCGGCCACATCACCAAAAGTGACTTGGTTGCTGCTTTCGTCCAGCATGCGGGCTTTACTTTTACCAAAGCTGAAGGCGCCACCGCGACCCCCACCCTGCATTTGGCGCATGAAGTAAATCCAAACACCGATGAGCAACAACATGGGTCCCCAGCTGACCAAAAGCGTCATCAGAAGCGAACCTTCTTCTCGGGGTTTGACATCAAACTTGACGCCATTGGCAATCAAATCGCCCACCAAGCCTCTATCAAGATAGGTGGCCGTGGTGCGCACCTTGCGATCATCGTAAGTGACCGCCACAATTTCTGTGCCGCCCTGACCCTCTTGGATCACAGCGCTCTTGATGTTCTTGCTTCGAACTTCTTCTAAAAAGTCTGAATACCCCACGGTCGTGGCGCTGGATGTGCCTCGACTGTCAAACTGTTTAAAAACGGTAAATAAAACCAGAGCGATCACCAACCAAACGGCAACCTTAGATATCCATTGATTATTCAAACGATGCTCCAGATGAACGAAGTGAAGACTTTCATATTAGTGCCATTTTAGGCTTTTCAAGCACCTGTAATGCTAATTGACCGATCAGTTTTTAGGGCTGATAAGGTCTTTAAGCCAATTCCGACCAAAAAGGTCTCAGAAGATTTGTCTCTTGAAGCCTTAGGCTTGATAGGCTTGACTGTTTTGTACGTTTCTTTGAACATTTTCACAATTTGGCTGTAGCCACTGCCGTGAAACACTTTCACGACCAAAGCGCCACCGGGCTTCATGTGAGACTGGCTGAATTCCACCGCCAATTCAATCAAATGCTGCACTCGCGCCGCATCTGCCGACTCAATGCCCGACAAATTGGGCGCCATATCGGAGACCACCACATCGGCCAAAGCGCCTTGCATGGCCTGCACCAATTGCGCATGAACAACAGGCTCTCTGAAATCTCCTTGGATGAACTGAACGTTTTCAATAGGCTCCATCTCCAACAGATCCAAGGCAATTAAAGTGCCTTTGAAATCTTCAGTGGCAGCACCTGAGGGAGCCATTTTTCTGCGCAAATACTGACTCCAAGCCCCAGGTGCAGCTCCCAAATCCACCACCAAATTGCCGGGATGAATCAGTTGCAATACCTCGTCTATTTCTTTGAGCTTATAGGCAGCCCGCGCCCGATAACCGTCTTTTTTAGCCAATTTGACATAGGGGTCATTGACGTGGTCGTTGAGCCAAGCCTTGTTGATTTTTTTACTTTTGGATTTAACCTTCATCAAAATTCCTGAGGGGTTTGCTGCTCATAATACGCAATGACCATCATTCAACTCACCCCCGCCGAACGCAAAATCCACCGCTCTGAGGCCCATCATCTGGACCCAGTGGTGTTGATTGGCAATGATGGGTTGACCCCATCGGTTCAAAAAGAGGTGGATGCCGCCCTTAACGCGCATGGACTCATCAAAGTCCGGGTGTTTTCGGATGACCGAACCCAAAGGGACACTATTTTTCAGCAACTGGCAGATGCACTTCATGCCGCCCCCATTCAACATATAGGCAAGCTCTTGGTGCTGTGGCGTCCCAAACCCATTAAGACACAAACAACTGATGAAGATCGGATGCCTGGGCCCAAAGATGTCAAAGTCTTGAAATACAGCAAGCGTGGTGGGCAGCGCCCCGAGGTTAAAACGCTAAGGGTTTTGGGCAATCAAAGGTTGACTGCTGGCGGCCAAGTCAAACGCGCCAAACCTAAACAAGTCAGCGAAAAAAAACGCAGTCAAACTTAGCAGTTAAAGCCACGGACTTCCTTACACAAAGCCCAAATCACACCAACGCCCTGCGCCAAGTAGAGCCCACTGCCCAATTGGTGCCAAAAAGCCAGGTTTTCACGTAAGACAATTTGCGGCGCCACGACAAACTCCAGCATCAAACAGCACAAACCACTCGCCAGCACCCACCAGAAAATGGACTGCTGGAAAAAATGAGGGCTCAGAGGGTTGCGGACAAAAGCTGAAACGGCAGCCCAAAGCCATATGCCCAAGAATCCAAGGGCCAAGTATGTTTGCGCTGTAAACAGTTTTGCGGCCATCAGACCGGCTGTTTGAGCCGTTGGCAAATACACAAAGAGCATGGGCACCACCACCAAACCGATGACCCCCCAACTGGCGCACCAACAAGCTAAGGTCAACAGTCGGGTCAGCACCTACTTGTAACTCACCGACACAATTTCAAAAGTCTTGCTGCCACCAGGGGCTTGAACCAAGGCTGAGTCGCCTTCCTCCTTGCCAATAAGTGCACGCGCAATGGGTGAGCTGATGTTGATAAGCCCCAGCTTTAAATCAGCCTCATCCTCACCCACAATTTGGTAAGTGACCCGTTCAGCAGTGTCTTCTTGCTCAAGCTCTACAGTGGCGCCAAACACCACTTTGCCATCCGCATTCAGGGTGGTGGGATCAATGATTTGTGCCGCAGAGAGCTTGCTTTCAATTTCCTGAATTCGCCCCTCAATAAAGCCTTGACGGTCTTTGGCAGCATCGTATTCGGCGTTTTCGCTCAAGTCACCTTGCGCACGCGCCTCCGCAATGGCATTGATCACCCAGGGGCGGTCTACGGTTTTGAGCCGGTGTAACTCCGACTTTAGTTTTTCTGAGCCCCGAAGCGTGATGGGAATAGTTGCCATAAATTTAGATCTTAAAAAAAGGTTGGTCGCCTGCGAAAACGTGTTTCTAAGTGCATAGCAACTGTTTACGCCACCAGTTGGGCATGCAACTCCTGCAAAGAGTACACATCAAGGTTGTTGAGGTACTTCATGCCTTCCACCGCAGCCTCTGCCCCAGATATGGTGGTGTAGGTGGTCACCCGACTCAGCAAGGAGTTGGTTCGGATGTAACGCGAATCCACAATGGCATTGCGCCGCTCTTCGACGGTGTTGATGACCAAGGCAATGGCATCGCCCTTGATCATGTCCACAATGTTAGGACGACCTTCTGCCACTTTGTTCACCACTTGACAGCTCAAGCCAGCGGCTTGAATGGCCGCAGCAGTGCCTTTGGTGGCCACCACCTGAAAGCCGAGCCTTAACAACTCGCGCACCACTTCAACGGCCCGAGGTTTATCGCTTTGCTTGACCGAGATAAACACGGTGCCCGACTGCGGTAATTTTGTACCTGCGCCCAGCTGAGATTTCACAAAAGCCTCGCCAAAGGTTTTACCGACGCCCATGACTTCGCCCGTAGACTTCATTTCCGGGCCCAAGATGGAGTCCACACCAGGGAACTTCACAAACGGAAACACAGCCTCTTTGACGCTGAAGTAAGGCGGTATCACCTCTTTATGAAGCCCCTGTTGCGCTAGTGTTTGGCCCGCCATGCATCTAGCGGCCACCTTAGCCAACTGAATGCCTGTGGCTTTGCTGACAAAAGGTACGGTGCGAGAGGCTCGAGGATTGACCTCCAGCACATAAATGACGTCTTTGCCATTCACTTGTTGAATGGCAAACTGCACGTTCATCAGACCCACCACACTCAAACCCTGTGCCATCGATGCAGTTTGACGCTTAAGCTCATCAACAGTGGTTGCCGATAAGTAGTACGGGGGCAAGGAGCATGCGGAGTCGCCCGAATGCACACCCGCCTGTTCTATATGCTCCATCACACCACCAATAAAGGTCTGGCCCGCCACATCCCTGATGCAATCGACATCGCACTCTATGGCGTCATTCAAAAATCGGTCAAGGAGCACCGGAGAGTCGTTGCTGACCTTCACTGCCTCACGCATATATCGCTCTAGGTCGCGCTGCTCGTGCACGATCTCCATGGCACGACCTCCCAACACATAGCTGGGTCGCACCACTAAGGGATAGCCCAGAGCTGCCGCTTTTTCAAGAGCTTCTGGTTCGGTTCTAGCCGTGGCATTGGGGGGTTGACGCAGACCCAACTCGTTCAGCAGGCGCTGAAAACGTTCGCGATCCTCAGCCGCATCGATCATGTCGGGGCTGGTGCCAATAATGGGCACGCCCGCGGCTTCAAGGCCCAGCGCCAACTTGAGAGGCGTTTGACCGCCGTACTGAACAATCACCCCGACGGGCTTTTCTTTATCCACAATTTCAAGCACATCTTCTAAAGTCAACGGCTCAAAATACAAGCGATCAGATGTGTCGTAGTCGGTCGATACGGTTTCAGGGTTGCAATTGACCATGATGGTTTCATAACCATCTTCACGCAAAGCCAGTGCGGCGTGAACGCAGCAGTAATCGAACTCAATACCTTGGCCAATCCGGTTGGGGCCGCCCCCTAAAACCATGATTTTTTTGTTTTGGGTGGGCTCGGCTTCACATTCGGCCTCATAGCTTGAATACAAGTACGCTGTGTCGGTTGCAAACTCTGCCGCACAGGTGTCCACCCGCTTGTAAACGGGGCGAATCCTCATTTGGTGCCTAAAACTCCGCACGTCATGCTCGGTGACTTTTAACAATTTGGCGAGCCGACGGTCTGAAAACCCTTTGGCTTTCAAGGTGCGCAGCTCTGCTGCCTGCAGTTGGGACAAGGCTTGTTGGCCGTGCTTCGCTACAAACTCATCGAGCTCCAGCTCAATGTTGACAATGTCTTGTATCTGAGCCAAAAACCACGGGTCAATTTTGGTGAGTGCAAACACTTCATCCAAACTCATACCCTGCGCAAAGGCGTCTCCCACGTACCAGATGCGCTCTGGCCCAGGCTGGCCCAGTTCATTTTCTAAAACTTCACGATCTTGGGTTTTTTCATTCAAACCATCCACGCCCACTTCAAGTCCACGCAAGGCCTTTTGAAAGGATTCTTGAAACGTGCGTCCCATGGCCATGACTTCACCCACGCTTTTCATCTGCGTGGTCAAACGGCTGTCTGCGGTAGGGAATTTTTCAAACGCAAAGCGCGGCACCTTGGTCACCACATAGTCGATGCTGGGCTCAAAGCTGGCAGGTGTGGCGCCACCCGTGATATCGTTACGCAGCTCATCAAGGGTGTACCCCACGGCCAACTTGGCGGCGACTTTGGCAATAGGAAATCCCGTGGCCTTGGACGCCAGCGCTGAAGACCGGCTGACGCGCGGGTTCATTTCAATCACCACCATCCGGCCATCCTCGGGGTTGATGGCAAATTGAACGTTAGAGCCTCCTGTGTCCACCCCAATTTCGCGCAAGACAGCCAAGCTGGCGTTGCGCATGATTTGATATTCCTTATCGGTCAAGGTTTGGGCGGGTGCCACAGTGATGGAATCACCGGTGTGGACGCCCATAGGGTCCAAGTTTTCGATCGAGCAAATGATGATGCAGTTGTCCGCTTTGTCGCGGACCACTTCCATCTCAAACTCTTTCCAACCCAAGAGCGACTCTTCAATCAGCAACTCTTTGGTGGGCGAGGCCTCTAGGCCACGTTTGCAAATGGTCTCAAACTCATCAGGGTTGTAGGCAATACCGCCTCCTGATCCTCCCAGCGTAAAGCTGGGGCGAATCACCACAGGAAAACCCACGGTTTTTTGCACGCTCCAAGCCTCGTCCATGGAATGCGCAATGCCAGATCGCGCAGAACCAAGACCAATATGCGTCATGGCGTCTTTGAACTTGAGGCGGTCTTCTGCTTTGTCTATAGCCTCTGGTGTAGCCCCAATGAGCTCCACAGAGCGCCCTGTGGCTGCGCCCTGATATTTGTCTAGGACCCCCTGATGCCACAAATCCAAAGCACAGTTCAGAGCGGTTTGACCTCCCATGGTGGGTAAAATGGCGTCGGGGCGTTCCTTGGCAATGATTTTTTCTACCGTTTGCCAGGTGATGGGCTCAATGTAGGTGGCGTCTGCGGTGGCAGGGTCCGTCATGATGGTGGCAGGATTGCTGTTGATCAACACCACGCGGTAACCCTCTTCTCGCAAGGCTTTGCAGGCCTGCACACCCGAATAATCAAACTCACAAGCCTGACCAATGATGATGGGGCCAGCCCCAATGATGAGAATGGTTTTGAGATCTGAGCGCTTAGGCATGTGTGTGTTCCATCAGACTCGTGAATCGATCAAATAAATACGCAATATCGTGGGGGCCAGGGGAAGCCTCAGGGTGTCCCTGAAAAGAAAACGCAGGGCAGTCGGTGCGAGCCAGCCCCTGCAAGGTTCCATCAAACAAACTCACGTGCGTGACCCGAACATGGGAGGGAAGCGACTTGTCGTCCACTGCAAAGCCATGGTTTTGGCTGGTGATGCAGACTCGGCCGGAGTCCAGATCTTTGACCGGGTGGTTGCCGCCATGGTGACCAAACTTCATTTTGAAGGTGCTCGCCCCACTGGCCAAAGCCATGATTTGATGACCAAGGCAAATGCCAAACGTGGGCAAACCCAACTGCATCAGCTCCTTGGCCGCCGCAATGGCGTAACTGCAGGGCTGAGGGTCACCAGGACCATTGGAAAAAAAGACACCGTCTGGTTGGAGCTTCAAGACTTCTGCAGCGCTTGTCTGCGCAGGCACCACGGTCACTTTGCAGCCCCTCTGAGCAAGCATTCTGAGAATATTTCTTTTGATGCCAAAGTCGTAAGCCACCACATGAAACTTGGCGTGCGTTTGCTCACCAAAACCGGGGCGGCCATCTGACTGAAACAAACGCCACTCCGACTCCGACCATGGATAACTGGCCTTGCAGCTGACTTTCTGCGCAAGGTCTAGGCCCGCCATGCTGGGCGCAACCTGCGCCGCTTTAAGGGCTTGCTGAGTCGCCACTTCAACGGCCGTTAGGATTTGTTCTTGCGACAACGAACTGTCTGACGGCAATGCCACGATGGCTCCATTTTGAGCGCCATGGGAGCGCAAATGCCTTGTGAGTTGACGCGTGTCGATTTGTGCAATGGCCACTGTGTGCTCTTGCACCAAATACTCGGACAAATCCTGATTCGAGCGAAAGTTGGAGGACTTCAGGGGCAAGTCTTTGATGATCAAGCCCGAAGCCTGAATTTTTTCAGACTCAACGTCTTGTGTGTTGACCCCATAGCTGCCGATGTGGGGATAGGTAAGGGTGACCAACTGACGGCAGTAGCTGGGGTCAGTCAGAATTTCTTGGTAACCCGTCATCGCGGTGTTGAACACCACCTCTCCCACTGTCAAGCCTGGTGCGCCAATGGATATGCCCTGAAAAACTGTACCGTCTGCAAGCGCCAATAGGGCGGGGGAACCTGTTCTCTGAAGAGACAAAAGCACTGGGCACTCCAAATAATGGTGGACACACCCACGCATCCGCAAGAATCGAGTTCTGCCAGCTAAGTTTCAGTGGGAAATCAGCGTGAACAACGCGGGGCGAAAGGTGTTTAACTTGGAATCAGATTATAGTTGACCGCTGCATTTGGGCGCCAAAATGTCAAACTGTTGAAACAGATTGAACATATGCCAAAGCTTCTGGGGATGTCGCGCTGGCATGCAGGCAAATGGCTGCAGCAGCGGCCACATTCAAAGACTCTTGGCCACCGGGTTGTGCAATTTGTGCTTGCAAGGTAGAGAAGGCCGCCAGTTCAAGTGCCACACCCTGCCCTTCATGCCCCATGACCCAAGCGCAAGGAAACGGCAGTGTCAACTCATGCAAGGATTGACCTTGGTGTGAGCTGGTGGTGATGATGGGCATCTGAAGCCCCTGAACGGCTTGAAGCGACACCCCTTCAAACAGCTGCAATCCAAAATGTGCACCCATGCCCGCTCGCAACACTTTGTTAGACCACAAACCCGCAGTGCCCTTGAGCGCCAACACCTGACGAAATCCAAACGCTGCAGCGCTGCGCAACATAGAGCCCACATTGCCTGCGTCTTGAACACGGTCGAGCACCAAGGTGGCCACATTGGGCGCTATGGGTTGAGCATCAGGCAGGTCAAAAACAAAACCAAAGGAGTGCAAAGACTCCAAGGCACTCACACTTTTAAACACCGCATCTGGAGCCACTGTATTTTTTAGAGCATAAGTTGCCCAAGGCTGCGCCTGAGACTGCCAAAACGATTCGGAAAAAACCGCCCACTGTGGCGTCCAACCCTTATCGAGTGCAGCGCGGCACAAGTGCTCTCCCTCGACCCAGCATTGCTGCTCTTTGCGGTAAGCCAAAGCATCTTGAACCAACCGCCTGAGTTTTTTCAGCTGAGGGTTGTCCTTAGACTGGATATAGATCACTTCAGTCATGGGGCCTATAGGAGTAACGGGCGTCAAACACGGACTTTACCGGCGCAAAGCTTTTGCGGTGATGCAAAGATGCACCATAGATTTTCAGTGCATTCAAATGGAACGCAGTGCCGTAGCCCTTGTGCTGGTCAAATCCGTACTGGGGAAATTGTTGGTGCACCTCTTGGCACCATCGGTCTCTGTGCACTTTGGCCAAAATGGACGCGGCCGATATGGCGGGCACTTTAGTGTCGCCCTTCACAATGGCCTCAGCCAACACTTCTAAAACAGGCAACTGGTTGCCGTCCACCAGTACCTTCACAGGTTTTAAGCGCAGGCCCACTACAGCTCTTCGCATAGCCATCAAGGTGGCTTGCAAAATATTATGTTGATCAATTTCTTCTACGCTGGCTTGGGCAATGGCAAAACACAAAGCCTTGGCTCGAATTTCGTCGTAAAGCTGATCACGCCGCTGTGGGGACAGTTTTTTGGAGTCGGCTAAGCCGTCAATGGGGTGTAGATCATCCAATATGACGGCAGCGGCCACCACAGGCCCCGCCAAGGGTCCGCGGCCAGCTTCGTCAACACCGGCCACCAAACCGGGCGCATCCCAAATGAGAGCAACCTGCTCAGCCTGCAAGAACTTTTTCGATCGCATGGGCGCATAAGGCAGACGTATCACGTCGCAATTCATGATGCATGTCTACAAACCGGGTTTTCAGCCGCTCTACTCGCTCGGGCGCGTCTAACCACTGCAACACTTCAGACGCCATATTTGCGGGGGTAGCTTGGTCTTGTAAAAGTTCAGGCACCCAGAAGTCTTGTCCCAAAATATTAGGCAAGCCCACCCAAGGCTGCAACCTTTTACGCTGCATGATCCACCAGGACAGCGGGTTCATGTTGTAGGCAATGACCATAGGCTTTTTATAAAGTGCGGCCTCCAAGGTGGCAGTGCCGCTGGCAATCAAGGTCACATCACAAGCCTCTAGGGCCAAATGAGATTGCCCGTCTGTAAATCGAATAAGGTTTGCAAGTTGGGGGTGGCTTTTTTGGAATGCCATCCCAATGTTTTCAATCATGGGCCTTAAGCCAGGCGCACACGGCAGCACAAATTGCACCGATGGATTGCGCTGATGAATCAATGCGGCCGCCTCCATAAACTTTGAAGCCAGGTAATGAATTTCCGAAGCTCGGCTCCCAGGCAACAAAGCTATCAAAGGAGCACTTGGACTTAAATTGAGTTTTTGCCGAGCGGATGTAGGGCTGGGTGCCAACGGAATCACTTGGGCCAAAGGGTGCCCCACATAGGTGGCCTCAATGCCATGTTGGGCCAACAGATCCACCTCAAATGGAAAGATGCAAAGCATGTGGTCCACGCTGGACTTGATCTGCTCAATCCTATGCGGCCTCCAAGCCCAAATGGACGGGCAGACAAAATGGACGGACTTGATGCCCTGATGTTTGACTTTCTGCTCAAGACTTAAATTGAAATCGGGAGCGTCGATGCCAATGAACACATCTGGGGGCGCCTTTGAGATGCGCTTGAACAGCTGCTTGCGGATGCGTACTATCCCCAGATAGTGCCGAAGCACTTCCACATAACCCCGAACCGCCAATCGACTCGAAGGCCACCACGCATCAAACCCTCTTTGCACCATTTGAGGCCCGCCAATGCCTTGTGAAAGCATTAGGGGCCAACGTGATTTCAAGCCATCCAACAACAACCCGGCAAGCAAATCTCCAGACGCCTCTCCGGCGACCATCGTGACGCGCAAAGTAGGTAAAGCGGACTTAGCGAACGATGCCACGTTGCGCAGAAGCATGTGACAAAAATGCACACATCATCTCAATATCACCCTGAGCCTCAGGGTGGCTTTGGCTTAACGCCGATATTTGAGAAATAGCGGCATCTAAAGTCAAGCCATCTCGGTACAGGGCTTTGTGCATACCCTTGACGGTCGCAAGTCGCTCTGCAGAAAACCCCCTGCGCTTGAGACCCTCAAAGTTCATAGTTCTCGCCTGCGCAGGCTGCCCCTGGCACATCACAAAGGGGGGTAAATCTGCAAACAATAAAGAACACATGGCTGTCATGCTGTGCGCGCCAATGCGCACAAACTGATGGACCACGGTAAATCCGCCCAAAATAGTCCAATCTCCGACATGCACATGGCCAGCGAGCTGTGAGTTGTTGGCAAAGATGGTGTGGTTACCAATCTGGCAGTCATGCGCAAGGTGTACATACGCCATGATCCAATTGTCGTCACCTAACCTGGTTGACCCAGCATCCCCGGGCGAGCCAATATTGAACGTACAAAATTCTCGAATGGTGTTGCGGTCCCCAATCACCAACTCGCAAGGCTCGCCTTTGTACTTTTTGTCTTGAGGAATAGCGCCCAAAGAGTTGAACTGGAATATTTGGTTGTCTCGGCCAATGGTGGTGTGGCCCTCCAGCACACAATGCGCACCAATGCGAGTCCCAGAGCCAATTCGCACATGAGGCCCTACAACCGAATAGGGCCCTATGGTGACACTGGAGTCCACCTCGGCGCTGACATCCACAATCGCTGTAGGATGAATAAGGGTCACAAAGAACTACAAAAAAGGTTAAAAAAATAATGGGGCCGCTCAGCTGATGGACCGCATGGTGCACATCAAGTCGGCTTCCACCGCCAACTCTTCGCCCACCCAAGCTTCAGCCTTAAACTTGAAAATTCCTGCCTTCATGCGATCCAATTTCACTTTGAGCGTCAGCTGGTCACCCGGCTCTACTGGGCGCTTGAAGCGGGCACCGTCAATGCCTGCAAAGTAGTAAACGGTATTTTCATCGGGCGTAACGCCCAATGTTTCAAATGCCAGCAACGCTGCGGTTTGCGCCAACGCTTCCAGCATCAGCACGCCCGGCATCACCGGCCGATGCGGGAAATGACCATTGAAAAAAGGTTCATTGATACTGACGTTTTTAATGGCCTTGATGCTGACGCCTTTTTCAACTTCTAACACCCGATCCACCAACAAAATAGGGTAGCGGTGGGGAAGTTTTTTTAGAATTTGGTGAATATTCATCATGGAAATTGTGCTTGTAATTGATCTTGCCTAAACGAGATGAAAGCTTAATCAGAATTTTCAGAAAGGCGTTGCTCCAGCTTTCGAATGCGGTCACGCAATTGGTGCAACTGCTTGAGGGTAACCGCATTTTTTTCCCACGCAGCGTTGTCATCTATGGGAAACACGCCGGAATAATGGCCTGGCTTTAAAAGTGAGCGGGTCACAACAGATGCTGCAGAAATATGCACGCCATCGACCAATTTCAAATGCCCCAACACAACAGCGCCGCCGCCAATAGTGCAATGCGCGCCAATATCGGCGCTGCCTGCAACCCCTACACAACCCGCCATGGCCGTGTGCTGACCGATACGGGTGTTGTGCCCTATCTGAATCAAGTTGTCTAACTTCACACCGTCCTCTATGACGGTGTCTTGTAGGGCCCCTCGATCGATGCAGGTATTGGCACCGATCTCCACATCGTTGCCTATTTTCACCGCACCAAGTTGCTCAATTTTTTCCCACTTGGCACCTGTTGGAGCGAATCCAAAACCATCCGCCCCAATCACGGCTCCAGAGTGCACGACACAGCGCTCACCGAGAACACATCGAGCGCCAACCGTCACCCTGGAATGCAACACGGTGTTGGGACCAATTTGGGCGCCCTGCTCCACCACACACAAAGGCCCCACCGAAGCACTGGGGTGCACCAGTGCCGCCGGATGGACCACCGCTGAAGGGTGGATGCCTGGCGCTATCGGAGCTACTGTTTTTTGTTTCCACAATTGCGTGAGCCGCGCAAAATACACATAGGGCTGGTCCACCACAATGGCCGCGCATTTGGGGGGGTATTGTTGAAAAAGATCTTCCGAACACACGACAGCGCTGGCCCTTGTGCCGAGCAGCTGAGGCTTGAATTTGGCACTGGTGATGAAGCTCATATGTTGAGCTTGAGCGGTTTCTAAGGGGGCAAGCCCCCGAATCATGAGGCTTGGATCACCATGGAGTATCCCGCCCAGTTGGTCGACGATGTCACCTAAGCGCAGGGCAACATCCATAA
>CAMAXR010000018.1 GCA_945862195.1 Hylemonella gracilis
GAGCTGCAATGGACGGGCCTGAACTTCACGGCCGAGCAGTTTGAGGTGGTCACCGGCATGGACAAAGCCGCTTGGAAAGAAGAGCTGGCACTGCACGACGCGCTGTTTGAGCAGTTGAACCTGCGCCTACCCCAGGTGCTGCTGGACACCCGTAAGGAAATGGGAGCGAAGCTGGGTGAAAAGCTGACCGCCTAACTTTTATCTCAATTTTTTCTACCCCAAAGCAAAAGGCCACCCAAGGGTGGCCTTTTTTGTCCAACTGATTGAGCTAACCAGCAGTCTTAGTCTTGGCGCGACACGGCAGACTGCAACTCGGACAAGACGCGGGGGTCTTGCTGGGCCAGTTGCATCAAACGTGCATCGGCACGACGTTGAGCGACTTGCTGCACACGGTGAGTGAAGCCACCCATCAAACGCAAAGCCATGCTGCGGGCAGGAGCCGCCAACAAAGCCACCGCCGCAAAGCCCACCACCCACAACACCACCCAGGCGGCCAGCAGGTCACCATCGGCCCAGCTGTCGATCAGCTGGTCAGCCACGACAATGAGCGCCGACACCATAGCCGCCAACAGCATGGTGGATATGCTGCGGGTGCTGTCTAGACCACGGAACAGACCTGAAATGTAGGAAATGCCCCGCTCAAAACGCTCTACACCCTCGTGACGTGGGCTGTAACCGGGTTGTACGAATGAGTTCATAAGATGCTCCAAAAGTGAATCGATGGCATGATATTAGGGTTTATCCTTATATTTAGCAAATTTATTGTTGTGATGCACAATATTCACAATGATGATGTTAGGACGTGGCATGAACTTTAAAAACTTGGACCTGAACCTGCTGCGGGTGTTCAACGAAGTCATGACCGAGCGTCACTTGACGCGTGCCGCCACCAAGCTTTCACTCACCCAGCCTGCCGTCAGCAACGCCTTGCGGCGTCTGCGTGACAGCTTGGGAGACGACTTGCTACGCCGCAGCGGGTCGGGGCTGGTGCCCACCCCTATGGCTTTGGCTTTGTGGCCCAAAGTTCAAGCCGCGTTGGAGCAGCTCAACGAAGCCCTATCGCCCAGCGCCTTTGACCCCGCCTCTTCCACCGCCACTTTTGTGCTGTCCATGGCCGACGCCACCGCCGCGGAACTGATTCCGGGCTTGATTGGGTTGATCGACCGAGAAGCCCCGGGCGTGAGCATTCGGGTGGTGCCGCTGACCACCCGCGACCCGCGCAAGTTGCTGGAGTCTGAAGGGGCCGATATGGCCATTGGCTTTTTTCCGTCGGTGCTGGCAGGCATGACGGCGCAGGCTCAAGCAGGTGAGGTGGCGGCGTTTCACCACCAGCGGCTTTACAACAGTTCCTATGTGTGTGTGATGCGTCACGACCACCCCTTGGCCCAATCGGATCTCACCATAGACCGCTTTTGCGCGGCCCGCCATTTGCTGGTGAGCTTTTCGGGTCGGCCGTTTGGCTTTATTGATGAGGCCTTGACCAGCTTGGGCCGCAAACGCCACATTGTGCTCACCGTGAACCAGTTTTTCACCGCGGGCAGGGTGGTAGCCAACTCCAATTTGCTCACCGTATTGCCGCGCCACTTTGTCAGCGTGACCGGCATTGCCGACCAACTGGTGTTGCGCGAGTTGCCCTTTAAAGTGCCGGATGTGCACGTGGACGCCTTGTGGCACCGCCGGGTGCACACCCAGCACCCCCACTTGTGGCTGCGCGAACACTTGGTCAACCTGCGGCTCTCTGTCGCGGGGCACACCATGCTCCAAACTATTGACGGCTCATGAAATTACAACTGCTCTCTGACCTGCACCTCGAGTCGCACCCACACTTTGCGCCCACGCCTGCTCTTGGGGCCGACGTGCTGGTGTTGGCCGGTGACATTGGCTCCTACCAGCAAGGCACCATGCTGAGCGAGGCCGATTTTGGTTTGCAACGGTTTTCGCCCTTGCATGGCTGGCCCACGCCCGTGCTGTTTGTGCCAGGCAACCATGAATACGACGGCTTGGATTTTGACGAGGCACACCGCCGCCTTCAGGCCACCTGCTCGCAACTGGGCATTTGTTTTTTAGAGCAGTCCAGCATCACCTCGCAAGAATTGTTGGGGGCTGGGCCGAGCCCCCACATCCGCTTTATCGGCACCACGCTATGGACCGACTTTGATGCGCTCAACCCCAAGCAAGACCCCGCGCTCCGGCACAAGGCTTATCGGGCTGCTAATTACCACCTTCGTAAAACCGCCACCACACGTGGGGGCGAGCCGTTTCTGGCTGAACTCATGCGGATGCAGGCCCTCAGCAGCCAAGCTTGGTTGCGCCAAGCCTTGGCCGAGCCTTTTGAAGGCACTACGGTCGTCATCACCCACTACGCGCCCTCGCTTCTGAGCATGGACCCGCGCTACGGCTTGGTGCCGGGCACAGCGGGCTTTTGCAATTCCTTAGACGACCTGTTTCCACAGGCTGCCCTATGGCTGCACGGCCATTTGCATTGCCCGCACGACTATGTGCAAGCGGGTTGCCGGGTGGTCAGCAACCCCATGGGCTACGCCCGCAAACAAGAGCAGGACCGCTTCAACCCCACGCTGTGCATCGAAGTGCCCCCGCATTGACCTAAGTCAAGACGCACACTCGCCACAACGCCCACACTGGGGGCACACTTTTAAAGGAGCCCCTATGAACATTCTTTTAGCCGTGGACGGCAGCGACTACACCAAGCGCATGCTGGCCTACTTGACCACACACGACGACCTGTTCACCCCCCAGCAACAGTTCACCTTGTTCACCGCACAGCCTTTGATTCCCCTAGGGCGCGTGCAGCTTTGGGCAAAGAGGTGGTGGCCCAGTACCACCGTGAAGAAGCCGAAAAAATTCTGGCGCCAGCGTCCAAGTTTCTGGTGCGTCACGGCATGGACCCCAAGAGCGACTGGAAAGCCGGTCATGCCGGGGAAACCATTGCCAAATTTGCACAGACTGGCAAGTTTGATCTGGTGATCATGGGCTCCCATGGCCACGGGGCCTTGGCCAATTTGGTCATGGGGTCTGTGGCTACCCAAGTATTGGCCAACTGCACCGTACCGGTACTTTTAGTGCGCTGAGAGCGATGCTGCGGGCTAGAACGCTGGGAGCTTGCCCGCAACCCGCAGGCGCTCAATGGTGGCCTTTTCTTGCTGCAAGGTGCGGCTGGCGTACTGCGTGTAGTCGGCTGTGTTCATGTAAATGACCGGCTGGTAGTACTTGTCCAAAGTCTCGAGTACCTTGGTGTCTTGCAGTGTGTTGGCAAACGCGTCGTGCAACACCTTCACCACCGCAGGGTCCATTTGCTTGGGCCCACCTATGCCAAAGGGCGATTCGGTCACGGTCTCCCAGCCGCTTTCTTTCACCGTGGGCACATCCGGAAACGCTTTATTGCGCTCGCGCCCCAAGGTGGCCAGCAAGCGCAACTTACCGGCTCGCACATGCGGGGCAAATTCGGTGGTGCCGCTCATAAGGGCAATATGGCCCCCCAATATGGACTGCAAGATGTCGGCCGTGCCCTTGAAAGGAATGTCTTGCAGCACGATGCCGACCTTTAAGGCAAATTCTTCTATGGCCAGGTGTGGCGTGGTGCCCGTGCCGGTGTGCCCATAAGCCACCTGCCCCGGATGCGCTTTGGCGTAAGCCACCAGTTCTTTTAAGGTTTTAAACGGTGCGTCCAAGGTGGCCGCCAAACCGAAGGTGTAGCCGGTCAGGCCCACAATGTGGGTGAGGTCTTTGACCGGGTCAAACGGCATTTTTTGCATGTGAGGCAGGCGGTACACCCCCAGCGGCAACTGGGTCAGGGTGTAACCATCGGGTTTGGCATGCATCATGGCGCTGGCGCCCAGCGTGCCACCCACGCCGGGTTTGTTGTCCACCACCACCGGCACACCCAATACACGCGACGCGCTTTCTGCAAAGGCACGCATGACCGCATCGCTGCCGCCGCCCACTGGCCAAGGCGCAATCAAGGTGATGGGCCTAGATGGGAACCTGTCTTGTGCCGCGACCCTTTGCGCTCCGATTAGTGACGCACCCGTCAAAGATGCGCCAACGCCCCATTGCAGCAACTGCCGACGGTTGAGGTGTCGCAAGGTCATGTGGAAAGGAATAGAGGTTGAAATCAGGCGGCTAGGTAGTTCACCTAGTGTTGCACAGGCTTAAACCCCCACAGACTACTGAGTGTTGTTCACGCTTTATCCGCTTCTTCTATTGAGTCGAGTCACACCATGTTTTCATTTGCTTTTTTAACTTTGCGCCGTTTCGGTAGGATTTTCAGCACCGGCTTGATCCGTTCTTTAGTCTCTGCGGGACTTCTGCTGGGCTTGAGCTGCAGTGCTTGGGCGCAGGCTTATCCCAACAAACCCATCCGTATAGTGGTGCCGGCTGGGCCCGGCGACAGTTGCGACATCTTGACCCGCCTGATAGCGCCCAAGCTCACCGAGCGTTTGGGGCAAGCCATTGTGATCGACAACCGCGCGGGCTCCGCCGGTCAACTGGGCTTAACACTCATCAAGCAAGCACCGGCCGACGGCTACACGCTCGGTTGCGGGCAGGGCGGCAACATGGTCATTGTGCCGCTGGCCTACGCCAAAGTGGGCTACGACTCGCGCAAAGACTTCGCCCCCGTGGCCATGATGGCGTCTAACTTTTTAGGTTTGGTGGTCAACCCCAAAACGCCTTTTAAAACCGTTAAAGAGCTGGTCGATTACGGCAAGGCCAATCCCGGCAAACTGACCTTTGGCACCAACGGAGAGGGCGCGTTTTTGCACTTTGCCAGCGAGCAATTTCGCATGATGTCGGGGTTTGAATTCATGCACGTGCCCTACCGCGACATGAACGCCGTGTTCACGCAAATGCTGGGCGGCGACATTTCAGCGTCGCTGGGTTCGTTTATTTCAGTGCAGCCTTTGGCCGACTCCGGCAAGTTGCGCTTGCTGGCCATTGCGCGCGCCACCCGCCACCCCGATTACCCCAACATTCCCACCATTGCTGAAACGGTGCCCGGCTTTACCTCAGGCGGTTGGTTTGGCATCATCGCGCCCGCTGGCGTGCCGCGTGAGATTGTGGCCCTGCTCAACAAAGAGGTGAACTGGGCATTGCAGCAGCCCGACGTGCGCGACCGCATGAAAAAGCTCGGGCTCGATATCCACACCGAAAGCCCCGAGTTTTTCACCGAACTGATGAACAAAGACTTTGACAACTGGGGCAAAGTGGTCAAAGACATGGGCTTTAAGCCCCTGTAAGTCTTTCAGGCCGGGGCGTGCCGCGTCATGAATTCGGCAAACTTATTGGCCAATGCAGGGTAATGCTCTTTCCAGTCCGGAAACGGGATCAAGTCCACATCTTGGTCTTGAATAGGCAGGTTAAACAGCTCACTGCCTTCAATGAGGCGGTGCGCGGCTAAGCCGTTAAATGAGGCGTGGGTTTTATCGTTGCCAGGCACCACCAACACGGGCAATTGGTAGGTGCGCAGTTCGTCTTCAGGAATGCCCATGACGGGCTCAATAGGGCCGCTGGTAAATGCATCAAGCCAGCGGTTCATTACGGAGACGTATTCTTTGGGGTCCATGGCCATGAGGCGCTCGCGGCTTGATGGGTTGAGCGTTAGGCGCTCCACATAAGGCGCGGTTTGACACACGGCGGCCATGCCGCCTTCAAGAGCAGCCTTGATGTATTGGCCGTAGTAAGTGTTGGGCAGGCGGCCTGCCGCAAATTGACCCCCTGTAATGCGCATAAGCAGCAAGCCCTGCACCACCTCGGGGTGACGGCGCTTAACCGTCATGGACAAACGAGCCCCTGCTGAAGAGCCGCCAAAAAACGCGGGGCCTTGGTGGTAATGCCGCAACAAGGCAACCAAGTCGTCGGCCCAAATGTCTTCTTCTGTGCCTTCGCCGCCAATCACAATGTCAGAGGCGCCGGTGTTGCGGCGGTCGTGCACCAGCACCCTAAAGCCTTTGGCCGCGACTTGCTTGCCGAGCTCGGCCATTTCCAAATAGCGGTGGCGCCCGCCGGAGTTCAAAGACAACCAAGGCCCATGGTCTCCGTAAACCTCGTGCAATAGGTTGGCGCCTCGAATGTTGATGTAGGGCATGTGTTTCCTTTGTTATTCCGTTTTGATGTTGGCTTCTTTAATCAAGCGGCCCCACTTTGCCATTTCGGAGCGAATGAAGGCCGCAAATTCTTGAGGCGACTCGCCCCCCAATTCAGAGCCCACGCTGGCCGCTTGCGCCTTATAGGCGGGTGATTGAAGCACCTTGGCCACGTCAGCCTGAATGCGGTTGATGATACTGACCGGCGTGCCCGCAGGCACAAACAAGCCGTTCCAGCCCGAGGCCTCCACGCCGCTTAAGCCGGCTTCGGCCATGGTGGGCACCTCAGAAATAATGGCCACGCGCTTGGAGCCGGCCATGCCTAAGGCACGCAGCTTGCCCAGTTTGATGTGCTGTGCCACCACCACCGGCGCCAAGTACGCCACCATCACATGGCCGGCCAGCAGGTCGGGCAGCTCCGCCCCAATGGCTTTGTAGGGCACATCACGCAGCTTGATGCCGGCGGTGTAGTTCATCATTTCTCCGAGCAAATGGGTGATGGAGCCGTTGCCACCAGACGCTTGGGTGATGCGGTCGGGCTGATTTTTGGCCAAAGCCAAAAATTCTTTGAGGTTGTTGGCCGGCACCGAAGGGTGCACCACCATCACCAACGGCGTGGCGGTCATGCGGGTCACAGGCAACAGGGCCTCGCCCAACTTACAGCAGGGGTTGGGGGAGAGCAGGTCGTTGAGCGCGTTGTTGACGTTGCCGTGCAGCAGGGTGTGCCCGTCCGCGGGTGCGCGCGCCACTTCGCGCGCACCAATAGCGCTGTTGGCGCCGGGCTTGTTGTCCACCACCACCTGTTGGCCAAACAGCTCCGTTAGGCCCGGCACCAGGTCGCGCACCACGGTGTCTACGGCGCTGCCCGGACCTGCGGGCACCACAATGCGCACGGGCTTGGCCGGAAAGGTCTGGGCCTGGAGTGGTGCAGCCCCAAAGCCCAGCAGGAAGAGCAGCACGCTCAGGCAAGCAACGGCTACGAATGGTTTGGGAGCTTGAAGTTTTTTCATGTGGGATGGCTTTAAGAGATTGGGGGAAAGTGGGCGATGTTGGTAAGTGATCGCTGTTTCAACAAGCTAACTGAAATGATTACACTGCGCAATCGGGCGTTCCCCAGTGTCTTCCCCCGTGATTTCACCTAAATACGGCTCAGGGAATTTTGCCTAGATTCTTTGTTTTCGCTTTGTCTGTGCTTTGCCTTTGTTTTCATAGTTATTTCAGGAACTCCTATGCGCCTTGGTTATTTCACCATGCCGGTTCACCCGGCCACCCGCAGCCCCACCGACACCTTGCGCGAAGACCGCGAGATCATCATCTTGGCCGACGAGCTGGGCTACCACGACGCCTTTGTGGGCGAGCACCTGACCGACCTGATTGAAAACGTCACCAGCAGCATGGTGTTTCAGGCCAGCCTGATTTTTTCCACCAAACAAATTCGCCTGGGCACCGGCACCACCAACTTGTCGCACCTGCACCCTGTGCTGGTGGCTTGCCACGCCGCCATGTTTGACCACATGGCCCAAGGCCGCTTTATTTTGGGCGTGAGCCCGGGCGCGCTGCCCTCTGATGCAGAAGCATTGGGCATTTTTCATGAAGACCGCAACAAAATGTTTGCCGAGTCGATTGATGTGATTTTGAAAATTTGGGAGTCCAACGCGCCGTTTGACATTGACCTGCCGGACAACCGCTTCAAGGTGTCCACCAAGCTCACCTACGACGACTTCACCAACACCGGCAAGATGTACAAGCCTTACCAAACCCCGCGCCCCGAAATTGTGGGCACGGTGGTGGCACCTTTTTCCAAAGGCGTGATTGCCATGGGCGAAAAAGACTTTCACCCGATGTCGGCCAACTTTTTATATGACAAGTGGCTGCCTTCGCACTGGAACAACTACGCCCAAGGCAAAACCAATGTGGGCAAGGTGGCCGACCGCGCCGATTGGCGCGTGGCACGCACCATCATGGTCAACGACAACGACCGCGTGGCCAAAGACTATGGCCGCGAGTCTGAACAAAGCCCCTACCGTTTTTACTACCGCAACCTGCACCACAAGCTGCGCAAGGGCAAGCGCGACGCCGTGTTCAGCATGGACGGCCAAACCCCTGAAAACCCCACTCCACTCGAGGAAATTTTGGACAAGCTCGTCATTGCAGGCGGCGTGAACGAGGTCACTGAAAAAATCATCGAGCTGCACGAAACCTTGGGCGGCTTTGGTGAACTGGTGTACGCCGGCCTAGACTGGTCCGACACCCAACTGGCGCGTCGCTCCATGGTGCTCATGGCCGAAGAGGTTATGCCGCGCGTGCGCAAGGCCATCGGAGCTTAAGCTTTCGCCATGGCCTCTAACTTCAACAACCCTCCCTTAACCGACCGCCTGCCAGAAATTCCGCCTGAGCGCATGACGCCTGAGCAACGCCGCGTGATGGACGAGCTCACCAGCGGCCCGCGCGGCAAAATTGGCGGGCCTTTCATCCCGCTGGTGCGCAGCCCAGAGCTTATGAGCCGTTTGCAAAAAGTAGGGGAGTACCTGCGCTACCACAACACCGTGGGCCTGCGCAATTCAGAGTTTGCGGTGCTGGTGGTGGCTCGCCACTGGTCGCAGCCCATAGAGTGGGCCATTCACCGCCCGATTGCCGAGCGTGAGGGCGTGATGCCCGCCACCATCGACGCGCTGGCCGAAGGCCGCCGCCCGACCACCATGTCCGACGACGAAGCCATCATTTACGACGTGCTCGATGAGCTGCGCAACCACAAGTCGGTCAGCGACCCCACCTGGCAGCGCGGCCTGAGCCGCTTTGGTGAGCAAGGCATGATCGACATGGTGGCGCACTACGGCTACTACAGCCTCTTGGCTATGGTGATGAACGTCAGCCGCACCGCCCTGCCCGCAGACAAGGCCGCCGAGCTGCCGCGTATGCCTATTTAGCCTTCGGCGTGCAAAACCTTGCCGCCGGCTTCCACCGGTTTGGCGTGAATCAAAATCACGGCAATGATGCAGGTTTCGGTGCCGCGGTTGACCCAGTTGTGAATGGTGCCGCGTTGCACCATCACATCGCCGGCCTTGAGGTGCACTTCCACTCCGTCGTCCATTTCCATCCAAATTTCACCGGACATGACCACCAAATAGTCGACGCTGTCGGTGCGGTGCATGCGGCGCTCCACACCGGGGCGGAAGTCGAGAATGCGAAACACCGAGCCGTTTTCAATCATGGTGAACTTGCCCTCACGCATGCCGCCGTCGGCGTCGCCTGAGTTGTTGGCCGGTACGGTGTCGGTGGTCCAGATGTTGCAAATGTAGGCATTGCCGCGCCCGGGCTTGAAGTGTGAGCACACCTCGTCAATGTGGACAATGGCTTTGCCGTTGGCGTCGTGGCCTGTCACAACGCGTCTGATTTTGGGGGTGCCTTGGTCCATGGGGTCTCCTTGTTAATTTGAAAATGCCGAAATACCGGTTTGCGCGCGTCCCAGGATGAGGGCATGTATATCGTGCGTGCCCTCGTAGGTGTTGACCACCTCTAGGTTGACCAGGTGGCGCACCACGCCGTACTCGTCGGAAATGCCGTTGCCACCCATCATGTCGCGCGCCATGCGGGCAATATCTAAGGCCTTACCGCAAGAGTTGCGCTTGAGAATGGAGGTGATTTCCACTGCGGCGGTGCCTTCGTCTTTCATGCGGCCCAAGCGGATGCAGCCCTGCAGGCCTATGGCAATTTCGGTTTGCATATCGGCCAGTTTTTTCTGGATGAGCTGGTTGGCAGCCAAGGGGCGGCCAAACTGCTTGCGGTCCAACACGTATTGCCGGGCCCTGAACCAGCAGTCTTCCGCCGCGCCCAATGTGCCCCACGCAATGCCAAAGCGCGCTGAATTCAAACAAGTGAACGGCCCCTTGAGGCCCTGCACCTCCGGAAACGCGTTTTCTTCGGGGCAAAACACGTTGTCCATCACCACTTCGCCGGTGATGGAAGCGCGCAAGCCCATCTTGCCGTGGATGGCTGGTGCGCTCAAGCCCGCCATGCCTTTTTCAAGCACAAAGCCACGGATGGGCCCCACCGCACCGGCTTCGGTGACTTCGCGGGCCCAGATCACAAACACATCGGCAATGGGGCTGTTGGAAATCCACATTTTGCTGCCCACCAAGCGGTAGCCGCCTGCGGTTTTTTGAGCGCGGGTGATCATGGAGTTGGGGTCGGAGCCGTGGTCGGGCTCGGTCAGGCCAAAGCAGCCAATCCACTCGCCGGTGGCGAGTTTGGGCAGGTATTTTTGGCGCTGCGCTTCGGTGCCAAATTCAAAAATAGGCACCATCACCAAGGAAGACTGCACGCTCATCATGGAGCGGTAGGCCGAGTCCACACGCTCCACCTCCCGTGCAATGACGCCATAGCACACGCTGTTGAGGCCGGGCCCACCATAGGCTTCGGGAATGGTAGGGCCCAACAGGCCCAACTCGCCCATTTCGCGGAAGATGGCAGGGTCGGTGGTTTCATTTCGAAACGCGTCTTGAATGCGTGTGGCCAATCGTTCTTGGCTGTACACGGCAGCCGCTTCGCGCACCATGCGCTCGTCTTCTGTGAGCTGTTGGTCCAGCAAAAAGGGGTCGTTCCAAACAAATGAGGCGTTGGCCATAAGGTCTCCTGAATTTTTATCTACCCGCGGATCATACTGAGGGAGACTCTTTTCTTTCGGCGTCGGTGCTTGTCAGGCTTATCAGGGTTGTTGGGCATAGCCGCAAGGGCTTGGCGCCGATAGTATGTGCGGCATAAAACTATTTCGGGCATTTTTTTAGGCTTCCTTGTCTTTTCACTTTCTACCCTTAACCCACTCATCACCACTCATGAAACACCGATTCGCTTTGTCCGCCCCTACCCTCAACCGATCTGTTTTGGTCATGGCGTTGCCTATGCTTTTAACCATCCTAATCGCCCTGACCGCTCTGGTCTGGAGTCCCAAGGCCCAAGCACAGGCCGACGATTACCCCAAGCGGCCCATCCGCATGCTGCTGGGCTACCCGCCTGGCGGCGGCTCTGACCTGGTCGCGCGCCTGATTGCCCAGCCCTTGGGCGAGCGCTTGGGCCAGCCGGTGGTGGTGGACAACAAGCCCGGTGCGGGCGGCACCATTGCCACCGACATGGCAGCCAAAGCCACCCCCGACGGTTACACCATCATCTTGCTGCCCAGCGGACACTCCAGCGTGGCCGCGCTCAAGCGCAACCTGCCGTTTCAGCCGGTCAAGGACTTTGCATGGATTTCCACCCTCACCACCTACCCGCTGGCCTTGTCGGTCATGCCCACGTCATCCATCAAGTCGTTTGCTGACTTTGTGCAACGCAGCAAGGCCGAGCCCGGCAAGTTCACCTACTCGTCTTCGGGTATTGGCACCGCGCCGCACCTGATTGGCGAGTGGATTTTGTGGGAGGCGGGCATCAGCGCCGTCCATGTGCCGTTTAAAGGCGGCACCGGCCCCGTGACCGAGCTGCTGGCCGGCAGGGTGGACGTGATGATTGACACCATGACCCTGACTGCGGCCATGCTCAAAGACCAGCGCATTCGGGTGCTGGCCACCACCGCCCCCAAAGGCATGAGCCCGCTGGCCAATGTGCCCACTGTGGCCGACACCTTGCCCCAAGTGGTGTTTGAGTCCTGGTTGGGCATTGCCGCACCGGCGGCTACCCCTAAGCCCATTTTGGACAAGCTCAACCGCGAGATTCGCGCGGTGCTGGAGCTGCCTGATGTACGTCAAAAGCTCAGCGACTTTGGCGGTGCCGCGCGCCCCAGCACCCCCGCAGAGTTTCAAGCCCGCGTGGAGCGAGATATTGAAAGCCTGCGCAAAGTGGCCACAGAGCGTAAGATTGAAGCCGAGTAAGCGCACGCCAACTTGAATCAAGGAGTGGTCATGCCCCGCCGTTTTGTCGATTTGTCCATCTACCTTGAGAACGATGTGCTGAGCGATCCGCCCGCCTTCGCGCCCAAAATTGAGTACTTAAACCACGAACACACGGTGGAACAAATTGAGGCGTTTTTTCCGGGGCTGAGCAAGCAGGACCTGCCCGACGGCGAAGGCTGGGCGGTGGAGTTTGTCAAGCTGTGCACCCACAACGGCACCCACCTGGATGCGCCCTACCACTTCCACTCCACCCAAGACCAAGCGCTGGGCCATAAAAAACCGGCCATCACCATTGACGAAGTCCCGCTGGAGTGGTGCTTTCAGCCGGGCATAAAGCTGGACTTTCGGCATTTTGCAGATGGCTATGTGGTCACCGCCGCAGACGTGGAGGCCGAACTGGCCCGCATAGGCCACACCCTGCAACCCTTAGAAATTGTGGTGGTCAACACCCGTGCGGGCTCACGCTATGGCCATGCCGACTTTGTGTCCAGCGGCTGCGGCATGGGGTACGAGGCCACCATGTACCTGCTGGAGCGGGGCGTACGCCTAACCGGCACCGACGCCTGGAGCTGGGATGCGCCTTTTGTGCACACCGCCCAAAAGTACAGCGCCACCGGCGACGCGTCTCTGATTTGGGAGGGACACAAGGCCGGCCGGGACATAGGCTATTGCCACCTCGAAAAACTGCACAACCTGGAAGCCCTGCCCGCCAACGGTTTTTACATCTCATGCTTTCCCCACAAAATCCGTGGCGCTTCGGCCGGCTGGACGCGCGCGGTGGCTATTTTTGACGAAGCGCTTTGTTGAGGCCCTTTGTTAAGGAGCTTTCTTGAGCTGTCTTAAAGGTTCTCTTTTAAGCAGCCGCAATACGCTCGCTTTTCCAGTACACGTCGTCGCCGCCTTCTGCGCGGTTCAGCACACGGGCCAGCACAAACAGCAGGTCGGACACGCGGTTGAGGTATTGGCGCGGGGCGTCTTTAAGGGCTTCTTCATTGCCCAGGGCCACCACGGTGCGCTCTGCACGGCGCGCCACCGTGCGGCACACATGGGCCAACGAAGCTGCGCGGGTACCGGCGGGCAAAATAAATTCCAACAACTTCGGCAGCGTGCTGTTGTAGTGTTCTAGCGCTTGGTCCAAAGCCAAAACCGCCTCGGGTTTAAGCAGTTCGTAGCCAGGAATAGACAATTCGCCGCCCAGGTTGAACAGCTGGTGCTGAATTTCCGTCAACACCTCGCGCACATCGGCAGGCAGGGTTTCGCACAGCAACACGCCCAAATTGGAATTGAGCTCATCCACATCGCCCATAGCGTGCACGCGCAGGCTGTTTTTGGATACGCGCGAGTTGTCGCCCAAGCCGGTGGTGCCAGCGTCGCCGGTGCGGGTGGTGATTTGTGTGAGTCGGTTGCCCATAAGAGTCCTTGTTGGCTTGGGTTTAGGTGAATGGTTCAGGTTTGTGGTTCTGGTGCCATTATGGGTGGAGGCCCTTGCGGGGCTTGCGCACGGGCTTGAAAGGGCGCACGGTACACCCACACAGGCTTGCCTTGGCCCAAGGTTTTGTGTTGGCCCGAGGGCTGCACTTCCACTTCTAGGGGCTGAATTTGCGCTTGCGGCTCGTAGCCTGTGGCCTCAAATTCTAAACTTACAAGGTAAGCGCCTGCTTTCATTTCAGCACTTGCTTTAGCTAGGGCTCGGTCCATAGACTCGGGGCGCTGGAACACATAAACCAGGTCGTAGCTGGACCAGTCGGCCTCCCAAATATCACCGCGCTCCACCTGCGCCCAAGGGCAGCGGCGGGCGCACCATGCCGCCAACACGCTGCTGGACTCCAGACCAAACCACTGGGACAAGGGGTATGCCTGACGCAAAGCCTGCAGGCCATGGCCCAAGCCGCAGCCCGCGTCCAACAGACGCGCGCCGGGCTCCAACGGTGCCACGCTGGGCAACTCGTTTAAGGCATCGGGCGGCGTGGGAAACAGGGGCGCATCACGCCACGCATTCAGCGGGTAAATGAGCAGCAGCACCCCCAAAGGCACCAGCCAGCCCCAACCGGGCAGCGCCAGACCGCCCACCACACTGGCCGATACCGGAAACCCCAATCCAATGAAGAGCCGCCTCCACCATGTGCTGCCCAGTAAGCTCATGCTCACTCCAAGTGCACAGGGCACACCCAACACCCATAGGTCGTCCAGCTCCATGCCCAACAGCGCTTTAAACAGCGCCCACGCCAAACCCCAAGTGAGCAAAGCGGGCAAAGGCCAGGGCATGTGTTTAAGCATCGCCAACAATAGGCTAAGTTTTGAGGCTTAAGTTGGAGCCTAGTTTGAGGAGTGACCGCGCAAACGGTCGATCAAGCCATTGAGCTCGTCCATTGAGGCAAACTGAATGCTCAATTCGCCCATGTCTTCCATTCGGCCTGCGCGCTTGATGCGCTTTTTAATGCGCACTTCCACCGCGGCCGTGAGCAAGTCCGACAGCTCCTCTTCGACGCGGCGCACATCGCGCGACTTTTCTTTTTTGGGTTTTTGTGGGGTCAGCGCAAACTCGGCGCTCAGCTTTTTCACCAGACTTTCTGCTTCACGAACCGACATGTTTTTAGCTGCAATTTGGTTGGCCGCGGTGATTTGCGTGGCGCGGTCCAGCGCCAGCAGCGCACGCGCGTGACCCATGTCCAAGTCGCCCGCCATGAGCATGGTTTGCACAGGGTCAGCCAAATTGAGCAGACGCAACAAGTTGCTGGCAGCACTGCGCGAGCGCCCCACCGCTTGGGCCGCCAGTTCGTGCGTCAACCCGAACTCTTTGATCAATCTTTGTAAACCTTGGGCTTCTTCTAAGGGGTTGAGGTCTTCGCGCTGAATGTTTTCAATCAGCGCCATGGCGGCCGCTGACTCGTTGGGCACGTCTCGCACCAGAACAGGCACGCTGTCTAGGCCCGCCAACTTGGCGGCTCTAAAGCGCCGCTCGCCCGCAATGATTTCATACAAAGGCTGGTCCAGCCAAGCGTCGCCTTGGGGCAAAGTGGCGTCAGCGGCCGCCATGGCCACACGTTTGCTGCGCGCCTCTTCGGCGCCTAGGGGGCGCACCAAAATCGGCTGCATGATGCCCTGCGCCTTGATGGATTCGGCCAACTCATACAGGGCGCCTTCGTCCATGCGGGTTCTGGGCTGGTACATGCCCGCAACCAGGTCGGTGAGCGGCAAGGTGTTGGGGCTGGAGGCGTCTGACGAGCGGTCTTGTGTGGCCGTTGGGCCCAAGAGGGCTTCTAAGCCCATGCCCAGTCCTTTGGGTTTTTTGGTAACCATATTCTTGCTTTCGGTTGCTTTTGTGTGCTTTTGCTGAGTTGTTCTTAAGACTTCAAGGATTGAATGCGCGCCACCATCTCTTCGGCAAAGGTCACAAAAGCCTGAGCACCTTTGGAGGCGGGGTCAAACACCACACCGGGCACACCGTAGCTAGGTGCCTCGGCCAGGCGCACATTGCGGGGAATGACGGCGTCGAACACTTTGTCGCCAAAGTGCGCTTTAAGCTGGTCGCTCACCTGCATTTGCAGGGTGATGCGGGGGTCAAACATCACGCGCAGCAGGCCAATGATTTGCAAGTCTTTATTCAGGTTGGCATGCACCTGCTTGATGGTGTTGACCAAATCGGTCAGGCCCTCAAGCGCAAAGTACTCGCACTGCATGGGCACGATGACCCCGTGCGCACTGCACAGGCCGTTGAGCGTGAGCATGGACAAGCTGGGCGGGCAGTCAATCAGCACAAAGTCATAGTCGTCATTGGCTTGGGCCAGCGCCTGCTTGAGGCGCTTTTCGCGCCGCTCCAAGTCCACCAGCTCTACCTCGGCACCAGCCAGCTCGCGGTTGGCCCCCAAGACGTCATAGCTGCAGCCCGCTTGAATCAGTTTGTCGCTTTTGGCGTGAGCTTCTGCAATGCTCGCAGACTCTAGCAGCACGTCATAGACGCTGAGCTTGAGGGCGCGCTTGTCGACGCCCGACCCCATCGTGGCATTGCCTTGAGGGTCAAGATCGACCATCAGCACGCGCTGGCCAATTTTGGCCAAGCCCGCCGCCAAGTTGACGGTGGTGGTGGTTTTGCCAACGCCACCTTTTTGGTTGGCAACACAAAATATTTTGGCCATGCGGGTTTCCGAAGTTCTTAAAGTGCGCGTTAAAGTGTGAGTTTACGTGAGCTTAGAAGGGCTGAAGCTGTTTAAGTTGCCGCATCCACACCAAGCAGCGCTCTGCCTGTAGGGCTGGAACCGTCAGCGGTTTCACGTGAAACACCTCAGTGTCAGAGGGCAAGGCTTCTATTTCGCCGCGCGGCTCTTGCCCCTTCATGGCCAACCACACGCCCGATGGCTTGAGCAAATGCCCCGTGCAAGTCACAAAGTCGGCCAAGGACGCAAAAGCGCGCGACACCAACACGTCCGCCTGCAAACGCACCGCCTCCACCCTTGAATGCAGCCCGGTTAAATTCACCAAGCCTAAAGTGGCTGCCACCTGTTGCACAAATGCCGCCTTTTTAGCCACGGCATCCACACAGGTGATCTGCCAGTGGGGCCGAGTCACCGCCAACACCACGCCCGGCAAACCCGCGCCAGACCCCGCGTCGATAATTTGCGGGCTTGGGGCTGAATTTAGATGCGCATCCAAATGCGGCACCACAGCCAAACTGTCGAGCACATGGTGCGTGAGCATGGCTTGCGGATCAAGTATGGCGGTCAGGTTGTACACCCGCCCCCACTGGGCCATCATGTGCAGGTAACGGGTTAGCTGGTCGACCTGCAGTTCGCTCAGCGCCACACCCAGTTGTGCTGCCCCCTGGACCAAGCCCCCGGACAACTCGCGCTGCAACTCTTCGGGCCAAAGTCTCTGGCCCAAGCCCTCTTGACCCAATCCCCCTGAGCCAGCCAAGCTCATGCTGGCAACCCGGCCTCGCCAATCTCTGAGGCGCCAGCGGCCTCTATGTCTGCAGGGGCGTGGGCCTGGTTGCCAATAGGGCCAACATTGTCAACATCGCCTACACCATCCGCCTCGCCCGCCGAGCTCAGCTCAGCCGAGCCCTCCAAGGTGGGCAACCCACGGACGCCTCGTTTTTTAAGGTGAATCAACAACAGCGAAATCGTGGCGGGCGTGATGCCGGAGATGCGCGAGGCCATGCCCAAAGTATCGGGCCTTTGTTTTTGCAGCTTTTGCCTGGCCTCTATGGACAAGGCCGACACTTGCAAATAATCCAAGTCGGCAGGCAACCGCAGCCCCTCAAAGTGCAGCGCCCTGCTCACCTCTTCCTTTTGCCTGTCGATGTAGCCGGAATATTTAGCAGCAATCTCCACCTGCTCCACCACCGGCGCATACAGGTTGCCCAGGTTTTCCTGGAGTGTTTCGCGCCAAGTTGTTTCACGTGAAACGGCAGTGTCCGCGGCCGCAGACGCGCCCATGTCAGCCAACGCTTCGTAGCTCACATCGGGCCGACGCAACAAGTCAAACAAGTTGTACTCGCGCTCAATGGCTTTGCCCAACACGCGCTCGGCTTCGGCCTGCGAGAGATTGCGCGGGTTCACCCAAGTGGACTTAAGGCGTTCGGTTTCACGTGAAACCGCATCGCGCTTGCGGCAAAACGCATCCCAGCGCACATCGTCCACCAGGCCCAACTTGCGACCGATCTCGGTCAAGCGCAGGTCGGCGTTGTCTTCGCGCAGTTGCAAGCGGAATTCGGCACGGCTGGTGAACATGCGGTAGGGTTCGGTCACGCCCTTAGTGATCAGGTCGTCCACCATCACACCCAAGTAAGCCTCATCTCGGCGGGGCAGCCAATAATCTGGCGCGCCCTGCTCGCCCGCAAGCTGACGGCACTGGATGGCGGCATTGATGCCCGCAAACAACCCCTGGGCCGCCGCCTCTTCATAACCGGTAGTACCGTTGATTTGCCCGGCAAAAAACAGGCCGCCAATCTGGCGTGTTTCAAAGTTGCTTTTGAGCGAACGCGGGTCGAAGTAGTCGTACTCAATGGCATAGCCGGGCCTCAGAATGTGCGCGTTTTCTAGGCCTTTCATGGAGCGGACCAAGTCGTACTGAACGTCAAAGGGCAAGCTGGTGGAAATGCCGTTGGGGTAAACCTCGTGGGTGGTCAGGCCTTCGGGCTCCAGAAAAATTTGGTGGCTTTCTTTGTCTGCAAAGCGGTTGATTTTGTCTTCAACGCTCGGGCAATAGCGCGGCCCCACACCTTCAATCTTGCCGGTGAACATGGGGCTGCGGTCAAAGCCCGCGCGAATGATGTCGTGCGTGCGCGCATTGGTGTGCGTGATCCAGCACGGCACCTGCTTGGGGTGCATGGACCGATGCCCCATAAAGCTGAACACCGGCTCCACCGCATCGCCCGGCTGCTCTAAGCACTGAGAAAAGTCAATGCTGCGCCCGTCTATGCGCGGAGGCGTGCCGGTTTTCAGGCGCCCTTGCGGCAGCTTGAGCTCCTTCAAACGGGCAGACAAGCTCACCGCGGGCGGGTCACCGGCGCGACCCGCCGCATAGTTGTTCAGGCCCACATGAATTTTTCCATCCAAAAACGTACCGGCTGTCAGCACCACGGCGTGGCTGCGAAACTTAATCCCCACCTGAGTGACCGCTCCCACCACTCGCTCGCCGGTACCGGTGGACTCCACCATCAGGTCGTCCACCGATTGCTGAAACAGCCACAAGTGGGGTTGGTTTTCGAGCATGCGCCGTATAGCGGCTTTGTACAAAATGCGGTCGGCCTGGGCGCGGGTGGCCCGAACCGCTGGCCCCTTGGAGCTGTTGAGGGTGCGAAACTGTATGCCGCCCTCGTCCGTGGCCAAGGCCATGGCGCCGCCCAGAGCGTCCACCTCTTTCACAAGGTGGCCCTTGCCTATGCCGCCAATGCTGGGGTTGCAACTCATTTGCCCCAAGGTTTCAATGTTGTGCGTCAACAGCAGGGTGCGGCAGCCCATACGCGCAGACGCCAGCGCGGCCTCGGTTCCGGCGTGACCTCCGCCGACCACAATAACGTCAAAAATTTGGGGGTACAACATGTCTAATGGGCTTGCTGCACCGGGTGCGTCGACAAGCAAAGCGTGGGAGGGCAGATTCTAGCGATTGCAACGCTGATTAGGGGCAAATCTTGCGCGCCACAACTGAACTCCACATAAGCTACACAAGCGCTAATCTCAAGCGTTACCCACAATCACGTCACCAAAGCATAGTAGAGTGTCTTCTCTCAAGTAACCCGCCAACTTAACAGCCTGCCTAAGCGCAAAACTAACCGCCAGAGTTTGGCGTTATTTAGATCTGTTCCCATTTAATCTGCTCAACACATGTTTGCGTCACGAATCTTCACGCACCTGCACGCCAATTGCCTGCCTTCCTTTGATTTGCCGAACGCCATGTCAAGATGCATCAAAGCGTGGGCGCTTACCGCCCTGCTGTGCCTTGGGGCCGCTGGGGCACAGAGCCAGCCAAAAGAAAGCAACACGCTCAAACTTGATGAAGCGCCACGCATTGCCATCCACGCCCAAACCACCTGGATAGGACAGAGCAAACCCGCATTCAACACGCCCACACCTTATTCAGACAGCGCCAACATGTTGTCGCCACTTTCAGAAGAGGGCTTCTCCATGACGGTCACCGCCGATGTGGGTCTGCGCCTGTGGAAGGGCGCACAATTTCACATCAACCCAGAGTCGGCCAGAGGCAGATCCTTATCCAAGTCTTTAGGCACCGCGTCCATCCCCAATGGCGAGTTACAACGTGGGGCCAATATGGCGTGGTCCAGCTACCGCGCACGCATGTTTTTTTTGCAGCGCTGGAATGGCGACGGCGACACCGTGGACATTGAGCCCGACTTCAACGAAATGGGCGGCAAAGCCACCGCCAACCGCTGGACGCTGGTGGCAGGCAACTTTTCGTTGTTGGACTTTTTTGACGCCAACCCCTACTCCAAAGATCCCAGGTCGCAATTTATGAACTGGTCTTTTCTCACGCATGGGGCTTGGGACTACGCGGCGGATGCAAGGGGCTACACACAAGGCGTCATGCTGGACTACACCACCCCCACTTGGGCGTTGCGCTTTGCGAGAACCGCTGTCCCGGTGGAGCCCAATGGATATGCCTTGGACGAGGCCTTGGGCATTCACTATGGCGATCAGATCGAGTTTGAAACCGACCTGCCCTTGCGCCTGCAGCATGGGCCCATGCGCGGCAGCATCATTTATTACCGTAACAATGCGCAGATGTTTTCCTACAAAGACGCCGCCCAAATAGCCGGTATAGCCAGCATCGATTACCTGTCGATTCCACGCAGCGAGCAAACCAAAACCGGCTACGGCATCACCCTGATGGCACCGTTTGACGAAGAAGCGGGCGTGTTTTTCAGATACAGCAAAAACAACGGTGAGTTTGAGCAATACAACTTTGTTGAAATTGACCAGCAGTGGTCTGTGGGTGGCGTGTTCACCGGCAAAGCTTGGGGGCGTGGGCAAGACCGCGTCGGCGTGGCATTGGCCACCAACGACTTGTCGCAGGCACATCGTGATTACTTGAGCGCCGGCGGCAAAGGGTTTTTTGTGGGCGATGGCGTGGCCAACACCCTCAATTATGGCTCCGAGCGCGCCTTTGAAGCCTGGTACCGCTGGAGTGTGGACGACATCAACACCAAGGTGGGCAAACTGCAAAACGCCTTCTCGGTAGGCTGGCAATACGTCCTAAACCCGGGATACAACCAAGACCGCGGGCCCATGAGTGTCTACTCAGTAAGATGGCATTCGGAGTTTTAATTCACCCCCAGAAGACACTGAGCTTTTGCACACCTACAGGCTGCCATGTCACTTGAAAAACTCACCGTCATGCTGCAGAAGGTGGAGCTGGCGCCGCAAGCCGCCACACAGCCCACCAACAAGAGCGACCTGATTGCGTCCCTGCTGGCCAAGCAGCAACAAGCGGAGCTGAGCTTTTTTATAGAGCGGCAAAGCACGCCCGAGCTGGGCGTGTACCTAGACACTTTGGCTGAGCTGGATGCCCAAAAACTGTGGGCCCGCATACCACCGGCCAGACAAAACGAGGTGCTGTGGGAAGTGAGCGAAGACCGCCGCCAAGTCATCGCCGGTGAGCGACAACCCCACTTTGCGGGCAGCAAAATCAACCTCTACGAGCTGGTGGAGGGCAAAGTGCGGCAGGTGCACATCACCGACCGCAAGGTGCTTGAAGGCACCAAGCCGGTGTGGATTGACCTCATCAACGCCTCCGCCTCAGAGCGTGCGTTTATTGGGGCCCACTTTGGGGTAGAGCTGGCTGATCCGGTAGAGGCCACCGAGCTCGAAGTGACCGCGCGGTTTTATGTGGAAGAGAACGACGACATCCACCTGCACTCCAACTTTTTGCACGACAAGTCACAGGGCTCCAAAAGCGTGCCCGTGGCGTTTATCTTGCACGGCGGGGTGTTGTTTTCGCTGCGCAATGAAGAACTGCCCGTGTTTAGGCTGCAGCAACGCCGCACCCTGACCCAGCCCGGCTACATCACCGACAGCATCGACTTGCTGCTGGACCTGTATGGTGCCGATGTGGAGTGTTCAGCCGACTCGCTGGAGAACATTTACGCCAAACTGGGCCAAGTGGGCCACCATGTGCTGAGCGAAAGCATCACCGACCAAGAAGCCGGTGAAATATTGGCTGACATTGCCGAAGAAGAAGACCAAAATGGTCATATCCGCAGCAACATCATGGACACCCAGCGAGCCCTCAACTTTTTAATGCGCGGCAGACTGCTCAAACCCGACCAGGTCACCGAGGCCAACCAAATTTTGCGCAACATTGAGTCCCTCAACAGCCACACCGCGTTTTTGTTCGACAAAATCAACTTTTTAATGGACGCCACCATCGGCTTCATCAACATCAACCAGAACAAGCGCATCAACCAGCTCACGGTGTTCAGCGTGGTGTTTATGCCCATCAACATCTTGGCGGGCATGGGCGGCATGTCGGAGTTTTCCATGATGACCGAGGGCATCCCTTGGCCGCTCTCGTACGCGGCCTTTGCCATCGTCTCGGGCTTGATTGGTGCGGGCACCTATGTGCTGTTGAAAGTGTTAGAGCGCAAAAGGCTCAAACGCATGAAAGCACGTGCGCCATGAGTGCACTCCATCCCCATGTGGATCAAGCGGATAACCCGGATTCCGACAGCGAAACCCCGCAAGCTTTGGTTGAAAGCCGCGCCTTAGCGGCCAACCGCAGCACTTGGGTGAGTGTGGTGGTCAACGTGGTGCTCAGCACGGTGCAAGTGGTGGTGGGCGTGCTCACCAAGTCTCAGGCTTTGGTGGCAGACGGCGTACATTCCCTGTCTGACTTGGTGTCTGACTTTGTGGTGCTGTGGGCCAGCCGACACAGCAAAAAAGACCCCGACGCAGACCACCCCTACGGGCACCAACGGTTTGAAAACGCCGCCTCGCTTTTTTTGGGTGTACTGCTCTTGGCGGTGGGGGCGGGCATGCTGTGGAACGCCACACAACTCATCCAACACCACGATGAAATTCCAACAGTGGACGCATCTGCCCTGTGGGTGGCACTGGCGGCGCTGGTCAGCAAAGAGCTGCTGTTTAGGTACATGCTCATGGTGGCCAAAGAGGTCAAGTCCAGCATGCTGGTGGCCAACGCCTGGCATGCCCGCTCTGACGCTGCATCGTCCTTGGTGGTGGGGCTGGGCATTTTGGGCAATATGGCGGGCTACCCCCTGCTTGACCCCATTGCCGCGCTGATTGTGGGCTTGATGGTCGCCAAAATGGGTTGGGGCTTTGGCTGGAGTGCCCTGCACGATCTGCTGGACCGCTCGGCCGACTTGGCCGAGGTGGCCGCCATCACCGACACCATCCGCCAGACCGAGGGCGTTCGCGATGTGCACGATTTGCGCACCCGCAAAATGGGCGACATGATTTTGGTGGACGTGCACTTGGGCGTAGACAAGCACCTCACCGTAGAAGCCGGTCACGCCATAGCGGTGGACGCACAAGAGCGCGTGTTGCAACGCCACCGCGTTTTAAGCCTCATGACGCACGTGGATCCCGTTTAAGGCTTAAAGTCATGCGATGACTCAGACTTTTAGAACCCTAGAACGCCGCGTGCGCGGCCAGGCCACCACCGACGGGGCTGGGGTCAAGCTCACACGGGTCTTGACGCAAGACTTGCAGCAGCGCCTGGACCCTTTTTTGATGCTGGACCACTTTGCCAGCGACGACCCCAACGACTACATTGCCGGTTTTCCCAACCACCCCCACCGCGGCTTTGAAACCGTGACCTACATGGTGGCAGGACGCATGCGCCACCGCGACAGCGCAGGACACGAGGGCTTGCTGCAAAACGGCGGCGTGCAGTGGATGACCGCTGG